>NZ_VIUJ01000006.1:0-277835 GCF_007993905.1 Pseudomonas sp. SJZ077
CCCGCTGTTCCTATGGTAAAAACGAGATGTTTGCATGCCTATCCTAACAAGCTTTTTTACAATCTGGCGAAAGCTGGTCTCACAGGGTAGGTGCAATAGGGCGTCAGTCAGCTTGGATGCAGGGCTCGAAACGGGGCGCTTAAGCAACCATTTGGTTCTTCTTACCTTTCGCTGAAGAGGATTGATGGGGCGGGATGTTTCCTATACGAAGGTGCCGGTTCTTCAAGGCGCATCAGTCTCGCCACCGATGCCGACGACAGCCATGCCCAATCGACAGGAACTCCATCACGGATTTTTCTGCTGATTCTCAAAAGGTTGAAGAGGCCGAACTCAAAGGCAAAGCCTATACCAGCGTGGCCACCAACAAGACCGAGAAGGCTCGTGTCGTTTGGCAGCATAGCCATGGAGGAACGCGTGGCGAAACGCCAATGCTCCAGCCTGATGGGCGGCGCAAGTCGGTCGATTGACAGCGATAGGTGTTTTCTACATGCGTGAAATGATGGGTGTCATACATCAATCTGCAATTCCAGATCCCCATTTGCCAATATACGAGCGTTAACAAGGGTACCGGTCAGTGGCTGCTTTGAAAGCTGGATAACAGTAATCGTATGCGCCTTGTGAAGATCATCGGGGAAAGGAGCTTTCACCTGCACTTGAAAGGCAACACGCGTAATCGGGATGATCATCGCCACGCAGTCCGCGCTTTTTACGATGGGGCCAAAAAATGTGTCCAGCAGATAATTCAAGCGTATGCGGCAGCTCATACACAAACCCCATTCAGTACAGAAGATCGGAGTATTCACACTCACTTGTTAACTAGACTGTACATGCAGTATTGCAGTTCAACGTGCTGATGCCCGTCGCCAGATTCAAATGCGTTTGTTCGTGTTCAAAATTAATGCGGCCGGGTTTTTCAAGCTTCTTCGATGAAGTCATCATGGGCAACCGGCTTGCTCGCGTGGTGATTGAACCCCGCTTGCTTGTTTGGTTACTTTCTGGTCAACGCTGGTGGCGTAACCCGAGAGCGCAAACAGGTGTGTATTGTGATGAGCGTTCTGACGAATGGGCCTGGATGAGCGCGCTCCATCTCCAGCACTGAAGCACTCATCAAGTATCGAGATTCATCCCCCAATAGCTCTTTCCCCCCCAAGCGGCGCCCCTGATTCAGTTGCGATCTTAGCCTGGTTCTCCGCCTGTCGAGCGTGCAACAGCAACACCATACGTCCACCGCTATGAACGTACTTTCGCCAGCGTCCTCTAGAGAATAAAGGCTACGATGGAGCTACGGTCATGTACAGCGAAGCAAAAATGCTGGCCTATGCCAGATGGCACGAACTGCTGACGGATTCAGAAACACTTATGGATTCGGAAGAGCGATATGAAGAATTGCTGAAACTTGCTGACGAGTATCGATGCCAAGGGATTATTGATAGGTCAGAGCGCAACACATTGATCGAAATTGCGACGGCGGCCTACGCGAGATCGGTTGCAGACCTATCAAAGTAGACCACTATCAGGAAAAACTTGTCAGGCGAGTAAGCATAGCGAGTGTCATTTTTGTGAACTGTCAGTTTTAGCTGCTCGTCGCAAGCGCGCAGCGAATATTGAATCCTACTTGGATTGCGCTACGCGATTCGCCCCAGAGGGTCAGCGCAATGAGCGCGGCTTCGAGAGCCAGTTATTCCAATTGATGTTGACGAGTAGGGCAGGGAGTAGGTGGGAACAACTGCAAAGCATGCTGCCAAGAACGTAGGCTGCTGGCTCCATAGCCGACGGATAAAGGATCTAGTAATCTTATTTGAAATTTTGGTTAGGTCAGCGGCCGTTCTGGCGCGACGTATTTTTGACCAGTGACAGAGAGCAAGAACCCCCATCATTCAGTGTTGAGCATACAGCCTCAGCGTCTGTCCTGACGTTGAACACCCCATGCTTGCTGGCTGAGCCTCCCTCTACAAGATCAACGACCCTGTATCGCTTTCTACCATCGTCCAGTGTGGTGGTCTCGATCACTCTGAATCTTTCGTGCATGGTGCTTTCCGTGCATGACATTGGTGACCTACAAGTACCGGCAAAACAAGACGAATTCAAGAACGATGCAGGGGTAAGCTGAGACAATTTATGACAGCGCGCATTTCAATGAACAAGTATTTCTTGAGGCAAGGAGATACTGTGGTTTTGAAACCTACGTCAACGAAGCAGCAATATAGGCATGGTGGCTGTTCGTAGCATCGTTGTAGTCGTACTGCCTACTAGAAATCGCCGGATGCGTGAGTGCCCGTAGGCGCCCATAACCAGCAAATCAATTCCGTGCTCAGCTTGGTAGACGTGTAAAGCAGCCTCCACCTCTCCTTGACGGATTTGGGCTTCAACGTCAAAGCCTGCAGTGAGGAGCACGCTTACAGCCCTCGCCAGAGCCTCTCTATTGGCTTCTGAGTTTGCCTCTACCATGACGAGATGAATGGACAAGGTTTCACAAAGCTGGCTGGCGGCAAGCATCTGTACGGTTTTGAAGGCTGTAGTGCTGCCGTCAAATGCGATCATGACCTTTTCGGGTTTTTTATATCTGCTGGCTGTGATCAGAATGGGCCGGTGAATTGTCCGCACGACAGTTTCTATCTGGCTACCAAGGGTTCGCGTATCGCGTGTGCTGCCTTCACCCGGTCGGCCAATGACCAATAATCGAATATCGTCCTGGAGGTCACTCAGACTCTCAACCAAATGGCCGTGGCGCTGCTTCAGGTCAGGATAAGCTGCACCGAAGATGACAGTTCGCTCCCCGGCTGCTTCAAGCATATGCTGTCCCTGCTCCAGAGCGAGCCTGGCACGCTGGGCATCCAACGTAGCCAGTTCCTCCAGCAGATGCTCTCGACTTCCGAGTCCAATATTTCCGCTCAGGTCAACGGCCGCCGGGTATTTCTCTTCATCCAATACATGCAACAAAGTAAGAGGCGCGTGTATTTGTTGCGACGCCCATGCTGCGTAGTCGCAGACCGCCAATGAGGATTGTGAGTTATCAATGCATGCCATTACGTTGGTCATTTTTGATCTCCTTAGTGGCTCATGAGCTTGTCGATGGCATCAGGTTTGTCATGCACGCCAAAGCGGTCAACGATTGTGGCGCTGGCTTCGTTAAGGCCCAGCACCTCAACCTCAGCACCCTCGCGGCGGAATTTGATGACCACCTTGTCCAATGCCGCGACGGCGGTGATATCCCAGAAATGGGCTTGGGTCAGGTCGATGGTGACTTTGTTGAGAGCTTCCTTGAAGTCGAAAACATGGGTGAATTTTTCAGCTGAGTTGAAAAATACCTGACCTACTACGGTATACGTGCGGTGTGAGGTTTTGCTATCCAGGCTGGACTTGATGTCGAGGTAATGCCCGATCTTGTTTGCAAAGAACAGCGAAGCCAGCAATACGCCGACCAAGACACCATAGGCCAGATTATGCGTTGCCACGACCACAACAACGGTAGCAACCATGACGATGTTGGTTGAGAGTGGGTGCTGCTTGAGGTTACGCAGGGAGTCCCAACTGAAGGTGCCGATGGAGACCATGATCATCACGGCGACTAGCGCAGCCATAGGAATTTTAGACAGCCACTCACCTGAAAAGACGATGAGTAGTAGCAAGAAGACGCCGGCACAAAGAGTCGAAAGGCGGGTACGGCCACCTGATTTTACGTTGATGATTGACTGGCCGATCATGGCACAGCCCGCCATACCGCCAAGCATGCCAGCAATGATGTTGGAGATACCTTGGCCCTTGCATTCTCGGTTTTTGTTGCTGGTGGTATCGGTCAGGTCATCGACAATGGTCGCTGTCATCATGGACTCCAGGAGGCCTACAACTGCCAGCGCTGCTGAATACGGGAAGATGATCTGCAGAGTTTCAAAGTTCAGCGGGACTTCAGGCCATAGGAAGATAGGGAGGGTGTCCGGCAGTTGACCCATGTCACCTACAGTGCGGATATCCAAGCCGAGGTAAATGGCGACGGCGGTCAGCGTCAGGATGCACACCAGTGGTGAGGGAATCAGCTTGCCGATCTTCGGTACATACGGAAACAGGTAGATGATTGCCAAGCCCGCAGCGGTCATGGCATAGACATGCCAGGTGACATTGGTGAGTTCAGGCAATTGCGCCATGAAAATCAGGATCGCCAGCGCATTCACAAAACCTGTGACTACCGAGCGTGAGACAAAGCGCATCAGTGAGCCAAGCTTCAGGTAGCTGGCGAGGATTTGGAGAACTCCACAAAGCAATGTGGCTGCGAGTAAATATTGAAGCCCATGCTCTTTAACCAGTGTGACCATGAGTAGCGCCATGGCGCCGGTAGCCGCCGATATCATGCCAGGACGACCTCCGACGAAGGCAATGACAGCACAAATACAGAAGGAGGCGTAGAGGCCGACTTTGGGATCGACGCCGGCAATGATTGAGAAGGCAATGGCTTCCGGGATCAACGCCAGAGCGACAACGAGACCCGCGAGCACGTCTCCACGGACGTTGGAAAACCACGTTTGTTTGAGTGATTGCAGCATCTGAATATCCAAGGCAATGCACCGCACGCACACCAAGCGAATGGCGAGCACGTCGATACGAATTCAAATTGTGAAAATTATTTTGCTGTGCGCTTTGGGAGTAAGAACCGGGCATACAGCAGGGCGCAGCCGCGAGCGAAACTGGCGGAAGCGAGGAGTTGCGAGGGGGTGTAACGCTAAGGCGGCGTAGGCTGCCAGAAGATCGTTTGGAGTACAGTCATGTTGGTGATCCTGTAGCTCAAGGGTCGGGCTGAGCGGGAAGTATACAGTCAAGCTATCGTCGATTGCGACCCGCCACCTTCACTTTGGGCGGATTGCTTTGAGAAAGGTCTTTTGGCAAAATCACTCACCTGCGCTTCTTTTGTCAGTTCTCCATCCCTCTCAGTTGGGAACTGCGTAGTTGAGAAGCGCAGGTAAAAACCCGGCCAAGTGCCGGGTTTTTTATTTCTGGTGAGCAAATGGCGTCTGCCTCTGTCCTAATGTTGAATACTCAGTGCTTGCTAGCTGAACCTCCCTCGACAAGATCAACGACCCTGTATCGCTTGGGCGGTGCACGGGGGGCTTGGGGAGGGCGAGGCACCCAAGGCAGAGAAAAACCTGTGGCAGGAATTTTTTTGAAATCAAGGGGCTGCCAGCCTCACGAAATGAGTAAATAATTCACTCCATCGAAAGCACTGATGTCTGAAAAAACACTATGTTTTCAAGTAGATAGGGCGCGAGTCATAGTCTCGTTTCCCGCTCCAAGATTCAAATAAAACGCCACTCAATGAGTGGCGTTTTTTTTGCGTTGCATTTACGTTCGGCATTGAAAGAGGGAGGCTTCGGCCTGAGAAAAAGGGCTTATGTCCAATGCGATCGTGAATGATTTCATCCCGCAGCGGATCAGCGTCGTCCGGTCCGGGTGCTCACGTCTATCCATACGGCCAACACCAAAATGCTGCCTTTGACGATCATCTGCCAGTAACTGTCGACGTCAAGCATGGACATGCCGTTGTCCAGGCTAGTAATGACCAGCGCGCCGAGGAGTGCACCATAGACCGTACCGGAGCCCCCGCGCATTGAGGTGCCACCGATAAAGCACGCAGCGATGGCGTCGAGTTCGCCCATGCTGCCGGCCGAGGGCGAGCCGGCGGCCAGGCGCGCGGTGTTCACCACGCCGGCGAGCGCACACATTACGCCCATAATGCCGAAAATCCAGAGCTTCACGGCTTGCACATTGATACCGGACAGGCGCGTTGCTTCCATGTTGCTGCCCACGGAATAGACGCGTCGACCGAAGACGGTCTGACTGGTCACGTAGCTGAACACACCCAACAGAATCAGCAGAAGCAGAACCGGCACGGGGATGCCGTCATAGCTGTTGAGCGTTTGGACGAATCCGGCCAGCACTGCACCGATCAACAGCACTCGAAAAACGTCACGCGCCAGTGAATGTGGCGCCAGACCGTGGAGCGCGCGATTGCGCCGTTGTTTCCAGGTCAGGAACAGCGTCAATGCGAACAGTAGAACGCCCAGGGCCATGCCCATCGTGTGTGGCAAATAACCCTGGCCAATGTAGACAAACTCCGGCGACACCGGGGCGATGGTTGTGCCGCCGGTAATCCCCAGTAAAATGCCGCGAAAGGCCAGCATGCCCCCCAGCCCCACGATGAAAGACGGGATGCGCAGGTACGCGGCCATGTAGCCGTTGGCAAGGCCGATCAGCAGTCCGCACAGGGCGACAAGGCTGAGATTCGCCAGCAGCGGTATGTGGTAGATCACGTCGAGGATGGCCGCCACCCCACCGAGCAAGCCCAGCAATGAGCCGACCGACAAATCGATCTCGCCACTGATGATGACCAGCACCATGCCGCAGGCAAGAATCCCGGTGATGGACATCTGCCGCAGCAGATTGGACAGGTTGCGCGGTGTTAGAAATCCGCCCTCGGTCTGCCAGCTGAAGAACATCCATATCATTGCCACGGCAACCAGCAGCGCGAGCATTTTGTAGCGGGTAAAAAGTTGTTTGACCTGATTCATTTACGCGGGTATCCGATCATTATTGTTATAGCCACCAGATTGACTGAGTGCGGCGGCGAGCACCTGTTCCTGGGTGAGTTCGCGGTTGATGAAGTCGCCACGCAACTGCCCCTCGCCGATGACCAATACTCGGTCGGATACACCTAGCACCTCGGCCAGCTCCGAGGAAACCATGATGATCGACACGCCTTCGGCCGCCAGCGCTCCCATCAACTTGTAGATTTCGTACTTGGCGCCGACATCCACACCCCGGGTGGGCTCATCGAGGATCAGGACCCGGGGTTTGGTCAGCAGCATCTTCGCCAACACGGCTTTTTGCTGATTGCCGCCGGAGAGACTGGTAATCGGCAGGAACGGGCTCGCGGTATTGAGGTGCAAGCGCGATATTTCCCGATCGATGCAACCCAGCTCGGCTTCGGCATCAATGCGGGTGAGTTTCGAGTAACCGTCCAGCACGGCCAGGGTGATGTTCTGGCCGACGCCCAGGTCTGGAATGATGCCTTGACGCTTGCGGTCCTCAGGCACCAGGCACAGACCGGCACGGATTGACTTGAGCGGCGTGCGGGTGTCGATGGGTTGGCCGTCCAGCCAGACCTCGCCTTCATGGCGGCCGGGGTAGGCGCCAAACAGCGCGGTCACCAGTTCTGTACGGCCTGCGCCGACCAGGCCGGCAATTCCGAGGATTTCCCCACGTTTGAGAACGAACGAAATATCGTCTACCCGTTTGCGTTTGGGGCTATCGACGTCGTAGCAGGTGATGTGGCGGGCCTCGAAAATCACGTCGCCGATGTCGTGCGGCTCGGTAGGGTAGAGGTTGCTCATTTCCCGTCCGACCATCTGGGTGATGATCTGCGCAATGTCCATGTCCGCCATGGCGGTCGTGGCGATGTGCTTGCCGTCACGGATCACTGAAATGGTGTCGCACACGGCGGCTACTTCGTCGAGCTTGTGGGAGATGTAGACGCAGGCAACACCCTTGGCCTTGAGGTCGCGGATGATGTCCAGCAACACTTCGATTTCTGAGCGGGTCAGGGCCGATGAAGGCTCGTCGAGGATCAGCAGGCGCGCTTGCTTGTTCAGTGCCTTGGCAATTTCCACCAGTTGCTGATAGCCGCCGCCATACTGCGAAACGGGTAGCGACACGTTCATGTCCGGCACTTTCAGTTCACGCATCAAGGCTTCGGCACGGTGGATCATCGCCGGGTAATTCATGCGCCCACCGGGCAGCGTCAGTTCATGGCCCATGAAAATGTTCTCGGCCACCGACAGGTCGGGAACCAGCGTCAGTTCCTGGTGAATGATGACGATACCGGCGGCTTCGGTTTCGCTGATGGATTGGGCCTTGAGCGGTTGACCATCCCAGAGAATTTCGCCGTCCCAGGTGCCATGGGGGTAGACCGCCGAAAGGATTTTCATCAGCGTGGACTTGCCGGCGCCGTTCTCGCCGCACAGTCCAACGCACTCACCCGGCCTGACTTTGATGTCGATGCCATTGAGCGCTTTGACACCGCCGAAGGTTTTGACGATACCGTTCATTTGCAGCAGATAATCGGGCATGGCAGAGACTCATGAGCGTGAGGTATGTGGCTGACACTGCAGGAACCAGGGGCTGGCCGGGCTCCCGCAGCGGGCCGTTGAGACGTTACGCTCTGCTGTTCATTTCCCGGCAATCTGTGCCTTGGTGTAGAACCCGTCCTGCTCCAGCAGGTCAATGTTGTCCTTGGTCAACGGGGTTGGCGTGAGCAGGATGGTGTCCACTTTTTTGCTGCCATTGTCGTACTGCGAGCTATAGGCGGGTTTCTCGTTACGCGCCAGTTGTACCGAGAGTTTGGCGGCTTCGGAGGCGATGAGTTTCAGCGGCTTATACACGGTCATGGTTTGAGTGCCATCGATCACTCGCTTCACCGCTGCGAGGTCAGCGTCTTGTCCCGAAATCGGCACCTTGCCAGCCAGTTGCTGAGACGCCAATGCCTGGATGGCGCCGCCTGCCGTGGCGTCGTTGGAGGCAACGATGCCATCGATTTTGTTGTCGTTGCGGGTCAAGGCGTTTTCAACAATGCTCAGCGCTTCGGTCGGGTTCCATTCCTTCACCCATTGTTGGCCAACAATCTTGATGTCCCCCTTGTCGATGGCCGGTTGCAGCACTTTCATCTGCCCTTCGCGCAGCACTTTTGCGTTGTTGTCGGTGGGCGCGCCACCCAGCAGAAAGTAATTGCCCTTGGGCGCTGCGTGCAGCACGCCGCTGGCCTGCATTTCGCCGACCTTTTCGTTATCGAATGAAATGTACGCATCGATATCGGCGTTGAGAATCAGACGGTCATAGGACACAACCTTGATTCCGGCCTTCTTCGCTTCGGCGACGGCGTTGGTCAGGACGGTGGCATTGAACGGCACGATGACGATCACATCGACGCCGCGGGAAATGAGGTTTTCGATTTGCGAGATCTGCTTTTGCTCGTTGCCATCGGCCGATTGCACGAAGACCTTGGCGTCCATTTTATCCGCTGCCGCGACAAAGTAATCGCGGTCCCGTGACCAGCGCTCCAGCCGCAGATCATCAATGGAGAAACCGATTTTCGGGTGGGCGGCATCGGCCATCACCGGCAACGACAGCAGAGCCAAGGCGCCGGCCAATAGCGTGCGTTTTACGTTCTTCATGGTGGTGCGTCCTTTTATTGTTGTTGGAAAGACACTGCCTGATGATGAGTATCGGGCTGGTAGGACTGTAGAGAGTCGGCAGGCGTTGCGGACACAGATTTGTCGCGTAAATGTCACAGCCCCGTTGCCGACTGACTTCGCTGGCGATCAGCGATAGATGAACCGGTTGACGACGTTCTCGAGCATCTCCTGCCTGCCGCTGACGGCTTGCGGGTTCAGCTCGTTAGCGAATGCATGTTCGGCCAGTGACTGGAGGTTGAAGTCACCCGTCAGCACCGCCTGCCCGAACGGCTGCTGCCAGCCGGAGTAGCGTTGATCCTTGAGTTGCTGCAGTCGGTCGTTCTGAACCATGGCGGCTGCCCGTTCCAGAGACAGGGCAAGAACGTCCATTGCACCGATATGGCCATGGAACAGATCAATCTCATCGAGGCTCTGGCGGCGGACCTTGGAGTCGAAGTTGAATCCGCCATTCATGAACCCGCCGGCCTTGAGAATTTCATAGGTCACCAGGGTCATTTCTTCGACGCTGTTGGGGAACTGGTCGGTGTCCCAACCGTTTTGCGGATCACCGCGGTTGGCGTCGATGCTGCCGAAAATCCCCAGCGAGACGGCCGTCGCAATCTCGTGATGAAAGCTATGGCCTGCCAGGGTTGCGTGGTTGGCCTCGATGTTGACTTTGATTTCCTTTTCCAGACCGAACTGCTGGAGAAAGCCGAAAACGGTCGCGCTGTCGTAATCGTATTGGTGCTTGGTCGGTTCCTGCGGCTTGGGTTCGATCAGCAGGTCGCCTTTGAAGCCGATCTTGTGCTTGTGCTCGACCACCATGCGCATGAAGCGGCCCAGTTGTTCGCGTTCACGTTTCAGATCGGTATTGAGCAAGGTTTCGTAACCTTCGCGACCGCCCCACAACACGTAATTGGAGCCTTTCAGGCGTTGGGTGGCGTTCATGGCGCTGAACACCTGGGCGGCGGCGCAGGCAAACACTTCGGGGTCCGGATTGCTGGCGGCACCGGCGGCAAAGCGCGGGTTGCTGAAACAGTTGGCGGTTCCCCACAGCAGCTTGATTCCGCTGTCTTCCTGATGTCGCTCCAGGTGATCAACCATTTGCGCGAAGTGGTTGCGGTACTCCTTCAGCGAATTGCCCTCCGGGGCGACATCCGTGTCGTGGAAGCAGTAATAGTCGATACCCAGTTTGGAGAAAAACTCGAACGCGGCGGCCGCCTTGTCAATGGCCACCTCCATCGGGTCGCCGGTGTGTTGCCACGGGCGCTTGAAGGTTGCTGCACCGAACACATCGGACCCTGGCCAGACGAAGGTGTGCCAATAACAGGCAGCCATGCGCAGGTGTTCACGCATGGGTTTGCCGAGGATGACTTTGTCGGCGTCGTAGTGTCGGAAGGCGAGAGGCGAGTTGCTGTCAGGGCCTTCGTAGCGAATCTGGTCGACGTTGGGGAAGTACGGCATCAGGCAAATGTCCTTGTTGTTCTTGGCGGTGTCCCGATACTAGCAACGGCCCCGTTACCGCTGATTACGAAAATCATCAACACAGGGTGCGATTTTGAGTATTGAGATTCGTCGACCGGGCGCCTAGTCTGTGCCAATCGCCGTCCAGGACGGCTTGCCTCCAGACCATAATAAAAACAATGAAAACCGTACCTCCCGTGCACCGCATCGCGCTGCTGTTCAACGGCAGCAAGATCTATGACCGCGGCATCATCAGCGGCATCGGCAATTACCTGAGCAGCACCCGTGCCTCTTGGGACCTTTTTCTGGAGGAGGATTTTCTCTGTCGCCTGAAAGGCATCGAACGATGGCAGGGGGATGGGATCATTGCCGACTTCGACGATCCGCTGATCGGTGAGGCGTTGGCCGGCATCGAGTTACCCGTGGTGGCGGTGGGCGGTTCTTACGAGGATGAGCGCGCCTACCCGAAAGGTATCCCGTATGTGGCCACCGATAACGACGCCTTGATTACCCTTGCCTACAAGCACTTGATCGAGGCAGGGCTGACACGTTTTGCCTGCTTCAGCCTGCCGGAAGCGCAGGCCAACCGTTGGGCGCAGGAACGGGAAAAATCCTTTCGACGATTGATGCAACGCGATGGTCTGCACGCTGAGGTCTATCGGGGCATGGGCACCAGCGCGCCACTCTGGGACAGCGCCGTCGAGCAGCAGATCGACTGGCTACAAAGCCTGCCCAAACCCATTGGTATCATCGCCGTCAGTGACGCCCGCGCCCGGCAGTTGCTGCAAGCCTGCCTGACCGCCGGAATCGCCGTCCCGGAGCAGGTGGCACTGATTGGCATCGACAACGACCCGTTGACCCGCTGCTTGACCCGGGTCCCCCTGAGTTCGGTCATCCAGGGCACCGAAACCATGGGGCGCACCGCTGCGCGATTGCTGCACCAGATGCTGCACGGCATGCCCTCCACCGGCATGCACATCCTGATACCCCCGGATGCGATCAACGTGCAGGTCTCGAGTTTGCACCAACCCTTGGGCAACCCATATGTCATGCAAGCCCTGCTGTTCATTCGCCAATATGCCTGCCAGGGCATCAAGTCCGCGCAAGTGGCGGCCTACGTGGGGGTGTCTCGCTCATCGCTGGAATCGCACTTTCGCGATGTGCGAGGCTGCAGCGTCCACGACGAGATCCTGGGTTTCAAACTGGCAGCCGCCACCAACGGGCTGGAGAACACTGATTCAGCCATCGCCGACATCGCGCGCAATTGCGGCTTCAAATCGGCGCAGTACCTGCACACCGTTTTTCGCCGCGAGTTGGGGTGCACGCCCCGGGAATACCAGCAGGGCGCCAGATAGCGACGCGAGGCGTGTTTGGTCAATTGCTGTGGGTTGCGACTGCGACCGTCAATTGCCTCCCTTTCTTTGCAAGGTCGACGATACCGCCGCCCGCTGTCAGTGTTCTCATTGCCTTATCCGAGTGGCGCTGTGACCGGAGCGATCACTCCATGCGCCGCGAGGATGAGATCGGCTGCTCGCTCGCCAATGACGACGCAAGGAGCCATGGTGTTGCCAACGGTGATTCGCGGCATGATCGAGGCATCGGCGATCCGCAGTTTCTCGATGCCATACACGCGGAGTTGATGGTCGACCACCGACATCGCATCTCGGCCCATTTTCGCGGTGCAGGACTGGTGCCAGTAGGACACTGCAGAATTGCGCATGAACTGCTCCATGGCGCGGTGATCTTTTGGCCCGGGGACCACCTCGCGCTTTACCAACCCATTGAAGGCTTCGCTGTTGCCGATTGCCCGGCAGAGGTCGATCGACGCAAACGCCGACGCAATGTCCTCGGGTGCGCTCAGCGAGTTCGGTTCAATCAGCGGTGCATCCAATGGCCCGGCGCCCGATAGGCGCACGCGCCCTCGACTGACAGGCCTGGCCAGCCCTGCGAACGTCGTCCAACCCTGTTGCGGCGGCAGGATACCCACTTCAGCCGGGGAGGGCACCGCAAATTCAAGCTGACAGTGCAGCAGGTCTGGGGCGTCCAGGCGACTGTCGCTTTTCCAGTACACAGTGGTTTCACAACCACCGCCGCCCACAGCTTGGGGTCGCAAGTATTCCCAGGTACAGGCAAAGGCAATATGGTCCTGAAGATTCTGACCCACGCCGGGAAGGTGACTGATCGGAACGATGCCATGGGTGCGCAGTTCGCGCTCCGGGCCGATTCCTGACTGCATGAGCACCTTGGGCGTATTCACCGCGCCCAGGGACAAGACGACTTCGGCTTCGGCATAGAAGCAGTGGCGTTGCCCTTCGATTATCACTTCGACACCGACCGCCCGTGAGCCGTCAAGAAGAACACGGGCCACCAATGCGCCGGTGAGAACCGTCAGATTCGGTTGGTTCAGCAGTGGCCGGATATAGGAATCGTAAACGGACTCGCGCCTGCCCTGATTGATGCGCAGATCGGTGATCGCGGCCCCGCCCGGGCCTTCCATCATCGCGCCGTTGGGACTGTCATATCGGGGAATACCGAGACGGCTGGCCGCTTCCAGTATTGCCTTGGCGAGGGGCTGAGGCGTAGCTGGCTGCTCGACATGCACGGGGCCACCAGAACCCCGCCGTGCGGCATCCGGGCTGCCGTGCCAGTTCTCGATCCTCCGGTAATAATCCAGTACCGAATCGTATCCCCAGGCAGCGTCGCCGGACTCGGCAGCGAAGTGATCCCAGTCCGATCGATGCCCGCGTGCCCAGACCATCACGTTGATGCTGGATCCACCCCCGAGCCCCTTGCCCATGTTCAAGGAAAGACGACGACCGTTGAGGTGGGGATTGGCTTGTCCTTCGAATGCCCAGTCGCGCTCCGAACCGAGGTTCAGCGGCCACTGCGCGGGTTCTACAACCTCTGGGCCGTTGTATTCGCTGCCTGCTTCAATCAATAACACGCGTGCGTTGGACTGTTGGGCAAGGCGGGCAGCAACCACGCAGCCCGCCGTGCCTGCGCCACACACGATGAAGTCGTAGTTGCGCTCACTCAGATGATTCATGCGTCCGTTCCGTATCGATGCAGCGGTTGAGTTCTGGGTTATTAGTGGCGCCGCACGCAGCAATCACTGCTCGCCGACTTTTTTCACTGCCTCGAGAATCACCTTGGCCACTTCGGCTGGCTGCGACTGCTGGGGGACATGGCTGGTGCGCAGCTCCGCCAGGGTGGCGCCGATACGCTTGGCGGCAGAGCGCTGGACATCGGGATGGATCATCCGGTCCTCGGTGGCGAGCAGATACCACGACGGTTTGGTCTTCCAGGCCGAAACGGTCGTTTTATCCTCGAACGCGGAGGCTTTGATGGGGCCTTGCGTCGCGGTCATCACGGCGGTCTGCGTCGCAGGGAGGTCCTGGGCGAAGTCCTTGGCCATACCTTCTGGCGTCAAGTAGAGGAAACCGTTGCCGTCAGCCTTGATCTGGCTGATGCCCGGAGGCGTGGGCGCGCCTTTTCCTTGCTCGCCGCTTGTTTGACCGGCATCAGGCGCAAAGGCGGCGACGTACACCAGGGCGCGGACTTTTTCGTCGCTGCCGGCCTGAGTAATCACGGTGCCGCCCCAGGAGTGACCGACCAGAACGACCGGGCCTGGCTGATTGTTCAAGGTTCTTTGCGTCGCGGCGACGTCATCGGCAAGCGAGGTGAGCGGGTTTTGCACGACCGAAACTGCAACCCCTTTGGCCTGAAGAAGCGGCACGACCTTGGCCCAATCGGAGCCGTCGGCGAATGCGCCGTGTACGATGACCACCGAAGGCGTTGTATCTTTGGCCTGACTGACACC
Source organism: Pseudomonas sp. SJZ077 (assembly GCF_007993905.1). Taxonomy (NCBI): domain Bacteria; kingdom Pseudomonadati; phylum Pseudomonadota; class Gammaproteobacteria; order Pseudomonadales; family Pseudomonadaceae; genus Pseudomonas; species Pseudomonas sp. SJZ077. The sequence continues at coordinate 14,500 of NZ_VIUJ01000006.1, forward strand.
CGCGACCAATGTGCTTGCAAGGGCAAAGGCGACGGTGGCGGCTTTCGATCTGAATGTTTTCATTGCATCAGCTCCTGTGTGGGAGCTCAAATTCTGCTGACTGGCCTGCTTCGTGGGCATCGGTCATTTATCCGACCCAAGGCATTTTTTCATGGATAGCGCGTTGCACCTGGACATCTCATTGAGCGGAGCGTTGCGGGCGATCGGCCAGGTCGGGGACCTCAGCATGGGACAGCCTCTCGGGCATTCCCGACGCGTTGCCGCACTGGCGCGGAGGTTGGCGCAGGCCGCACACGGCGAGGGCGAGCATCAGAGGGTAGCGGAGCAGGTCGCCTTGCTGCGCTGGTCAGGTTGCACCGCCAACGCCGAAGGGTTTGCAAATCTGCTGGGTGATGACGTCGATGGCCGCCGTGCGATGCTCGATCTGACCCTGAGCAAAGAGAAGATGAACGCGGTACACCAGGCGATTCCGCTTGCCGTGGTGCACTGCGAGGTCTCTGGCGAAGTCGCGAGAACCCTCGAACTGGGTGCCGCTGTCGAGGCCGGCTTGTGCGGCGTATTCGAAACCTACGATGGGACTGGCCGACCGCTGGGCTTGACCCATGAACACATTCCGGAGGTCGCCTATCAGGTGGTGCTTGCAGGTGATCTGGATATTCTCAGTCGAGCACATGGCCTCGACGCGGCGCTGCGCTGGATTCGCGACCAGTCGGATCGACGCTATCCCGCCTCCCTCGCGTCGTTGCTCATGGATAACGCCAGGGAGTGGCTGGCAGACCTGGAAGGCCTCTCGCAACACCCGGCCGACGCGCAGGCCGAACGTTCGGTCTCGCTGACATTAGTGGGGGACGTGATTGACTTGAAGCTACCCTGGCTGGCGGGGCATTCGCGACGGGTGGCGCATGTCGCGATGGAGGCTGCACGTTCGTGGGGGCTAGGTGAACCCTCCCTGACTGCGATCGGCAAGGCAGCGCTCGTTTACGGTCTCGGCCGGGCAGCCGTTTCCAACCAGCTCTGGAATACCGCCGGGGCGCTTTCTTATAGCGCCGTGGAGCGGGTGCACCTCGTCCCCTACTGGACGCAGCAGGCGCTGAGGCCTATCAGTGAGCTGGCCGTGTCTGCGGAGATTGCAGCCCATGCTTACGAACGGCTGAATGGCAGTGGTTATTTTCGAGGCGTGATGGGTGATGCACTGTGTGCCGAGCATCGACTGTTCGCCACCTCCGTGGCCTGGGTCGCACTAAGGGAAGCCCGGCCATGGAGGACGGCCTATGGCGAATCGGAGGCGGCCAGTCTGCTCGCACAGGATGCCGCCGGTGGCTTGTTCGACAAGGATGTTTGTGACGCGGTTATCGCCGCTGCCCGTGGCGAGCGTCGGACTCATCAGCCGAAGGGCTCGTTACTCACCGCACGCGAGTGTGACGTGCTCTTGGAAATCAGCCGCGGCGCTAGTAACAAGCAGGTGGCGCGACTGCTGGACATCAGTCCGAGCACTGTTCGCACCCACATGGAAAGCATATTTCGCAAATTGGAATGCTCGACCCGAGCCGCCGCGACCCTGAAAGGATTGACGCTGGGTTTGATCGCCTGATGCCGAGTAGCGCCAGGTTAATCAGTGTGTGAGGCTCGTTTGTACAATCGATGGGCGACGTTTACGCGGGTCCATCTTTGGCGAGCGGTTTGGCGCGAGCCAGGGCGATGAATGCCTTGATCGCGGCGGAGGGGTTGCGGCGGTTAGGGTAGTACAGGCAGAGCTTGTCTCTGGGCGGCGTCCAATCGTCCAATACCCGCTCGAACTGTCCGGCCTCGATTTCATCCCGAACGTCGTGCTCCATGAAAAAGCCGAGCCCCATGCTTTCCTGCACCGCTGCTTTGACGACGCTCGGTTCATCAAGCGTGAGCGGCCCGTTCACATCGAGCCTGGTCACTTCTCCATCTCGCTCGAAATGCCACGGGAAAATCGCCCCATTGGGCAGACGGACACGCACGCACCGATGGTTGAGCAGATCAGGCGGTGTCCGTGGCCTGCCGTATTGGTCGAAGTACGCCGGTGTACCGACCACGGCGTACCGTTGCGGCAGGCCGAGGGGGATCACGATCATATCGCTCGGCACGAGGCTCGCGGAACGTACGCCGAAATCGAAGCCATCAGCGACGATATCCACCAGGCGGCCTTCGGTGACAAGGTCGATGTGTACCTTCGGATGATGCCGCAAGAATTCCACCACCAATGGCAGGAGTGCTGCTCGAGCAGCGCTGGCAAACGCATTGATGCGCAGCGTTCCCGAAGGGCCGGCATTGTGAGATCGCACCGCGTCGAGCGCCGCGCGCAAATCCTGCAGGGCCGGCCCCACCTGCTCCAGAAAAATCCTGCCGGCCTCGGTGACGGCCACGCTGCGGGTCGTGCGATTGAACAACCGCGTTTCGAGGCCTGCTTCAAGTTTAGCGATGGTGCTGCTTAACGCGGTGGTTGAGACATTCAGATCGATGGCGGCTTGTCGAAACGAAGCCCTGCGGGCAACCGCTATAACAGCGTCCAGCTCGCTCAGGCCTAAACGAGGGTCTGACATGAATTGTCCTGGATTATGGGATAGGTCATAAAGTTTATCCCAGTTGAGCAAACTATCAGTCAGGTCGCAAGATCACTCCAGGTAATCCATCCAGGAGATCAGCAAATGAGCCTTCAGCTTCCCGTCGCCGTTGAGACGTACTTCGATGTCAGCAATGGCGGCGACCTATCACAACTTGCGAGCTGCTTCTGCTCGCATGCCAGGGTGTTCGATGAAAACAACACGCATGAAGGCATTCAGGCCATCGACGTCTGGCAGAAGGAGGTCCGGCGGGCTTTCTCTTTTGAAGTCCAACCTCTGCAGGCAATGCAGGGAGAGGGCAGGCTGACCGTCATTGCACGGCTTACCGGCCATTTTCCCGGTAGCCCGGTCCAGCTGAGTCACGTCTTCACACTGGAGAGCGATCGCATAGCCTCCTTGGAGATCACGCCATGCTGAACCTTGGCTTGAGTGGTAAGCGAGTCCTCGTCACCGGAGGCACCAAGGGCATCGGGAAAGCTGTAGTCGACCTGTTTCTGGCCGAGGGCGCGAAGGTGATTACCTCTGCTCGGGAGCCAAACAGTGCCCTGCCGGATGGCCTGTTGGTTCTGGCCGATCTTTCGACCCGGGAAGGCTGTGATGCAGTCATCGCCGCGACCCGACAGCGACTGGGCAGTGTGGACATCATCATCCATGTCCTGGGTGGTTCGTCGGCACCTGGCGGCGGCTTCGCTGCACTGGACGAAGAGCAGTGGCAACGTGAGCTCAATCTGAATCTGTTTCCGGCCGTGCGCCTGGATCGTGCCTTGCTCCCGGATATGCTGGAGCGAAAGGAAGGGGTCATCCTCCACGTGACCTCCATCCAGAGTCGGCTGCCTCTGCCGGACGCTACGACAGCCTACGCAGCGGCCAAGGCTGCGCTTTCGACTTACAGCAAGAGTTTATCGAAAGAGGTTTCGCCCAAAGGCGTCCGTGTTGTCCGGGTTTCGCCGGGCTGGGTTGAAACCGAAGCCTCGGTCGCATTGGCCGAGCGACTCGCGCAGGAGGCAGGGACTGACTATCAAGGCGGCAAGCAGATCATCATGGAAGCACTAGGGGGCATCCCGCTCGGGCGCCCATCGACGCCGTCAGAGGTTGCCGACCTGATTGGCTTTCTGGCTTCGCCTCGAGCTTCATCTATCACGGGCAGTGAGTTTGTCATCGACGGCGGAACGGTGCCGACTGTCTAGCCGTCTTTTTCGCGCGAATGTGCCGAATGCCGAATGCCGAAACCAGCGACCGCCCCCTCGGAATCGGGCATCAGGACGGGACAATTTGCCTGATTGAGCTACTGTCTAATCACATTACCGCAGGCCACAGCGCTATGAGCAATTCGGATTCTTTGCCTCCCGTCCCTGAACCGGGCCGGATTGCACGTCGCGGTGTCGGTAATGAAACCGGGTGGGGTCGCTGGCTTCCTGGACTTCGCACGCTACGCGGGTACCGGGTTGCCTGGTTGCGTCACGACATCATGGCCGGGTTGGTGCTCACCACGATGTTGGTGCCCGTTGGCATCGCCTATGCCGTGGCATCGGGCGTGCCCGGCATCTATGGCCTCTATGCGACCATCGTTCCTCTGATCGCTTACGCGTTGTTTGGGCCCAGCCGAATTCTGGTGCTTGGCCCGGATTCTTCACTGGCCGCCGTTATTCTAGCGGTCGTCCTGCCCCTTTCGGGCGGCGATCCACAACGCGCCATCGCACTGGCGGGCATGATGGCGATCGTTTCAGGAACGGTGTGCATCCTGGCGGGTATCATGCGCTTAGGGTTCATTACGGAGTTGCTGTCCAAACCGATCCGTTACGGGTACATGAACGGCATCGCGCTGACTGTACTCATCAGCCAATTACCCAAGCTCTTCGGTTTTTCGATTGAGTCAGACGGCCCGCTGAGAAACATATGGGCCGTCGTCACCGCGGTGATGGAAGGAAAGACCAACTGGACCGCGTTCATGATCGGCGCAGCCACCTTGATCGTGATCCTGCTACTCAAGGATTACAAACGCGTGCCGTGCATCTTGATTGCAGTGGCAGGCGCCACTGTCGCTGTCGGTATGCTGGACCTTGGTACACGCGCGGGAGTGTCGGTACTCGGTTCGCTTCCACAAGGTTTACCGGAGTTGACCATCCCCTGGATCACCCGAGCCGATATTATCCCCGTGCTCATCGGCGGCTGCGCCGTCGCACTTGTGTCGTTCGCCGACACCAGTGTGCTCTCTCGTGTCTATGCAGCACGGACCAGAACCCACGTCGATCCGAACCAGGAGATGGCAGGGCTCGGTTTTGCCAATCTGGCGGCCGGATTTTTTCAAGGCTTTCCGATCAGTAGCAGTTCCTCTCGTACCCCTGTCGCCGAAGCTGCGGGCGCCAAAACCCAGTTGACCGGCGTTGTCGGCGCATTGGCCGTGGCCCTGCTGCTGATGGTGGGGCCGGACCTGTTGCAGAGTTTGCCCAGCAGTGCATTGGCAGCGGTGGTGATCGCGTCGGCCATCGGTCTGATTGAAGTCGCTGACCTGCGACGCATTTATCGCATCCAGCGCTGGGAGTTCTGGTTGTCGATCGTCTGCACTGTCGGCGTGGCCGTGTTCGGCGCAATCGAGGGCATCGGCCTGGCCATCGTGGTCGCCGTCATCGAATTTCTGTGGGATGGTTGGCGGCCGTATTCCGCAGTGCTGGGACAAGCCAAGGGGGTCAAGGGCTACCACGATATCCAGCGCTATCCCGACGCAAGACTCATCCCCGGCCTGGTGCTGTTTCGCTGGGATGCGCCGTTGTTTTTCGCCAACGCCGAGCTGTTCAATGACCGCGTGCTGGACGCAGTGGCGGCATCGCCAACGCCCGTGCGCTGGTTAGTCGTTGCAGCGGAACCCGTCACCAGTGTCGACGTCACTTCTTCCGACATGTTATTGGAGTTGGACGAAACCCTGCGCGCCGCAGGCATCAAGTTGTGCATGGCCGAGATGAAGGACCCGGTCAAAGACAAGCTGAAGCGATTCGGTCTTTTCGCGCGACTTGGCGAAACGGCATTCTTTCCCACCATTGACGATGCCGTCGGCAGCTACCTGGTGATCCATTCGAGGGATGGGGCAGGGCAGGACGAGACACGCTGAGTGGCGATCGTGCTCGAGCGATTGCTATTGGGCCTGCAGCAGTCGCTTGCGAGTTGCAGAATCGGCGATAAGCGTTGCGCCTGCGTCCAGGGTGATGCATCTGCATGCAGATAGGATCTCTGCCTATCGGCACTCCAACTTCCGCTACGACCTACCGATTTGAAATAACTCGCAAACCTTGCGTGATTGAGAAACCCCACACGCCTCTCTAGATTTGAACTCGCAATGCCGGGCCCCTCTGACAGCTAACCGCTGCCATGTCGGAGTTGCAGTTTGTATAACTTCGACACCTAGAGGAGGGGCTTATGACTGCCCTGGAACCGTTCTTCCTGGCCGAGTTTCTCGGCACCGCCACTTGGTTGTGGCTCGCCTTTATCAGCATCGTAATAGGCCTGTTGGTGTTCGACCTCGGGGTGCTGCACCGTGAGCAGCGAGAAATCGGTGTTCGTGAAAGTCTGCTGCTGTCTGCCGGCTATATCACGGCCGGCTTGCTGTTCGGCCTCTGGGTCTGGCAGATCAAAGGCGGTGACGCCGGGATGGATTTCTACACCGGCTTTCTGATCGAGAAATCGTTGTCGATGGACAACGTATTCCTGATGGCGATGATCTTCAGCTTTCTCGCAATCCCCCGTAAGTATCAACACGAGGTGCTGTTCTGGGGCATTCTCGGTGTCATTGTGCTGCGTGCGATAATGATTGGCCTGGGGGCGGCGCTGATCGCCGAGTTCAGCTGGATTCTCTATGTGTTCGGCATTTTCCTGCTGCTGACCGGCGTGAAGATGCTGTTCAGCAAGATCGATGCCCACCCGGACCTCAGCGAAAACCTGCTGGTGAAGTTTCTGCGCAAACACATGCGGGTGACCGAGCGACTGCATGAAGGGCGCTTCTTCGTCCGCCAGGCGGACGCCAGCGGCAAGTCCGTGGTCTGGGTGACGCCGTTGTTCCTGGCCCTGGTGCTGATCGAGTGTGCCGACCTGGTGTTCGCGGTGGACAGTGTGCCGGCGATCTTCGCCATCACCCAAGACCCCTTCATTGTCTACACCTCCAACATCTTTGCCATCCTTGGTCTGCGTGCGTTGTATTTCGCTTTGGCGGCGATGATTCACCGTTTCGCCTACCTCAAGTACGCGCTGGCACTGGTGCTGGTGTTTATCGGTGCCAAGATCTTCCTGGTCGGCATCATCGGCAAGATTCCCGCGGTCATTTCCTTGAGCGTGACCCTGGGGTTGCTGCTGAGCGGTGTGCTGCTGTCGCTGTGGAAAACTCGCGATCAGGCCTCCGCTGGCCCGCAGGTGTAAATCCCCAAAGGTGGCGGCCAGCACCGATTGTCGCCTCAGTTTCAACCGAAACTGACGCCCAAATCGGTCGACCACTCGGCGTCAGTGTCGGTGTCCTGGGCCGTGTTCAAGACGGGCGGTTCTGGCAAGAGCAGTGGCAAGGCGCACATAAACGTAGCGCCTTGTCCCTTGATGCTCGTGGCCCAGATCCTGCCGTGATGAAATTCGATGATCGAGCGGCAAATAGACAGCCCCATGCCCAGCCCTTCAGCCTTGGTGGTATAGAACGGGTTGAACAGTGACGGCAAATCGGCGACATCAATGCCTTCGCCGCTGTCATTGACTTCAATGATCACTTCGTTGCGCTCAACCCTCGTACAAATGTTCAGCGAGCGCGCTCCTTCACTCAGATTGCCCATGGCCTGGCAGGCGTTCATGACGAGATTGATGATGACTTGTTGCAACTGCACGCGATCGCCATTGATGCGAGCGTCGGCGGCATCCAGCGACAAATGCTGTTTGATGTGTTTATGACTCATCTCGTGCTGAACCAGCAGCAGAGTGTCAGTCACGATTTTGTCGAAGGCATGATGTTGACGTTGTGGAACGCACTTCTTCGACAACGCACGGATGCCGGTGATGACGTCACTGGCGCGCATCGAACTCTGGATGATGCGATTCAGAGACAACTTTGCCTCTTCCAGTTCCGGTTTATCACGGTCGATCCAGCGCATGCACGACTCTCCGCTGGAAACGATCGCTGCCAGCGGCTGGTTCACTTCATGGGCGATGGAGGCGGCGAGTTCACCCAGCGATGTCATCCGGGTGACATGCGCCAGTTGAGACCGGGAGTCGAACAACGCCTGCTCGGCTTGGCGCTCCGAGGTGATGTCCATCACCGCCGCCACGTACTCGCGACTATGGGCGCTATTGCTCAGGTTGATGGCGTTAAAAACCATCTGCACGTAGCGGCAATTGCCATCCGGCATGATCAAGCGCTGTTCCAGTTCAATGTCCGGCACCCCGGCCGCCAGTCGGGTAAACAGTCCGCCAGTCAGCAAGTGATCTTCCGGGTGCAGCCTTGCCGTCATCAGCGCCCAGGACGGCTCGATATCCCGAGGGTAACCGTAGATGCGAAAGGCTTCCTCGGACCAGCGTATTTCTTTGCATTGGCCGTGATCGAAGCGCAACCCGACGCTCCCGGTCCGGCTCAAACGTTGCGCCCCGGTCAGAAAAGCCTGATTGCGGCGCAATTCATTGGTCGACCATTTGCTGCGTACAGTCAGCAAGGTGATGGTCACCAGCGAGACAAGGCACCTGATGTAGCCAACAATGCTGCCTGTGGCTTGGTAGAAGTAATCGATGATGAAACTGCCGGTGACCAGGAGGAAGCAGAACAGCGCGACAATGGTCACTGTCCGGATCGAAAAAACATGCGCCGACATGAACAACAGCGTGATGTAGAGCACGGCATGCGCGAGATCCGAGTCAATCAAAAGATTGATGACGGAGATGGTGATTGCCGCCGATACAGAGGCGATAAACGCCAGCCGGTCTGACTCCAGGAAACGTTTGCAAAGTCGCGTGAGCAGCATGTTTTTTCCCTTTAACAATGGCGCAGGTTGACCGTCGCGGTCAGCGTCGCCGAGGGGCGACGCCCATTTACCGCTGGACCGTTACGCAGCCTCACGCACCAGCGCTTTCGACGACGTCCACATTAACCCGCGAGTGATCTGTGCAATGACGGCGAAGGCACCCACCATGAACACCACATCACCAATGGTTCTCATCCAGCGCAGCGTCTGCATCAAGTCTTGCTGCATGAACGCTTCGCTGCGTGCATACCACAGACCCTGGCTGGCGCTGGCGTAGAACTGCATCAGGCCGATGGGCAGCAGGCTGGTGAAAATCATCAGCAGCAGACCCGCGTTCAGCCACCAGAACCCAACGGTCATGAGGCGATTGTTGAACCGCAGGTCGGGGCGAATGTAGCGCAGGATCAACAAGCCAAACCCCAGCGCCAGGAAGCCATAGACACCGAACAGGGCAGCGTGGGCATGTAGCGGGGTGGTGTTCAAACCTTGTATGTAGAACAGCGCGATTGGCGGGTTGATCAGGAAACCGAAGACTCCGGCACCTAGCATGTTCCAGAAGGCGCAGGCCACGAAAAACTGTAATGGCCAACGCACGCGTTCCATCCACGGGGCGCGGTCGCGCAGACGCCAGTTTTCCCAGGCTTCATGCCCCAGCAGAATCAGTGGCACGACTTCCAGAGCGCTGAATGTCGCCCCTACGGCCATGACCGGCGTAGTAGTCCCGGAGAAGTAGATGTGGTGAAACGTGCCGGGTACACCGCCGAGCATGAACAACGACGCGGACGCGAGCGTGGCGGTCGTCGCCATTCTCTTCGAGACCAGGCCCATGCTGGTGAAGATGAATGCCAGCGCACTGGTAGCAAAAACTTCAAAAAAACCTTCGACCCACAGATGCACCACCCACCAGCGCCAGTACTCCATTACCGAAAGGTGAGTCCGTTCGCCATAAAACAGTCCGGCACCGTAAAACAGGCCGATAGCAACCACCGAGCATGCGAGCAGCGCCAGCAGATTTTTATCGCCCGGGCTGCGTAGCGCGGGGACCATGGCACGCAACATCAGCACCAGCCAGAAGACGATACCGGCGAATTTTCCGATCTGCCACAGCCGGCCCAGATCGACATATTCATAGCCCTGATGCCCAAGCCAGAAACTCCACTCGGCTGGCAACAACTGGGCGATGGCGAGAAAGTTGCCGCAATAAGAGCCGATGATGACCACCACTAGCGCCCAAAACAGCAGATCGACGCCGAGCTTTTGCCACCGCGGATCTTTTCCGCCGTTGATGATCGGGCCAAGGAACAGCCCGGCGGCGAGAAAGCCGGTGGCGATCCAGAACATCGCACTCTGTAGATGCCACGTGCGAGTGAGGGAGTAGGGGAACCACTTGGACAGCGGGATCCCGTAGAAATCTTGCCCCTCGACGGTGTAGTGGGCTGTCAATCCACCCATCATCACTTGAAACCCGAACAGGGCGCCGACCAGCAACAGGTACTTGCCCAAGGCTTTCTGCGAGGGCGTCAAGGTCACCAGGCTGATGGGGTCTCGGGCGGGTGCAACGGGTTCAGCGTCGTCGTGCTTGCGTAAAAACGCCCACGCCCAAACGAGGAAGCCCACTCCCGCCACCAGCATGATGATACTGGCCATCGACCAGATGATGTTTTCGGCCGTCGGTGTATTACCGATCAGGGGTTCATGAGGCCAGTTGTTGGTAAACGTGGCGTTCTGGCCGTCTCGCTCGGTCGCGGCTGCCCACGCTGTCCAGAAAAAGAAGCGGGTCATTTGCTTGCGCCGTGCAGGGTCCGGCAGGGTTACCTCTTTCATCGCGAAGCTTTGACGGCTGCTGTGCAGGGTGGGATCGCCGCCGAACAGGGCATCGTAATACGTTGCTGTCTGCTCCATTGCCTGGCTGCGGCGAGCGCTGAGTACCAACGTGCCGTCAATCACGCGATTGCTGCGGTACTCACGCTTGAGCTGATGTTGTAAAAAGGCCTGTTGCTCTTCACCCAGCTCGGCATAGGGTCTGTCATAGCTGTCAGTCGCCGCCAGTTCGAGCCAGGCAAGTAACTCGCGATGCAACCAGTCTGCCGTCCAGTCCGGTGCCTGGTACGCGCCGTGCCCCCAGATGGATCCCAGCTGCATGCCACCGACACTCTGCCAGGCCGTTTGCCCATCCAGAATGTCATCGGCCTTGAACAGCGTGTGGCCGTCGACACTCTGTATGTATTGCGGAATCGGTGGCGCCTGGCGATAGATCTCGCGCCCAAACCAGCCTAGCAGGCAGAACGTGACCCCAAGAATGCCGATCAAAATCCACCATAATCTTCGGTATTCACCCATGAATCACCTCGGCGTTTGCCTGTTGAATTCACACAGCAAGCGCGTGCGCTGCATTTGTGTAATTCGGTTATAAAAAAATGCGCAACTTCGTATTGATAAAAAAAGCGCTCTTTCGGTAAAAAGAGCGCTAAAGCCCGCTTTGAAAAGGAGGTATCAAACCGGGAGTGTCAATTCCAAACGGAGCGGTATCGCGTTGAGCGCATAAAAACGACGGTATGTCGTTTTTTCAGCGTTGATCGAATAATAACGGAATGAATAGGTGAGTCACTTATGCCTAGGGGTTTTTCGGAGGTATGTTCGTATGAGTTGATCATTCTTTGGTATTAACTTAAGCGCATTTAATGCGTTTTTGGGGCTTTTCAGGTGCTGGCTTGCCAATGAGTATCATGAACTGGCGTGTTATTTATTTTTTTCGGATTGTAGGGTGGAATTTGACAATTGATAGTAGGTCGTCGCATTGGGCAGGAAGGTGCTATTCAACAACCACGGGTAGAAGTTACGAGCTCTGAAAAACTATACTTTCATATAATGTGACCATACCTAATTGCCCATAAATATTTACGTTTATCTGGCACTCTGTTCCAAGTGTTCAGGGGCGACATTCCCCGATTCGTTGGACATGGCCATCGAGAGCCGTGTCATCGACTTTGTCGCTGTCTGTCTTTAGCCGAAGCGCGGTGCCGCAAACGTTTCGCGTGTTTGATGATTTTCTGAAGCAGCATGAATATTGAGGTGCGGATGCGCGTCTTAACACAAGTGGAGTTCTGTCAATCAGCTCCCATAACCTCAAGGTTGAACTAATTGTCAAATATTCCAATCATTTCGATCGTTGACGACGACGACACACTTCGCATGTCGCTGGACAGTCTGGTGAGGTCAATGGGATATGTGACGCGAACCTATGCCTGTGCCGAGGAATGTCTGGCCGATTATGCGCTGGATTCGACCTCATGCATGATTTCGGATATTCGCATGCCGGGGATGAATGGCTTGCAAATGCTGGAACAGTTGCTGGCGCGCGACATGCGGTTTCCGGTGATATTCATTACCGCCTGCATCGGTGAGACTCCCGAAGTAAAAGCGCGGGAACTGGGGGCCGTGGGCTACTTCAAGAAACCCTTCGATTCTGAGCAGCTCATGCGGCGAGTGCAGCATGTCCTGAGTGGTAGACCTGCCGAATAGAAATGAGTGGCCGAGTGACGATTCGCTCTGCTCCCTATCGGTATCGGGTTTTTTGCCAAGTCTGCACGTGGCGTCGGGTTATCAGGCCAACTCAGTTTTCCCCTCAAGTCGTTGGTTTCGACTACAGTGGTAAGACTCTGCATAAAGCCATAACAAGACGGAGAGTTTTCCATGCGAGTAACCAGTCGCTTTAGCCTCTTTGCGGCCACCGCTGCGTTGACAGTCTCGTGCGCAGCTAACGCCGCACCTGTGTTCATAAATATTCTTACCGGGGGGACTAGCGGGGTTTATTACCCCATTGGGGTTGGGCTGTCCCAGATATACAGCGATGGGATACCGGGGGCGAAGACTTCTGTCCAGGCGACCAAAGCCTCGGTGGAAAATCTCAACCTTTTACAAGCTGGTCGTGGGGAGCTCGCTCTGGCGCTTGGTGACTCTGTGGCTGATGCAAAAAACGGAGTGGAAGATGCCGGATTCAAGGCCCCGCTGACAAAGTTGCGAGCAATTGCAGGCGCCTATCCGAACTACATTCAAATTGTTGCGAATAAAGAGTCCGGCATCAAAACCTTGGCGGATTTGAAAGGGAAAACCATCTCCGTCGGCGCCCCGAAGTCCGGTACCGAACTGAACGCACGTGCGATTTTCAAAGCGGCGGGATTGACGTACGAAGACATGAGCAAAGTCCAATACCTACCCTTCGCGGAGTCGGTAGAGCTGATCAAAAACCGTCAGTTAGATGCCACGCTTCAGTCCTCGGGGTTAGGCATGGCGGCCATCCGCGACCTTTCCTCAACCATGCCATTGAACTACGTCGCGATCCCTCCTGATGTGGTTACGAAAATCGGCAATGCCGCTTATCAGCCTGCACAAATTCCAGCCAATACCTATGACGGACAACCTGAGTCAGTGCCTACTGTGGCGATCACTAATATTTTTGTGACGCGCGAGGACGTCTCGGAGGATGTTGCCTACCAGATGACCAAGCTGATGTTCGAAAACCTCACTCGCCTGGGTAATTCTCACTCAGCCGCCAAGGACATCAAGTTGCAAAATGCTGCCAGGAACCTACCCATTCCACTTCACCCCGGTGCTGAGCGCTACTACAAGGAAGCTGGAGCGCTGTAATCCAAAAATGCGCCACGGGGATGGTCGCTAGAGCGATAGAGCGGTTCGTACCCTTCTATGTAGTTTTGAGGCAGGTACCCAATGAGCGAAGATCATCATGGCATCGCCGCCAACCCACGCGACTGGCCTAAGACGCTGTTCTACGTGGCGTTGTTGTTTTCAGTTTTCCAGATTGTCACCGCTGCGTTTGCGCCGGTTTCCAGCCAGGTGCTGCGCGCGGTGCACGTTGGTTTCCTGTTGTGGGTGGTGTTTCTGAGTTACCCGGCGTATGGCAGAGCACGTCCTTGGCAGCCGCTGGCCTGGATATTGAGCCTCGCGGGGATTACCACTGCTTTGTATCAATGGTTCTTCGAGGCGGATTTGATCCAGCGTTCAGGTGACCTGACTACAGCTGACATGGTGGTTGGGCTGGTATTGATCGCCTTGGTGTTTGAGGCGGCGCGTCGGGTGATGGGGATCGCTTTGCCTGTCATCTGTGGATTGTTTCTGGCCTACGGTCTATTGGGTGAATACCTGCCAGGCGACCTTGCTCATCGAGGCTACGGATTCGATCAAGTCGTCAACCAGTTGTCATTCGGCACCGAAGGTCTCTACGGGACACCAACCTACGTTTCCGCTACCTATATTTTCCTGTTCATTTTGTTCGGGTCCTTCCTCGAACAGGCGGGAATGATCAAATTGTTCACTGACTTCGCGATGGGATTGTTTGGCCACAAACTCGGGGGGCCGGCAAAAGTATCGGTCGCGTCATCGGCTTTGATGGGGACGATCACAGGCTCAGGCATTGCGAACGTTGTCACAACCGGGCAGTTCACGATTCCATTGATGAAGCGCTTCGGCTACAAGGCAGCATTTGCTGGTGGCGTAGAGGCGACTTCGAGCATGGGCAGCCAACTGATGCCGCCTGTGATGGGGGCTGTCGCGTTTATTATGGCGGAAACAATTAATGTCCCGTTTGTAGAGATCGCCAAAGCTGCGTTAATTCCAGCCATCCTGTATTTCGGTTCGGTGTTCTGGATGGTTCACCTTGAGGCAAAACGCTCCGACCTTAAGGGGTTACCCAAGGACCAATGTCCCAGCGCATGGGGTGCGGTAAAGGAAAGCTGGTATTTGCTGATTCCGCTTTTTGTCCTGGTCTACCTGCTGTTTTCCGGACGTACTCCGCTGTTCTCCGGAATGGTGGGTCTGGCGCTAACAGCCATCGTTATTCTCGGTTCGGCAATCATTCTCCGGGTGTCCAGTTTCGCGTTGCGGTGTGCGTTCTGGATCGCGCTTGGTGTCCTCTGCGTCGGTTTTTTCCAGTTGGGTATTAGCGTGATCTTTGCGGTGATCGCCACGTTAGTGGTCATCTGCTGGTTCATTCAGGGAGGCCGAGCAACCCTGAGTATTTGCCTGAATGCGTTAGTCGAAGGTGCTCGTCATGCTGTACCGGTCGGGATTGCTTGCGCGCTAGTGGGAATCATCATCGGCGTAGTGTCATTGACGGGGATAGCCTCGACTTTCGCTGGTTACATACTGGCAATCGGCAGGGATAACTTGTTGTTGTCACTCATACTGACGATGATTACCTGCCTTGTGTTGGGCATGGGTATCCCGACGATTCCCAACTACATCATTACCAGTTCGATTGCAGCACCTGCTCTGCTTGAGTTGGGTGTGCCGCTGATCGTGTCGCACATGTTCGTTTTCTATTTCGGAATTCTTGCAGACCTTACGCCACCGGTTGCTTTGGCATGCTTTGCCGCAGCGCCCATCGCCAAGGAAACAGGATTCAAGATCAGTCTGTGGGCGGTTCGTATTGCATTGGCTGGCTTTGTCATTCCGTTCATGGCGGTCTACAACCCTGCGCTCATGATGCAAGGCGACAATTTGTGGATGACGGCCTATATGTTGGTCAAGACGATGTTGGCCGTTGGCCTTTGGGGAATGGCGTCCACAGGTTATCTGCAACAGAAGATGCCGGTTTGGGAGCGTTTATTGTGTTTCGCGGCAGGTGCTTTATTGGTCGTTGCGCTGCCGTTGACCGACGAAGTCGGTTTTGTGCTGGGTGTGATGCTGATACTTCAGCATGTCTGGCGGTCTCGCCGTGGCGGACTGGCCAGAGCATGATCGGCTTGTGCCTGGGGCTGGCGGGTGTCGCCTGGGCCCAACTCCCAATCTCAAGCTTTACACTGGCTTGGAATCACACAATCGAAAAAATCCGTTGGGAGGAAGACTACCGTGTCTCAGAACAGGGACTTGTGCTCACCGAGGCCAGGGTCAAAGGGAATGGCGCGGGTATGGAGATTCCCCCGGAGGCCAGGTTGGAAAAAGGC
Source organism: Pseudomonas sp. SJZ077 (assembly GCF_007993905.1). Taxonomy (NCBI): domain Bacteria; kingdom Pseudomonadati; phylum Pseudomonadota; class Gammaproteobacteria; order Pseudomonadales; family Pseudomonadaceae; genus Pseudomonas; species Pseudomonas sp. SJZ077. The sequence continues at coordinate 30,031 of NZ_VIUJ01000006.1, forward strand.
AGTTGGCACTATCAACGTCACCTGCCGCCCTTGCAGCCTCTGAGTCTGGGACGCACCCCGCAAGCAGGTGACTACCAGTTATGCTTCGATCAACAATGTCATGAGATGAGCGAGTGGCTAGGGCCACCCGTCAGCAATCCGGCCTCAGTGGATCTATGGAGTTGCTGGACGGACTCAGGACAACGCTAAGTGGCCGGGGTAGCATAAACGTGAAAGCCCTGTCCGGATACGAACGTCCAGTACCCGGACAGGGGAGGCATCAGCTCATGCCCAGCCAGTTTGGTAAAGCCAGGGAGATCCAAGGCACGTAGGTAATCAGCATCAGGAACAGGAGCAGTATCATCAGCCAAGGCATGGCGGCTCTGATCGTTTCCGGCAGAGTCATACCTGTCACAGCTGAGGTCACGAACAGATTCAGACCCACGGGCGGCGTGATCAAGCCGATCTCCAGATTCACCACCATAATGATGCCCAGGTGAATCGGATCGATACCCAGCTTCATGGCGATGGGGAAGAGGATCGGTGCCAGGATCAGGATGATGGCCGAGGGTTCCATAAAAGCCCCTGCAATCAACAGCACAATGTTCACCACCAGCAGGAACATCACCGGTGTCAGCCCCGCTTCAATCACCCACGCGGTGATCTGTTGCGGTAGCTGCTCAGTGGTCAAAACGTGCGCGAAGAGCATGGCGTTGGCAATAATGAACATCAGCATGATGCTCAGCTTGGCCGAGTCCAGCAGGACCTTTGGCGTTTCGCGGAACGTCAGGTCTTTGTAGACGAACAAGGCGATGAAGGCCGAGTACACGGCCGCCACCGCCGCAGCTTCGGTGGGGGTAAACATCCCGGAGTAGATACCTCCCAGGATGATGAACATCAGCAGTAGACCCCAGATCGCCTTGCGTGCCGTGCCAAGCCATTCACGGAACGTCGCGCGCGGCATGGCGGGCAGCTTTTTCTTCACGGCGACGATGTAGATCGCCACCATCAGCGCCAACCCCAGCAGCAGGCCTGGTAACACGCCCGCCATGAACAGTTTGCCGACAGACGTTTCGGTCGCGGCGGCGTAGACCACCATGACAATCGAGGGTGGAATCAGGATGCCCAGCGTCCCAGCGTTACAGACGATCCCCGCGCCGAAGGCCTGCGGATAACCGGAGCGGACCATGCCGGCAATGGCAATTGAACCCACCGCCGCCACAGTGGCTGGGCTCGATCCTGAAAGGGCAGCGAACAACATGCACGCCAACACGGCAGCGATAGCCAGACCACCACGGATATGACCGACACAGGCATTGGCAAAGTCAATCAGCCGCCGAGCGACGCCACCGGTGGTCATGAAGGCTCCCGCGAGCAGAAAGAACGGGATGGCCAGCAGCGTGTAGTGCTCCGACGTTTCGAACAACTTGATCGCCAGTGAGCGCACCGAGTCCGGGCTGAAAAAAACGATGGTCAGTGAGCCTGCCAACCCCAGGGAGATAGCAATGGGAACGCCGATCAACATCAGCACGAACAATGATGCAAAGAGGAAGGCAATGGTCATGACTTGTCATCCTCGTGTTCGGTCAGCTTCAACGCATCTGCGGCTTCATCAGCCAGGCCCAGGCCGGTCTGCCTGTTTTGCAGGATGCGCACGAGAATTTCAGCGAAACGGATGAAAACCAAGGCGAACCCTACGGGGACGATCAACCCGATGTGCCATTGCATGATCCCGTACTGGCCCAGGTCTTCGGCGCCAATTTGGGCAACCATCAGGGTCTGGATCCAGCCAAAACTGGCGATGCTGAGCAGCCCGGCATAAGTCAGGCAGAAAAGGCAGGCGATGATGCCAATGAACCGTTGCACCGGTTTGCTGGCCAGCTTGACCAGGGCGTCGACGCCGATATGGCCTGCGGTGCGCACGCCGTACGACAGCCCGAAAAATATCAGCCAGCCGAACAAGGCCTTGGTCAGTGAGGTGCTCCAGGTCATGGCTTGCGCCATACCCATGACGCCGTCGCCGATGGCGAACAGCGATTCGCTGGCGCCTTCCCAGCTCTCGGCGAGGCGGTAGAACAGGGTGTAGAGGTTGTTGAGGACAACGTAGACGAATGTTACCAACGTCATGGCCGCCAGAAGGAAGACGATGAAGCCTTCCTCGAAGTGTTCCCAGATGCGCCGAAGAGCATTCATGGATGGCATCTCCTGTAGCGGATGGCAGGCAGGTGCTGCCAAGGCGGCAACACCTGTCGTCCACCGATCATTGGGTCTGGTTGGCAGCTTCAGCCGCGGTGATCAGCTCGGCGCCGATATCGCCTTCGAACTTCTTCCACACGGGCTTCATCGCAACGCGCCATTGGTCGCGCTGTTCAGGCGTCAGGATGATGATCTCGGTGGTCTTGGCCGCAATGATGCTCTGCTTGGCGTTCTGATTCAGCTGCTCGGCCTCTTTGTTCACATGGGCGGTGACTTCGACGAGGATCTTATCCAGCTCGCCACGAAGCTCTGGCGATAAACCATTCCAGAATTTGGTGTTGGTGATCAGCATGTAGTCCAGTACACCGTGGTTGGATTCGGTGATGTACTTCTGTACTTCATGCATTTTCTGGCTGTAGATGTTCGAGTAAGGATTCTCCGCTCCGTTGACAACACCGGTCTGCAAGCCTTGATAAACCTCGGCGAAGCTCATCTTGCGTGGATTGGCGCGTATGACCTTGAACTGTTCCTCTAGCACGGCAGAGGCCTGCACCCGGAACTTCAACCCACGGGCATCACCCGGCACTCGGAGCGCTTTGTTCGCGGACAGTTGTTTCATCCCGTTGTGCCAATAGGCCAGTCCTGTGATGTTTTTGTCTTCCATGGACTTGAGCAGTCCCTGGCCCTGCGGGCTCAGCTGAAAGCGGTCAACGGCGGAGATGTCATCAAACAGGAAAGGCAGGTCGAACAGTTGAACGGTCTTGGTGTAGTGCTCGAACTTGGCCAGCGACGGTGCAATCATCTGTACGTCCCCGAGCAGTAAGGCTTCCATCTCTTTGCCATCGCCAAACAACGAAGAGTTGGGGTAGACCTCTACTTTGACCTTGCCGGGCAAGCGTTCTTCCACCAGTTTCTTGAACAGCAGGGCCCCTTGGCCTTTGGGAGTCTGCTCTGCAACGACGTGGGAGAATTTTATAATCACCGGATCAGCAGCCATGACCGTGCTCATGGTGCCAAGGGCAAGGGCGCAGGCGAGTGCTTTCCACATGGGTTTGAACATGGGGGGAATTCCTCTTGTTTTAGTTTTTCGTGCGATTCCATGCTCTGAAAAGCATGCGCACGGCGGACAAGAGCAAGTCTAGGCAGAAAACCGCGATTTGAAAGGCGATGACTGAATGTAGTTAGAAATCTTGTCTGTAAGAGGGTGCCGCCTTCGGAAACACTCTCTTACAATATTAACGCTTGGCGTGAATGCGCTAAGGGTTAGCGGCGTGTCGTGTTTAATCGGCTTCGGTGATTTCAGCGTTGTTATCCGGCGTTTATCGCATGGTCAACGTCAACTGATACGCCCCCTGGGCCCGGTTAGTACGGGTGATCGTCACGACGCCACTGCCCACTTCAAGTTGCACGTTCTCGCCTTTCAGTATCGATTCGTCAATCTTATGCGGTATTGATAAGCCCAGCGCTCTCACCGAGAGGCGCTTGGTGGCTTTGATCATTTCACGCTTGGCATCATCGGCGAGAGAGGGCGACGCGATATCGATGATCAGACTGAGATGTTCAGGTATGTGGTCGGCGCCTTGAGCAACAAATCTAATAGTATTGCCGCTAGTACTGTCGACGCTGACATCCCGTACAGGACTCGAACAACCTTCCGTCCCATCCGCGCTGGTTGACCATGTATTCGCGCGCAGTCGAGTATCGCTGAGCACTGTACAGGCATGGTCAGGTGAAGTAATTCGCAACCCTGCCGAGCAACTGAATGACACTATGAAGGCGGTTGTCGCTAGAAAAAAACGGATCATTAAAGTGCCTGTAGATATAAGTAAAATAAGCAACCAAGGCATTTATGGGCCATGGCGGCGCGGACGTAGAAGTTTACAACTGTGTGTTGCATTATTTGCGCGGTTGCATTGGCCCTATAGCGTTCTGTTCTTTTCTATGATTTGCGATTGATATCACTGCGCTTGGTAATATCAGACACACGACGATTCAAGCCAAGGCGATCCGTTTTATCGTATGCAAAACCAATCGATCCGACGTTACCTGCAGTGTCGGATGCAACCGGAGCTTTCGAAGATATGTCCTTCGCATTAGTGCTGGCGCGCGTGTCAGGGCCCGAAAACACAGTATCTTTCGCAATCCAGCTAGGCGGACCAGCGAATCCAAAATTCGCTATCGCAACAATAGCCAATAGCATGGACAGAAATTTCATAGCGTTTTCTCCAATGCAAAAATATGGGCTAAGACATTCCTCCACGGAACGAATTTATTGTCCGCTGAAAATAGCATTTAATGGCTTCTACGATCGGTTGCCTGACTAACCTCTTAGTATGACCAGGTAACACCTAAGAATGATTTACTCGGCTTGTCTAAGCGCTTCGGTAACGAAGGTGATAGCTGCAATTGTGCGCAGTGCCTTTGTATGGCGAAATTATACAAGCGCTGTGAATTGTCATGGTTCAATGAGGCGATAGGAGCGCCGAATCTTTATGGGGGCCGCTCATCGAGCAAATGCTTTACGTTACTATCGTTCGGCAGCGTAGGGCCGACATTCTGGACATCAGCTTAGGCGACAAAAAAAGGCGATGCAGGACACCCATCTGTAGGCGATGTGGTGTTCCATATCAGGAGGCTGGCGCTTTGCCGGCGGTGTAGCAGGGCTGTCGGTTAGGACATTGAGGATAGGGCGTTGATAGGCGAAAGCATGCAGGTATTGTGGGACGACGGTGAGCGTGTCTTGAGCCGGGGACAGCGCTCCGGCAAATTTGGCCGTGAAAAGGTGCTGGTTGCACGACCCACCTTGGAGCAACCATCGCTCGCTACCCTGGATCGCCTTGCTCACGAGTTCGGCCTGAAGGATGAGCTCAAAGACGAATGGGCAGTGCGTCCCATCGAACTCGTGAGCGAAGGTGGCCGCACAGTGTTGTTGTTTGAAGACCCGGGAGGAGAGCCGCTGGCGAAGCTGCTCATTGGTCCTGTCGAGACGGCAACGTTCTTGCGTCTTGCGATCAGCATCGCCGTTGTGCTGAACAAGTTTCACCTGAGCGGACTCGTCCATAAAGATATCAAGCCCACGCATATATTCGTCAATTGCCCGGACGGTGAGGCCCGGTTCACCGGCTTCGGGCTTGCTTCGCGTTTGCCACGGGAACGGCAGGCGCCCGAGACCATCGCCGGTACGCTTGCCTACATGGCACCTGAACAGACCGGCAGGATGAATCGCTCGATCGATTCGCGCAGCGATCTTTATTCGTTGGGTGTGACCCTTTATCAGATGTTGACCGGTGTGCTGCCATTTACGGCCTCTGACCCTATGGAATGGGTGCATTGCCATATTGCCAGGAAGCCGATGCCACCGAGTGAGCGAGTTGGCACCGTCCCGGAGTCGATTTCACGGATTATCATGAAGTTACTCGCCAAGACGGCCGAGGAGCGTTATCAGACGGCTGCCGGCGTCGAGCATGACTTGCGGCGCTGCTGGTCCGAGTGGCAGCAGCAAGGACATATCAGCCCATTTACGCTGGATGAACACGGCAGGTCTCACCGGCTGGTGATTTCCGAGAAACTGTACGGGCGCGAGAGCGCCGTTGAAGACCTGGTCTCCGCTTTCGGGCGGATAGTTCAAAGTGACGGGGCAGGGTTGGTGCTGGTCTCCGGTTATTCCGGGATGGGCAAGTCCTCTGTCGTCAATGAATTGCATAAGGCATTGGTGCCGTTGAGAGGACTGCTGGCTTCTGGCAAGTTCGACCAGTACAAACGTGACATCCCTTATTCAACACTCGTGCAAGCATTTCAGGGACTGGTCCGCACGCTTCTGGGCAAGAGCGACGCGGAGTTGGATGGCTGGCGCACGGCACTGCTTGAGGCACTCGATCTCAACGGGCGGCTCATGACTGACCTGATGCCTGAGCTGAAACTCATTATTGGCGAACAGCCCATGGTTCCAGACCTGGAACCGCAACAAGCGCAGCGTCGTTTCCTGTTGGTATTTAGCCGATTTATTGGCGTATTTGCCCGGGCGGAACACCCCCTCGTGCTGTTTCTAGACGATTTGCAGTGGCTTGATACGGCGACACTTGACCTTATCGAGGACTTGCTCACACGCTCTTCGTTGCGTCACCTCATGCTGATTGGCGCCTACCGTAATAATGAAGTCGCTGCAGATCACCCTCTGAGGCAGAAGCTTCAAACGATGAGGAGTGCAGGGGTCCCGATCGATGAGATAACGTTAACGCCGCTTGCCATTGGGCACATCGAGCAGTTAATCACCGACGCGCTTCATACCGAACCGACGCCGATCAAGCCGCTGGCTCAATTGGTCCACGATAAGACCGCTGGCAATCCTTTCTTCGTGATTCAGTTTCTTCATGCGCTCGCCGAAGAGAAACTGCTGAACTTCGACCATGACCGCAGGCAGTGGGAATGGGATACCGATCGGATTCACGCAAAGGGCTACACCGACAACGTCGTGGATCTGATGGCAGGCAGATTGAACCGCCTGCCGCACTCGACGCTGCAGGCGTTGCAGCAAATGGCCTGCCTCGGCAATGTCGTTGATATCTCGACGTTGGCGACGGTCATGGGGATTCCCCGTGCGCAGTTACACAGGGAGTTATGGGTAGCGATTCGCCAAGAGCTTATCGAGCGCTCGGACGGTGTCTATCTGTTCGCTCATGATCGAATTCATGAGGCCGCCTATTCACTGATCCCCACGCATCTGCTATCGCAAGCCCACCTGAAGATTGGTCGGCTGCTAGTTTGCGAAATGCCTGCGGAACAGCACGAAGAGGTAATCTTCGACATAGTCAACCAGCTCAATCGCGGCGCCCAGCTGATCACCGAGCAGGAAGAACGAGAGCAATTGGCCCGGTTCAACTTGATCGCCGGCCAGCGCTCCCATGCTTCGACCGCCTATGACTTGGCGCTCAAATATTTCATCACCGGCGCCCAGTTGTTGGACGACCCGTGCTGGCTTCGTCGGCATGAACTGAAATTCAAATTGGAGTTGAACCTGGCCGAATGTGAATTCCTGACCGGGCAGTTGCTTGTGGCGGACCAGCGGCTACAGGCACTTTCGGAGCGCGCGTTAACGATCGTCGAGCAGGGTAGCGTCGCGTGCATGCGGATGAATGTGAATCTACTCCTCGACCGCAGTGATCAAGCGGTGGCTGTCTGTCTGTCCTTTCTGCGTCACGTCGGTATCGAGTGGTCCGCTCACCCGAGTGACGAAGCAGCTCGGAGCGAATACGAGGGCATCTGGTCCAGTCTTGGAAATAAAACAGTTGAACAAATCATCGATCTGCCGCCGATGGAGGATGCTGTCGCTCTCGCAACACTTCATGCGCTGACCATGTTGATCTCGCCGGCTTTGCACACGGACACGAACCTTGCCTGTCTGACCATTTGCAAGGCGATCAATCTCAGCCTTGAGTACGGCAATGGCGATGCCTCATGCGTGGCCTACGCCAATCTCTCTCTCGTCACCGGGCAACGGTTTGGCGATTATCAAGTGGGATTTCGATTTGGCCAGCTGGGTTGTGAACTTGTCGAGCGCAGAAACCTTGAGCGTTATGAGGCGCGTACGTACTTATCCTTTTCACTTTTTGTCGCGCGCTGGGCACGTCCTGTGCGCAGTTGCCGCGCGTTGCTGGATCGCGCTTTTGATGCTGCAAACCGGGTCGGCGATTACTCATTTGGCGCGTTTGCTTGCAACATTACCGTCTCTAACTTGCTGTTCGCTGGCGAGCGGCTGCCCGATCTGCAACGTGAGGCCGAGCGAGGCCTCGCGTATGCCAGGAAAGTGCACTTTGGCCTTGTCATAGACTTCATCGAAAACCAGCTGGCACTGATACGGATGTTGCGTGGTTTGACACCGGTATTCGGTTGCCTGGACAGCGAGCAGTTTAATGAGAGCGACGCGGAGCACCATGTTTCCAAGACCTCGCCGGTGTTGACGTGTTGCTTCTGGATCCGCAAGTTACAAGCTCGCTATCTTGCCGGCGATTTTACGTCCGCCATTGAAGCCGCCGCACTGGCGCAGCCTTTACTCGAGGTATCGCACTCCTTTCTCGAGGAAGCCGAATACTACTTGTATGACGCGCTGGCGAGGGCGGGCCTAAGCGCCAGCAACTCGTCAGATGATCGACAGCAGCATTTGACTGTTCTCAATGCACACCACCAGAAACTGCGGGCCTGGGCAGACATTTGTCCCGAGAATTTCGCCAGCCACAAGGCGCTGGTGGGCGCCGAAATTGCCCGGATTGAGAACCGCCTGGTGGATGCGGAGCATTTATACGAAGAGGCAATCGACTCGGCGCAACATGGCGGGTTTATCCATATCGGAGCACTCGCCAATGAACTCGCTTCGCGCTTCTACGCCGCACGCGGTCTTGCCAAAATCGCCCGCGTATATATGCGCGATGCCCATTATGGGTATCTGCGCTGGGGCGCGGATGGCAAGGTCCGGCAGCTTGAAGCGGTGCACACGTATCTGCGGGCGGAAGCATCCACGTTCGGTCCGGCGACGACCATCGCCACACCCATCGAACAGCTTGATCTTGCCACCGTGCTCAAAGTGTCGCAGGCCGTCTCAGGTGAAATCGTTCTGGAAAAGCTCATCGATATGGTCATGTCGACGGCCGTCGAACAAGCCGGCGCGGAGCGAGGTCTGATGGTGCGCACAGATGGTAGTCACCATCGAATAGTCGCCGAGGCGACTGCGGGCAATGACTCGCCGCACCTGCGTCTGCGTGATGTGCCGGTGAGTGCGTCGCTGCTGCCTGAATTGATCCTCTACCATGTGCTGCGCACACAAGAGAGCGTTGTCATTGACGACGCGATTACCCAACCCTTGTACGCCGCGGACCCCTACATCCAGAAACATCGAGCCCGCTCCATTCTCTGCTTGCCGTTGATGAACCAGGCGAAACTCATTGGCGCGCTGTTCCTGGAAAACAATTTGACCGCAGGGGCATTCAGCCCTGCGCGCATTGCTGTACTGAAGCTGGTCGCCTCCCAGGCCGCCATCTCTCTGGAGAACGCCCATTTATATCGCGATGTCGCGGAGCGCGAAGCCAAGATCCGGCGGCTCGTAGACTCGAATATCATTGGCATTATTTTCTGGAATACCGATGGTGAAATCACGGATGCCAACGATGCGTTTTTACGGATGGTCGGTTACGAACGCGAAGACATTGTCTCAGGCCGTGTCAGATGGAGAGACCTGACAGCGCCGAAATATCGTGAGGTTAGTGAAAAGACAATGATAGAAGCGCTGCAGGCCGGGAGTGCCCGTCCTTTTGAGAAGGAGTACATCAAAAAGGATGGCTGCCTGCTGCCCATCATCATCGGTTTGGCCACGTTCGACTCAGGGAGCCAGGAGGGTGTCGCGTTCGTGCTTGACCTGACCGAGCGTAAGCAGGCGCAAGAAAACGCTCGTCAAAGCGAACAGCGTTATCGCAATGTCCAGGTGGAGTTGGCGCACGCTAACCGTGTCGCGACGATGGGCCAACTGGCAGCTTCGATAGCCCATGAAGTCAGCCAGCCTATTGCCGCCACCGTTATGGGGGCTCACGCTGCGCTGCGTTGGATGGGCGCCCAGCCACCTAATCTTGGCGAGATAAAGCAGGTACTCGACAACGTGATTAAGGATGCTCATCGCGCGGCCGAGGTTCTGGATCGGATCCGGGGGCATATCCGCAAGGCCCCGCCACAAAAGGGACCCGTAGACATCGCGAAAATCATCGCCGAAATGGTCGAATTCACTCGCAGTCAGGCAACCAGTAATGGTGCTTCGGTGCATACAGACATCGCGCAAGATTTGCCGTTAGTACACGGCGATCGTGTAGAACTGCAACAGGTGTTGCTGAATTTGATTCTTAACGCTTTAGAGGCAATGAGCAGCGTCAACGGCGGCGAGAGACAGTTACAGATCAACGCCGAGATGGAAGAGCAGGGCAGCGTGCTGGTACAGGTGAGCGACAGCGGCCCAGGGTTCGCTGCAGGTGAAGCCGAGCGGGTGTTCACCGCTTTCTATACGACCAAGGCGACCGGCCTGGGCATGGGGCTGTCAATCTGCCATTCGATCATAGAGGCGCATGGCGGTCGATTATGGGCAAGTTCGAATCAGCCCCGGGGAGCGGTGATTCAATTCTCTCTGCCGCCTCATACGCCTGCCTGATCGGTCTCGACTAGCCCTCTGCCTTGTCGATATTCGTGGGTAGGTCGTCCTGCCCCGGTAACTCAGTAATTACACTGAAGTCACTTACCTCAACGGCCCCCAACCCGTAGCCCAGCAAGTGAAAAGAGAACGCCTTGCGCGGCTGCGGATTGTCGAAACTGAAGTGCATCTCCAATGGCTGATCCGCAGTGACAATCATTTCTGCGGGGAGGCCCAGTGGGACATCCTGTTCCCGCTCCTTGGCCTTGAGCAGAATGTAGGCATCCTGTTGTGGATCTACCGAGCGCACGGTCAGACGCACGCGAGTGAGTGAGCCCTTTGGCATTTCCAGGTACTGCGCGCCAATGAGGTTATCGGCCCAGTCATCCTTGATCGCTGTCTGAAGAGGGATGATGGCGGAACTGCCGAACTGGTAGTGCTGGTTCAAGGGTGTGCGCAGCAGCGAATGATCCAGCGCCGTCGCTCTGGCTGCGATTTGGCGGGCGCGCTTGCCTCCGTACTGACCAGTCAAGGTCGCATGTTCCGCGATGAAGCCTGGGCTGGCGTAATTCCGGCAGCGCTGTTGAAAGTCACACTCGGTCAAGGTGCCCTGACCATTGTGATAGCGCAGCTTGTCGTTGGTGAACGACATGATTTCGCGGCCCGTTTCATAGTCGCGAAACAGGGAGCGACCGCTCAAGGCTGGGGGGAAGGGCAAGGCGAAATAGTCGAGTATCGAGGCACTCAGATCGACATGCCCGTAGATCCCGGACTTCACCTTGGGCAACTGATCCTGCTCGGGCGCGAGCATTAGATTGAAGCCCCAAGAGGACGCCAGGCGCACTCCATCGATACCGTGGGATTCATCCGAGGTGATCACCACCAGGGTGTCTTTCAAGACTCCCTGACGTTCCAGGCCGTTGAGGAATTGCCCAAGCGCATCATCCAGATACCCGACGGCGGCCTGCTTGGGTGTGTCGTAGCGCTCCAGGTAGTCTTCAGGAGCCGAATAGGGCTGGTGGGTGCCAACGGTCAGTAGCGTCAGCATCCACGGTTTTTTCTGTTTTTTCAGCTGGCCAACGTACTCAAGGGCTCCTTCGAAGAAGGCCTTGTCGTCCTTGCCCCAAGGGAATTCCAGGTAGTTGCTGTTGGTGAACCATTCCAGTCCATGAGTGGCATCGAAACCGATGTGCGGCATGATCTTGTCTTTTGCCATGAAACGCAGGCCCGCACCCTGGAGATAGTGCGTGGCGAATCCGTTCTGTTGTAACTGGGCTGGCAGGCACGCTTGATTGCGTTCGCTCTGGGTCAACATTTCCACCCCCTTCGGCGTGCCGTTGTCCAGTTTGTCGTAATCGCCACACAGCATTGCATACAGACCGCGAATGGTTTGGTGACTGTGAAGGACGTAGTCCGGCGTATTCATGCCGCGCTCTGCCCATCGACTGAGATTGGGCATGAGATTTTCCTGATAGCTGCTGTGCAAGGCTTCGCGATTAACACCCACGTAGGCGCCGGGAATACCTTCCAGTGCGATGATCAACACATTCCGCGCCCGCCCGGGAGCGGCGAGCAGTTTCTGTCCGTCCAGATCGAGTTGGGTGAGTCCCGCCATTTGTGGAGGGACATCGACAACATCACCTGCCAACCATTCTTCAGCACTTGACTGAACGTCTCCAACGCTCGCGGACAGTAACTGATGCGGGAGGTTGAACAAGCGCCAAGGGTCTTCGTCGGTGGGGTAGAGGTGCTGGGCGCCCCAGTGGCCGATCAACAGCAGCAACGGTGCTGCCCACACGCTACGTGGTAAGGCCGGAATAGGTTTGGAGCGGCCCATCCACTGCGTGATCAACCAGATCGCCAGTCCAAAGCACAGGGTGGCTGCCAGCCATGGCTGGGCGAAACCACCGCCGGCAGAGTTTTCCAGAAATTGAGGGTCAATCAAGTACTGCAGGTCTGTGGCGTTTGGAAACCTCCCGACCGCGCTGACGAGTTCAGCAGTCGCCAACGTCATAATTCCCCAAACCAGCAACACCGGCAGCGCTAACCACCAGGGACGACGCTGCAGGGTGACGATGAGAAGACTGGCAATTCCCAGATCTGAAAGGTAGCCGAGTGGACTCGACCAACCCAGTGCCGCACGCAGGCATAGAGGCAAGATCAGGACCAATCCGATCAGCGCGACGAGGCGCGCATAGGGTTGTCGTAACCAGTGACGGATAACGTTCACAAAAAGACCTTCCAGACATTAAAGCTTCATACAAGTGTGCTGAATGGTATCAAGCGATGGCAGGACTGGTCGGGACATTCGAATAGGAAGAGGGGTACTGAAACGGTGGGTAGCCTGGATAATGGCCTGCCGGCTAAAGGCTTCAGCTCTTGACCCCCGTTCCAGAGCCCTGCATGAAGGGTGTTAATGCCGGTTGATGGTCGTGAACATTAACTGTTTCAGGCTGTTTAACGTGTTCCGTCCGATTGCGGGCGGACGTGCGCACGGCCACAATGCCGGGTGACGAGAACGTTGTAATTCGCCACACTTTTGGCTTTTGTCTGTGGTTAAACTATAAATCGAGTCACCATTCCACTTAGATCAACAGCCAGCCGTGACAACTCATTACTGGCCGCACTGGTTTGATTGGCACCTGCTGCAGACTGAGTCGACCAGATTACGATCAACCTCTCTAGATACTTGTGCCTGTTACTCCGAAGCGCTTGCAATGACCAGATTTCGCTCGTTGATCTGAGAAATAGGCTCGGTTATCTGTGTTAAAGAATCACCCGCGGCATTTGCCAGGTATTTCTCCGCACCGTCCCGCTCAACAAGTTGGCTCATCGTGCATGCCGTCGGTAATAACAAGGGCAGGTCATAAATCTGCCCCAGACCTGGTATGAGTGACTCTCTCTCGCTCGGTTGACGGGTCAATCCTTGATTTCACTCGGATCGCTGACCAACATTACTTTGTCCTGGATAGCGGCCAAGGTGTATTCGAGAAATGACCTGCCTCGTCCCAGATTCGCCGCCTTATCCTGCTGCAGTGCCTGTTGCAGAACGACGAGAAGATTCTGCGTCTTCGAGGATGAGGCAGGCGTCAAATTGTCTTCTTCCAAATTCCCCTTTACGTATTTGGCAATGCGAGTGGACTGGCTTGCCGAATGGCTGATGGAAGCCTCGACCAACTCACCTTCGGCATAACCGATGCGGCTCGTGCTGCTGGCCTGATCGTTGATCTGGTAGTACAGGTAATTCTGCGATTCCGAGTCCGTCGTCAGTTCCAGCTTTTGCCCGGCATACAGAGGCTTATGGTACTGGGCTGTCAGATGGGATTGCTGATCCTGAACAAGCGTGCGATTGAGCCGATTCGCACCTTTGGATTGCGTGGATTGGGACACGTCATAGCTGAATGAATCAAGTTCGGCAGGCCGCGCAGGATTGCCGTTTACAGTCTTCTCGGTGACCGTCGCACTGAAATCGGCCAGGCCGGTAAGCATGCTGCGGTCGGTGTCTGTCAGGTAGTTCGAGCCTGGGGGCTGCCGCACGGTTGCGGCGAGGCTTTCCGAGTAATTTGTGTGAACGGCCTTAAATGCACTATCGAACATCGACAGCAGGTGTCGGTCGCCGTCGCCTCGGTCGCGCGCCGCTTCTATTTGACGGATGTACCCCTCAAGCGCCTTGGCCTTCTGAGTGCTGTTGCCCAGAATCGCAGCATTTTTCAAGTCCACGGCTATGTTGAGATCGCCCGATGCGCCCTTCATGCTTACCCGGCGCTGGCTTGCATCGGCATGCAGCTCAAGGGTCTGCATGCTGTCATCGCTGAGCTTGAATCGTGTCACCAGATCGACCGAGGAAAACACCTTGGAGTCGAACTGAATCAAGGTGTCCAGTTTGAGTTGCGGAGGCACCGCAGTGAGCCCTTGAATGGCCGACTCAAATCCGTCTGCCATTGCGCCCAGCGCAGCAAGTTCTTCTTTGCTGAGATCACCACCCTCGACCTGCGCCTGTACCGCCAGCGCATTGTCCTGACTGGAGAGGGTCAGTTGGATAGTTTTGCCACTCGCTGTATTCAGCGTGAGGCTGATGGAGTTATCTGCGATGCCACTATGGAGTTTGGCTTGGGCAGCCGCCAGTTCGCCAGCTTCAAGAGGCCTTCCAGTCGATGAGCGAAGGACTGACTGGGAAATGTTCTTGTTGGTCTCAGCCAGTTGCAAAAGCAGCGATGCGCCCAGATTTTGGAACCGGCCGGCCGTCGACGAACTTCCGAAATTGCCCCTCATGTGCAAGGACACTTTGTCATGCTGCGTGTATTCCCAGGAAAGCGGTGCGACAAGCTGCGCTATCCCGCCCCGGGAGGTATACGTCAGTGCATCGACGGCTTTGTTATCTTGCAGCAAGGTGACTATCGACGAGGGCGAATCAGTGACGGCTGTTGATTCGATGGGATTGCCGATGGGCACGGTGGCCACCACTTTAGCGATTGCCAGTGGCTGGGGGGCGGAGATTGAAGATATCAGGGTCACGGCAGCTCCATGCTCATTAAGTTCCTACCTCACTAGTCGGCGGTGATAGTGACAACTTGAGGTCCGATCCCGGAGGTACTACCGGAAAACGACAGCCTTGCAGGGATCAGATACCAAGCCAGTCACCTTATGATCAGTCTCTTGTTGCCTGGCAGGGCACAAACACCCGGGGGCCAACAAAACTTGCTGCCAGAATTTTTTTTGAAATCAAGGGGTTGCCAGCCTCAGGAAATGAGTACATAATTCACGCCATCGAAAGCACAGACGGCTGAAAAAGCTCAATGTTTTCAAGGAGATAGAGCGTGAATCATAAGCTCGTTTCCTGTTCCAGGTTTGTACACATTTGATGTTGCGCTACATGACATCAGATGTTTGAGGCCGAGTAGCAAAATGGTTATGCAGTGGATTGCAAATCCACCTACGCCGGTTCGATTCCGACCTCGGCCTCCACTATAAACAAGCTCCGTAGATCTATGATTTACGGAGCTTTTTTATTTGCGCAACCTTGCAAGATTTTGTCTTGAAAAGGGGATCTGCGAACTTGCTTCACCGGGGCGGGATGTATATATTTCGTCCTCTGTTGCACAAGCCAGACAGCTTCACCGCGCTACCGCCCGAATGGCGAAACTGGTAGACGCATGGGACTTAAAATCCCCCGCTCGTAAGGGCGTGCCGGTTCGATTCCGGCTTCGGGCACCATACATATCAAAGGCCTGCATGAGGAAACTCATGCAGGCCTTTGTCGTTTCTGCTCCGCAATTCTTGATAGATGATCCTCGTCAACCTCAAGCCTGGTTCTGCCAGATTTTTGTAGCAGCGGTGCGCCGAACATAATCGCTGAAGTCGCGCGCGGGCCGGCCAAGTGCGCGCTGAACGCCATTGGCTAACGGCGTGTTGCGACCGTCGAGCACCGTGGTGAAGAGATAAAGCACCAGGTCAATCGACTGCGCAGGAAGTTGTGCCTGCTCCAGTGCCTGACGATATGCATCCGGCGGTACGGCGACGAAACTGATCTCGCGCCCGGTCCCTTGAGCAATCTCATCGACCGCTTGGGCAAAAGTCAGTGCCCGTGGCCCGGTCAATTCATAGAGTTGGCGTGAATGCCCCGGTCGGGTCAGTGCCTGGACTGCAATTTCGGCAATGTCCTCCACATCGACGAAGGGCTCCGCGATATTGCCGACGGGAAGGGCCAGTTCTCCTTCAAGAATGGGCTCCAGAAAATGCGCCTCGCTGAAGTTCTGGAAGAACCAGCTGGCCCGCAGGATCGTCCAGTCGACACCGCTGTTTTGAATGACGCGTTCGGCTTGTTCCGCTACAACCTCGCCACGTCCAGACAGCAGAACCAATTTGCCGACGCCACGATCGACGGCCAGGTTGGTAAACGCCTGGACAGTATCGAGGGCGCCCGGAACGGCGAGGTCCGGTTGATAGGAAATGTAAACAGCGTGAACGCCATCAAGCGCCGCATCCCAGGTCCGTCGATTTTCCCAGTCAAAGGGAGGATTCGCGCCGCGAGAACCCGAGCGCACGGGCAATCCTGCGGCCTGGAGATGCTGGGTGATCCTGCGCCCTGTTTTACCGGTCGCACCGAGAACGAGGAGGGTGTCCTGAGTGGTTTTCATCGCGTTCATCTCCATCGGGTTAATGTGAGAAATACTCACGTTAAGAAGATGATAAACGCTCATGTTCTACCGTCAACCAATGTTAAGGAGGAAACCGACATACGGATGCAACCACTTGGGGGCGTTCTCGGGTGGTGCTAAGGTGAGTGCTTGTCATGTTATTGATCGGAATCACGCCAGTGCCAAAGAAAGCTGCCACCGGGCTCGAGCAACCTGTTACGGAGCCGACCCGCCGCAATCCCACGCAACAACGCAGTCGCGAGCGGCAGGAGCGAATCCTGGCGGTGGCGACGCAACTGATCGCAACCAAGGGCAGCGACCAGGTAAAAATGAGCGAAATTGCCGAATGCTCGGAGATCTCGATCGGATCGCTTTATCAGTACTTCCCTGACAAGAGCTCGGTCATTCGCACACTGGCCGAGCGCTATAACGCGGCAAGCCGTCGTTGTATCGAAGAGGCGCTGGTGACGGTGCAAGATGCGCAAGGGTTGGCGGATGCCTATTCGGACCTGCTGGATCAGTATTACGAGATCGTTCAGGCCGAACCTGCGATGCGTGATATTTGGTCAGGCATGCAGGCAGACAAGCAGTTGCTGGCGTTGGAGCTGGAGGAGAGTCGAGTGGCGGGCGGCTTGCTGGCCGATGCGATGCTGCGGGTGTTTCCAGGCAGCGATGCGCAGCGGGTTGCTGATTCTGCCTTTCTGATCTGGCAGCTAGGTGAAGCGACTATGCGACTGGCCATTTCTTGTGCGCCCGAAGAGGGCCGGCGGTTGTTTGAAGCCTTCAAGCGCATGTCGCTCGCTGAAATCATGGAGCCGGCGAACTTGAACACGTGCGACTCATCAACAGACCTGTCAGGGCCAATTCCCCTGTGAGAGCGAGCCGGCTCGCGATGGTTGAAGGTCAGTCACATCAATGTTGAATGTGCTGCCCTCATCGCGAGCAGGTTCTCTCCCGCATGAGATCTTTCCTGGCGCAGTTTTTAAACGAAAGGCTGGCCGGTAAAACCACGGGGTAACCTTTGCAATCCGGCCATGGCGGTCAACCGTTGTACCCAGGCGGCGCGCCAGTCATTGGCGGTGTGAGTGACTTTGGCCTTACGCGCAGCACGGCGTGCTGCGTTACGTTCGGCTTTGCGCGCGTCCTTGAACGCGTCGGTGTTACGGCAGCTTCTGCACTTTACGCGGGTCAATTCGCTGGTCGATGTGAGATTGCTGCCTTTGTGACCGCAGGCCAGATGCCCGTTGACTTTGAAGTGAGTGACCATGGGACGTCTCCTTCGTGACGTGTGACTGTTTGACCTCGAGCTAATGAAGACGTTCGTTGGCTGCCCAGCGGGCAAAAAAATGGCCTGCATGCGGGCAGGCCAAGGGGTTCATCAAAGGAGTGAACCCACTGTAGGGTGTGTGTTGTGAACGTTACGTGAAAAGAAGTCACAAAAAATCCCGGCGTCCGGCCAAGTGGGGTGTGGAGAAAAAGATAAGCAGACAGGCAAGGACGCGCTGACGATCAAGTCGCCGTTCACACGTCCTGGATCAGGCCCTGTTCTTGAATCGCGCGCCCAGATCGAATCATCTGAACCGCGGAAGAGGCGGGTCGACAGGTTTTAACGAAGACAGGGTGTTTCGAATCAGTGGCGCGTCTTTTTCAATGTCGTTCAGGCGGTCACGAATTCTGAGGGCTGTCGGATGCCCTCCTTGATGATCTACCCAATCGGCAATCTCCTTGCACGCAGCGGCAAGTCGAGCCTGGCGGGAGTCGAGCAGGGTAAGCAGGGTGGTGATGGACTCTTTTTCGGACATGGCAAACACCTCCGTTCAAGAAACCTGACAAATAGCAGCAAAAAGCCCGCTGGGTGCGAGCTTTCTGCCGATGGGGTCGCTGGTCCTTCAGCTGATTTCAGTATAGACCCGGACTTCAGGCTTGTCGGGCCGTCACTTGTGACCTGGTATTGAGCTGCCGGCATTCACGTTGGGCATCTTCTTCAAGATCAAAGCCGTCACCGATAAAGCCACGGGTGCGGGTATCTTCAATGCGATACCAGACGGCGGCGTCGGGTGGCGGGTGGCCGGATTCTCCGGCCCGGCGGCCATGAATGATGATCTTGTTGCAACGCTTCACAACGAAAATGTCTTCCATGGCGTCACCGCAGCTGATTCATGTCCACATCAACTATAGAAGTTCTTTGCAATCGTGCAAAAAATGGACGGGTCATTTCGTCGATTCTGCCTCAGCGATCATTTTCTCCAGATACATGGCGAGCCCGACTTCTTCTGCCCTGAGACCTTTACGCAGTCTCGGCCGCGGCAGTTGGGCCAAGGCGCCGAGCATAAAACCTTCGAGCACCGCCGGGTGGATGTAGCACTTGCGGCACACGGCCGGGGTGTTACCGAGTTGCCTGGCAACGTTCTTGACCATCTCGACCACATGCCGTTTCGCGTCCGACTCCGGCTCCCACTGCAACTCACGCAGCACCGACAACGCCAGGACGCTCCCGGCCCATGTCCGATAATCCTTGGCCGTGAAGTCGGCACCGGTGAGGGTTTGCAGGTAAGCATTGACATCTGAGGAGCTAACGGTGTGTCGCTCGCCATTTTCGTCCAGGTATTGGAAAAGGTCTTGCCCGGGAATCTCCAGGCAGCGCTTGATAATTCGCGCCAGGCGTCGGTCTTTCACGGTGATCTGATGCTCGACACCACTCTTGCCGCGAAACTGGAACAGGATCGCGCTGCCGTTGACCTCGACGTGACGGCTGCGCAGGGTGGTCAGGCCATAGGAGCGATTTTCCCGGGCGTATTGCGTGTTGCCGACCCGGATCAGCGTCGCATCGAGCAAGGTAATCACGGTGGCCATGACTTTATCTCGGCTGAAACCCGGAGCGTCCAGCAGCGTTTCAAGCTGTTTGCGCAGCTTCGGCAGTGCCAGGCCAAAGTCCCGCAGGCGTGAGTATTTATCGGCATCGCGCACTTCGCGCCAACGCGCGTGATAACGGTACTGCTTGCGACCGCGAGCGTCACGGCCGGTGGCTTGCAAATGACCACGTGGGTCGGCGCAGATCCACACATTGGTATAGGCCGGCGGCACGGCAAGGGCGTTGAGGCGCCTGATTTCGTCGGGATCGGTAATGCGCTGGCCCGAAGGATCGAAGTAGCAGAATTTGCCGCGCAAGCGTTTGCGGGTGATTCCAGGCTGCGTGTCGTCGACATAGTGCAGGTCCGGGTGGCAGCGCATCGGGCAGCGCGGTATCGGGCATGGCAAAAAGTCCTTGGCGACGAAGTCAGGGGGCCTGTACAGCCATTGACCGCGTCCATTCGCCGTGGTGCCGACGAATTTACGCCAGCACGGCCACCGCTTTGATCTGCGCCCAGAGTTGCTGGCCGGGGTGCACGCCCAGTTGGTCCCGGGAGTAGCGGGTGATGCGTGCCAGCAGCGGTGTGCCGGCCGCATTCAGGCGGATCAGCACGTGGGCGGCGTTATCGGCGCCGATTTCGCTGATCACCGTCACCGGCAAGCGATTGAGGATGCTGCTGTGCTCGACGCCTTGCAGGCTCAGGCTGACATCCCGCGCCTGGACCTTGCAACGTAGCGCCTGGCCTTGGGTCATCGGAGCGTGCGCCACGCGAATGCTCAGGTCGGTATCGGGCAGCTGCAGCGTCAGCAACTGATAGTGCGGGTCATAGGCGCTGACATGGCCTTCAATCACCACGCCCGCATCGTCGCCCAGCGCCAGGGGCAAATCGAGACGCGCCAGGGTTTCGCCGATTGGTCCGCTGGCCAGCGCTTTGCCGTCGCTGAGCAGGACGATGTGGTCGGCCAGTCGGGCGACCTCATCCTGTGAATGGCTGACGTACAGCACCGGGATATCGAGTTCATCGTGCAGGCGTTGCAGATAAGGCAGGATTTCGTTTTTGCGCTGGCTATCCAGCGCCGCCAGCGGTTCGTCCATCAGCAACAGTTTGGGGCTGGTGAGCAGCGCGCGGGCGATGCCGATTCGTTGCCGTTCGCCTCCGGACAGGTGCTGCGGATGGCGGTCCAGCAGATGACCAATGCCCAACAGTTCAGTGGCATGCGCCATGTCAACCCGGCGTTGCTGCTTGGGGATGCGCTTCAGCCCGAACTCCAGATTGGCCAGCACCGAAAGGTGAGGAAACAGGCTGGCCTCCTGAAAAACATACCCAAGCGCACGTTTATGCGGCGGTACGAAAATCTTCTTGTCACTGTCCTGCCAGACTTCATCGTTGACCTGAATAAAGCCCTGTTCGGCCTGCTCCAGACCGGCGATACAGCGCAGGCACGTGGTCTTGCCTGACCCGGAATGGCCGTAAAGTGCCGTTACTCCGCGGCCGGGCAATTGCAGATCCACCTCCAGGGCGAATCCTGAATAAGTCAGTTTAAGGCGCATATGAATCATCGATCAGCTCCAGCCCGCTTTGGTTTTACGGCTGGAATAGAGCGCCACCAATACGGCAAAGGAGAACACCAGCATTGCCCCGGCGAGCCAATGGGCCTGGGCATATTCCATGGCTTCAACGTGATCGTAGATCTGCACCGAGACCACGCGGGTCTTGTCGGGAATGTTGCCGCCGATCATCAGCACCACGCCGAACTCGCCGACAGTGTGGGCGAAACCGAGAATGGCCGCGGTGATGAAGCCGGGGCGAGCCAGCGGCAGAATTACGCTGAAAAAGGTGTCCCATGGATTGGCGCGCAAGGTGGCGGCCACTTCCAGCGGGCGGGTGCCAATGGCGGAAAAGGCGTTTTGCAGCGGCTGGACCACGAACGGCATCGAGTACAGCACCGAACCGATCACCAGTCCCGCAAAACTGAATGTGAGCGTGCCGAGCCCCAGGGACTGGGTAAATTGGCCGACAAAGCCGTTAGGGCCGAGCGCCAACAACAAGTAAAAGCCAATCACCGTGGGCGGCAGGACCAGGGGCAGGGCGACAATTGCCCCGACCGGGCCGCGCAACCACGAGCGTGTGCGCGACAGCCATAACGCAATCGGAGTGCCGATGATCAACAGGATAACCGTCGTCAGGGACGCCAGTTTCAGGGTCAGCCAGATGGCGGAAAAGTCGGCACTCGTCAGCGTCATTTAGAGTTGGTAACCGTAGGACTTGATAATGGCGACGGCTTTCGGCCCCTTGAGGTAGTCAGCCAGTGCCTTGGCGGCCGGGTTGTCCTTGCCCTTGTTGAGGATCACCGCGTCTTGTTTGATCGGGTCGTGCATGTCGGCCGGGACGATCCAGGCCGAACCGCCGGTGACTTTGCCGTCTTTGTAGATCTGCGACAAGGCCACGAAGCCGAGTTCAGCGTTGCCGGTGGAAACGAACTGATAGGCCTGGGTGATGTTCTGGCCTTCAACGAGCTTGTCTTTGACCTTGTCGGTCAGGCCCAGTTTGGCCAGCACCTGAGTGGCGGCAAGGCCATAAGGCGCGGCTTTCGGGTTGGCGATGGAAAGGTGCTTGTATTCGTTCCTTTTCAACACATCGCCCTTGGCATCGACGTAATCCTCCTTGGCTGACCACAGTGCCAGCGTGCCAACGGCGTAGGTGAAGCGCGAACCCTTGACGGCGTCGCCTTCAGCTTCGAGTTTTTGCGGGGTGGTGTCGTCGGCAGAGAGGAACACTTCGAACGGCGCGCCATTCTTGATCTGGGCGTAGAACTGACCGGTTGCACCAACGGAGGTGACCAGTTTATGCCCGGTGTCTTTTTCGAAATCGGCGGCGATGGCCTGGATCGGCGCGGTGAAGTTGGCGGCGACGGCCACCTGGACTTCGCCTGCCTGAGCGGAGCCGAACGCGAAGACGGCGAGCAGGCTTGCGAGGCAGGTCGGGGCAAAACGTGAGGCACGCATGGGCATGAAACGGCTCCGTGATAGGCGAATGCAACGAGGGGGCGAAACGCTATATATCGAAATATATAGCGTAATGCCCGCAAACGGAATGTGTTGGAGCCGAGTCTGTGAAATTGCGTGATCCTGGAGCAGCAGGCTACAGCAGCGTGCTTCAGCGACGGAGCAACTTGGCCAAACCTTCCTCCGCCAAACGCCGAGTCAGCTCTGCCGTACTCACTTCAACGCCCAACGTGAATGCCTGCCCAGCCCAGAGATTGCTGAAATCCGCTTCGCCCTTGGCCCGCAACGGCATCAACGCACCACCGGCCAACGGGAAGGCCGGGGCTTTATCGCTCATGGGGCCGAGTTCGCGCATCACCCGATTGAGGATTCCTCGTGCTGGGCGGCCGGTGAAAAGATTGGTCACCGCCGTCTCGCTTTCCTTGGCCGTGCGCAGCGCCTTGTGGTGAGACGCGCTGACCTTGGCCTCCGGCGTGAACAGGTAAGCCGTCCCCACCTGCACCGCCGAAGCGCCCAACAGAAAAGCTGCCGCCACCCCCCGCGCATCGCTGATCCCGCCCGCTGCAATCACCGGCACTTTCACCGCATCGACGACCTGAGGCACGAGGGCGAATGTGCCGACCTGACTGCTCAAGTCATCGCTGAGGAACATTCCCCGATGTCCGCCTGCCTCGTAGCCCATGGCGATGATCGCGTCGCAGCCATGTTGTTCCAGCCAGACGGCTTCTTCGACGGTGGTCGCCGAGGAAAGAATTTTCGCCCCGGTGGCTTTTACCCGATCCAGCAGTGATTGTTCCGGCAGGCCGAAGTGAAAACTCACGACTTCGGGACGGAATTCTTCGAGCACTTCGCAGGCGGCGTTATCGAACGGCGCGCGATTGGATACCGGTGTGGGGGCCTCGAAATCGACGCCCAGTTCTCGATAATACGGTTCCAGCAGGTTTTTCCATTCCCGAGCCCGTTGCTCATCGGCGGCCGGGGTCTGATGGCAAAAATAGTTGATATTGAACGGACGCTGGCTCTGTTGGCGGATCGTCTTCAGCTCTTCGCGCAACTGCTCGATGCTCAGCATCGCCGCGGGCATCGAGCCCAGGCCGCCAGCGTTACTCGCGGCGATAACCATGGCCGAGCCGGTAGCGCCGGCCATAGGTGCCTGGATGATCGGCAGTTCGATGCCGAGCAGGTCAAGAATACGGGTGTCTGGCCATTGGCTCATTTCAATGATTCTCCGGCGGATGGAACCGGTTTTTTACCAGCAATGGTTGATGTAGAGCCAGTCGACTTTTGTATCCGGGACGTTTTCCGTTATTCAAGGGCCGCAAAAAAAGGCGTAACCGCACGTCATGGTAGTGCTCGGTGCATCGTAGGTTTGGCTAAAGTCTTGTACGACGAGATCTTTCTTTGTGGTATTTCAATGCCCCCACAACCGGATCGATTGCATTGAGAGGCAATGATGTTCAAAGGTATTTTGATCGACAAAGACGACAGCGGTTACCGGGCCACACTGCAAGAGATCAATGACGATCAACTGCCCGAGGGCGATGTGACAGTGCGGGTCGCGTACAGCACGTTGAACTTTAAGGATGGCCTGGCGATCACCGGCAGCAGCCCGGTGGTCAGGAAATTCCCCATGGTGCCCGGAATCGACTTGGCCGGTACGGTCGAAGTCAGCGAGCATCCGGACTACAAGGTTGGTGACCAGGTCTTGCTCAATGGGTGGGGCGTAGGCGAAGGGCACTGGGGCGGGCTCGCCCAAAAAGCACGTCTGAAGGGCGACTGGCTGATCCCACTGCCCAAGGAATTCACCGCGGCTCAAGCCATGGCAATCGGCACGGCCGGTTACACGGCGATGCTGTGCATCCTGGCGCTGGAACATAATGGTGTAACGCCTGAGCAGGGCGAAGTCCTGGTCACCGGGGCCAATGGCGGCGTAGGCAGTTTCGCCATCGCGCTGCTGAGCAAGCTTGGCTATAAAGTCGTAGCGTCCACGGGCCGCACCGCCGAGCACGATTACCTCAAGCAACTGGGCGCCAGCGAGATCATTGATCGCGTCACTCTGTCCGAGCCGGGCAAACCGCTGGCCAAGGAACGCTGGGCGGCGGTGATCGACTCGGTCGGCAGCCACACGCTGGCCAACGCCTGCGCCAGCACCAAGGCCAATGGCACGGTCGCCGCCTGTGGTCTTGCACAAGGCATGGATTTCCCGGCCTCCGTCGCGCCGTTCATTTTGCGTGGCGTGACGTTGGCCGGAATCAACAGCGTGACCCAGCCCAAAGCCAAGCGGATGGAAGCCTGGAATCGGCTGGCCAAGGATCTGGACTTCGCGTTGCTGCCACTGATCAGCCATGAAATCGGCTTGAGCGAAGCTATCGACGCCGCACCGCGCTTGCTCGCCGGACAATTGCGCGGGCGGGTGGTGGTCGATGTGAATCGCTGATTACACGGTTTCGCGTTCCAGCAACTGACGCTTGCGCTCGACACCCCAGCGATAGCCCGAGAGGTTGCCGTCGCTGCGTACCACGCGGTGGCACGGGATCGCCACTGCAATATTGTTCGCGCCGCAGGCCTGAGCCACGGCGCGCACGGCTTTGGGCGCGCCGATACGCTGAGCGATATCGGCGTAGCTGGCGGTGTTGCCTGCAGGAATCTCCCGCAGCGCCTGCCAGACCCGCTCTTGAAAAGCGGTGCCGCGCACGTCCAGCGGCAAATCCAGGCCAATTGCCGGGGCTTCGATAAAACCGACAACCTTGGCAATCAACTGCTCGAACGCGTGATCGGCGCCAATCAGATTCGCACGCCGAAACTTGTCCTGCAGATCGCAAACCAGTTGATGCGGATCATCCCCGAGCAGGATCGCGCAAACACCGCGTTCACTTTGCGCCACCAGAATGGCCCCCAGGGAACACTGGCCAACGGCAAAACGAATGTCGTTGTTCTGGCCCGCCGCGCGGTAATCCCCCGGCTTCATGCCCAGCAGTTTATCGGCCGATTCATAGAAGCGGCTGTTGGAGTTGAAACCGGCGTCATACAGGGCGTCGGTGACTGAGCCGCCGTCGGCCAGGCGTTCGCGCACTTTGCGGGAACGATGGGCGGTGGCGTACCCCTTGGGTGTCAGCCCGGTCACGGCTTTGAACACGCGGTGGAAATGGAAGCTGCTCAGGCCTGCTGCCTGCGCCAGCTCATTTAACGCAGGCGGATTTTCGGCGGATTCGATGTGGCGGCAGGCGACAGCGACGGTTGCTGCGTGTTGTGCGGCGACATCGCTTTGATCCTTCGTGGCCCGTTTGCTGGGACGATAGCCCGCCGCCAGGGCTTGTTCTGCCGTGTCGAAAAATTCGACATTCTGCGGTTTCGGCAAGCGCGCCAGGCTGCTGGGGCGGCAATAGATTCCAGTGGTTTTCACGGCGTAGACAAACTGCCCGTCGGCACCGGGATCCCGTGCAACGACGGCGGCCCAGCGAGGATCGTCCTCGGTGGCAATCCTGGTCGAATGAGTTGTCATGGTTTCATGTCCGTTGACCCGTTTTTTCCAGATTAACAAGCCCCCAGCACCGCAGCACTCCGAGTCTTGCGGTTGAATTCGAGGGCTTCATCCGGCGGTTCGAAAGGTGAAGTTGATCCGTTGTTCACCCAGGCGCGGGTGATGGCCGTCCTTGATCGGCAGCACGCCGTGATAACGCAAACGATCGACGCCACCCCAGACCACGATATCGCCATGCAGCAACGGTACACGCTGGCTTTTATCGCTTCGTTCGAACCCGCCGAACAGGAACATGGCCGGCAATCCCAATGACACCGACACGATCGGTGCGGCGTAGGAACCTTCGTTCTTGTCTTGGTGCAATGACATCTTGGCCCCGGGGACATAGCGGTTGATCAGGCAGGAGTCAGGGACAAACCCGGCAAATCCCGCTTCCCGTGCCGCCGCTTGTGCCAGTTCGAAAAACACGTCGGGCATCTCGGGCCAGGGGCGTCCGGTCTGTGGGTCATTGCGCGTATACCGGTAGCCGCTGCGGTCGGTGGTCCAGCCCCAGGTGCCGCAACTGCTCAAGGCCACCGACATGGTAAAGCCGCCGGGCGTGACCATCTGCCGAAACGGAGCGGCCGCCAGAACCGCTTCAAGTGCTGGCAACAATCGATCGAGCCGGGGCAGGGCAAAGCCGCGCAAGACGAAGGACTGTTCACCGATCTGCTCACGTCTGGGTTCCTGCTCGGGTTCGGCATCGGCAAAAAGATCGAAAGTGGTCGGGCTCATGGGGTCATAACGCATCGTGAAAGATGATTCCAAGGGTGTGCCGTTTTCCGCTGTGCAGGCGACTTACGCCGTGACGCATGGTCACTCGGTAATAGCCGCGAACGCCTTTGACCGGTCGCTGACTCACGGCAAAGATCAGACCATCGCCTTTCTTCAGGCGGATCACCTGCGGACGTGACTGCATCCGCGGGCGTTGTTCGGTTAGCACAAACTCGCCGCCGGTAAAGTCTTCGTCCGGTTCCGACAGAAGAATCGCCACCTGTAGCGGGAACACGTGTTCGCCGTACAGATCCTGGTGCAAACAGTTGTAGTCCTGCGGGCCATATTGCAGCAATAACGGAGTCGGGCGTTCCTGACCGGCGGCATGGCAGCGTTGCAGAAATGCATCGTGGGTGTCGGGGAAGCGGGTCGGCAAGTCCATGCATTCATACCAGCGGTTGGCGATCGGCACCAGTCGAGGGTAGAGCGCACGGCGCAAGCGGGCGACTGTGTCCGGCAAGGGGTAGTTGAAATACTTGTACTCGCCACGGCCAAAACCGTGTCGCGCCATGATCACTTGAGAGCGGAAGGGCGCTGACTGGGCATAGAGCGCGCTGACGTCATCGCACGCTTGCGCACTCAACAGCGACTTGATGACAGCGCAGCCATCCTGATCGATTTGTTGCCCCAGGGCTGCCCAGTCCAGCGCATCGAAGGTTTGCTCGCTCATCGCTGAGCCTCGCGATCCAGCAACTGCCGTTTGCGCTCCAGTCCCCAGCGATAACCGCCGAGGCTGCCGTCGTGGCGCAGCACCCGATGGCAAGGCACGATAACGGCCACCGGGTTGGCTCCACAGGCATTCGCTACCGCCCGAGAAGCGCTGGGCTGACCCAGACGCTGGGCGATATCACGGTAGCAGGCGGTTTCACCGACGGGGATTTTCCGCAGGACTTCCCAGACTCGCCGTTGAAATACGCTGCCGCTCAGGTGCAGTGGGAGATCGAGTGCGGTGTGTGGGTTTTCGAGGTGGCGCAGGGTTTGCTCCAGGGCCGGCATCAAACCTTCATCGCGCTGCGGCGGTGGCGGGCCAGGGAAGCGCCGCGCCAGATCGCGTTCGAGCGTGATCAAGTCTTCACCGAGCAGCAACGCGCACAGGCCCTCGGCGCTGAACGCCAGCAACAAGACGCCTAGGCTGGAAGTGCCGCTGATGTAGCGAATCGGGGAGGTAGACATGTTCTGACTCCTTAACCAAAGGTCGAGGTGGCCAGTCTAGGGTGCGCCAAGGGAGTGAACACTCCGGCGCTTGCGGTCGAATTCAAGACGGGCGCGGAGCATGACGTCCTTGTTGTCGCTCCGGGTGCCGGGTCGCGTTACAGTGCTTTGCTGACGGCAATGTCGCTGATGACGTCGTCGCTCGAACCATGAATGGCGTCCAGCGCAGCTTTGGCTTCTTCTTCAGTGCCTTTTTCGAGCTGGGCAAATTCAAAGCGGCGTTCGCCGTTGAGTTTGTATTTGATGACGTACTTGGTCGTTTGGGCCACGGTCATACCTGCTTTTATTCGTGTGGGAGCGTCACTCAGCTCAGTTTCGTGCTGGAGCGACGGATGATCTTGATCGAGTGCGTCAGGGTCGGTTTGCGGGTCACGCTGATCGGACGGCGGTTGACCGTATCGATGGTGATGTTCCAGAAACCGGTGCTCGGTGCAGTAATCCGGGCCGGGAAAGTATCGAACGCACCGCCGTGGTAAGTGTGACGGCCGCCGTTCTTGAAGCTGCGGAAGTTGGCGTCGTTCATCAAGCGGATGTTGCATGTTTGGGAGCACTGGATGACGACGATGTCGTCTTCGTTGAGGTGCTCGCGCTGGTGGATAAATTTCATGAGGCGCCTCCAGAAGGGCTTTTTCTACAAAATCAAAACGATAGCATGGGCGATTGGCGCAGTTTATCAGCCCGAACAGGTTATTATCCGGTCGTCGAGGTTCGCTTTGACAATTAAAAACAGTTATTCGGAATTCTATGAGCGATAAACGCAGCGAGCCTCGGAGAAAATCAGCATTTGTGCTGTCGGAGGGTCTTTATCGGAGGTTTTGTATGAAGTGGGGTGTGTTGGCCTTGCCGTTGGCATTGGTGATGAGTGGCTGTGCTAATGTCTCGGAGATTAATGAGACGTTGCCTACCATGAACGTGATCTCAGGCAAAAAGCCCAATGAATACGCGCAATGCCTGGTCGAAAAACTGGCCGACAGTCGTGGCGCCCTGCAACTGGAGTCAACCAAGGACGGGATGCGCGTCATCGTGCCGGCGAAATTCTCATCGGCCCCGGCAGCCGTGTTCGACATCGAAGACCGTTCGGGTGGCAGTGGTATAAAGCTGCATGAGCGTATGTCCAATGTGCCGGTGCGTCCTAAAGACGTGCAGAAAGCCGCCAACGCCTGCATTTCCGGCTGATAGACTAGCCACCGTTCACACCGATGCCGTCAAAGTCATGCTTTGGCGGCATTGTCTTTTCTGGAGTCGAGCATGAAGCGAGAGCAGGTACAGGAACGCCATGCAGAGGGACTGATCTCTGCCACCCACGTCATTCAAAATCCCGCGAACCCGGGGGAATGGATCGTGTTTTTCAAGAAGAGCGCCGGGCGCAGCTATTTTCTGGTGGATGATAACGATGAGGTCGAGTCGTTTGCTCGTCTCGACGATTTGATCGAGACCGTGCGTGGTCTCGGAATCAAATTTGCGGAAATTCACATGTAGGGCAGGGCGCCCTACTTGCAGACCACCACGACACTGCGGTTCTTGAAGTTGCCGACATCGACCCCCAGGGTTTTGTCGCTTTCCTTGGTGGAAGGCGATCCGTCGGTGCCGACGATCCGGTAGCCGGTCCCCGCGCAAGAGGCATCGGCTTTTTCATAGCACGTGGCCCAGGAGTTGGCTTCGCCGGAGCAGTCGATTGCCAGGCCTTGCTCTCCGTTGTTCAGGTACATTTTCTCGGAAGTGGCGCAGCCGCTCAGGGCCAGGATTGCAATCAGGGGCAAAAATTTAGTCATGTCGTTGTCGTCGTCAGGATGATGGGGCTAAGCCTGTGACAGCGCAGGCAGCAAAAGGTTATAGCGAATGGCCACTTGTTTGTACCTGGCCACAAAAAAGCCCTGCTCAATGGCAGGGCTCTGCGAGTGCTGCAGGATATCAGTCCTGACTCTTGCCGCGTCGCTTCGGCGCGGGGGGGGTGTAGTCGAGCACCGACGCCACTTCAACCGCCATCGCTTCGCTGGGTAACGGCCCGGAAACATCTTCGCCATTGGCGGCGGTAATGTGCCACTGGCCATCTTTTCCTTTGTCGACCGTGTACCCGTTGATGATTTTCGCTACGGTCATCTATCTGTCTCGTTCACTGGTTCAAAGTCGCCATGATACCGGCAAATGCTCGCATTGGGGGACGATAAGCGTATGGTGGTCGAGTTTGTCGGCCTCTTTGAGCTACGCTGATTTGACCGCGTGAAAATGCGGATTGAACTATCCGCGGGAATATTTCTCTATGATGGCATTGGTTAGCCAGCGCGGGGCATTGTAAGGTGCACGCCGCCTGATTAGACTGCGCCGAAACTCGTACACACAGCCCTTTCAAGGACTTATATGATCAAGAAATGCTTGTTCCCAGCAGCCGGTTACGGTACTCGCTTCCTGCCAGCGACTAAAGCCATGCCCAAAGAAATGCTGCCGGTGGTAAACAAGCCACTGATCCAGTACGGCGTCGAAGAAGCACTGGACGCTGGTTTGACTGAAATCTCCATCGTCACCGGTCGTGGCAAACGCGCCCTGGAAGACCACTTCGACATCAGCTACGAGCTGGAAAACCAGATCAAGGGCACCGACAAAGAGAAGTACCTGGTCGGTATCCGCAAGCTGCTCGACAACTGCTCGTTCTCCTATACCCGCCAGACCGAAATGAAAGGCCTGGGCCACGCGATTCTGACCGGTCGCCCACTGATCGGCGACGAACCGTTCGCCGTGGTGCTGGCGGATGACTTGTGCGTCAACCTCGAAGGCGACGGCGTACTGACCCAGATGGTCAAACTGTACAAGCAGTTCCGCTGCTCGATCGTTGCCATCCAGGAAGTCGACCCGCAAGAAACTCACAAGTACGGCGTGATTGCTGGTGAGATGATCCGCGATGACATCTACCGTGTTCACAGCATGGTCGAGAAGCCAAAGCCTGAAGATGCACCGTCGAACCTGGCGATCATCGGTCGTTACATCCTGACGCCGGACATCTTCGACCTGATCGAACAAACCGAGCCAGGCAAGGGTGGTGAAATCCAGATCACCGACGCCCTGATGAAGCAAGCCCAGAACGGCTGCGTCATGGCTTACAAGTTCAAAGGCAAGCGTTTCGACTGCGGTGGCGCTGAAGGCTACATCGACGCGACCAACTTCTGCTTCGAGAACTTCTACAAGACTGGCAAGGCTTACTGATAGCGTTTGACCTGCTTGTATTGAAAAGCCACCTTCGGGTGGCTTTTTCATTTACTGCCCCCCGATATCGCTTGCAGCGCTTGCCCAACGGACGTCTGCGGGTATGCTGGTTGCCTGCCGAGGAGATTGAAAATGGCCTACGATTTTGACCTTTATGTAATTGGCGCCGGTTCCGGCGGTGTACGGGCTGCGCGTTTCGCTGCCGGTTTTGGCGCGAAAGTGGCTGTGGCTGAAAGTCGTTACCTGGGTGGTACGTGCGTGAACGTCGGCTGCGTGCCGAAGAAATTGCTGGTCTACGGCGCGCACTTCGCCGAAGACTTCGAGCAGTCTTCGGGCTTTGGCTGGACGTTGGGTGAGGCGAAGTTTGACTGGGCGACGCTGATCGCCAACAAGGATCGTGAGATCAATCGCCTGAATGGCATTTACCGCAACTTGCTGGTCAACAGCGGTGTGACCTTGCATGAAGGCCACGCCAAAATCGTCGACCCGAACACCGTCGAAATCAATGGCGAGCGTCACACCGCTAAAAACATCCTGATTGCGACCGGTGGCTGGCCGCAGATCCCGGAGATTCCGGGGCATGAACACGCGATCAGTTCCAACCAGGCGTTCTTCCTCAAAGAGTTGCCCAAGCGCGTTCTGGTGGTGGGCGGCGGTTACATCGCTGTCGAATTCGCCGGGATCTTCCACGGGCTGGGCGCCGACACTACGTTGTTGTATCGCGGCGAGCTGTTCCTGCGCGGCTTCGACGGTGCGGTACGCCAGCATTTGCAGGAGGAGCTGACCAAGCGCGGCATGAACCTGCAATTCAACGCCGACATCGAGCGCATCGATAAACAGTCCGATGGCAGCCTGAAGGTGACGCTCAAGGATGGTCGCGAGCTGGAAGCGGATTGTGTGTTCTACGCCACCGGTCGCCGGCCGATGCTCGACAACCTCGGGCTGGAAAATACCGGCGTCAAACTCGACAAGAAAGGTTTCATCGCGGTCGATGATCAGTATCAGACTGCGGAGCCGTCGATTCTGGCGCTTGGCGATGTGATCGGCCGTGTCCAGCTGACCCCCGTCGCTTTGGCTGAGGGCATGGCCGTGGCGCGTCGCTTGTTCAAGCCTGAGCAATATCGTCCGGTGGATTACAAGATGATCCCGACCGCCGTGTTCAGCCTGCCAAACATTGGCACTGTCGGCTTGAGCGAGGAAGATGCGCGCGAAGCTGGCCACGAGGTGCAGATTTTCGAAAGCCGTTTCCGGCCGATGAAGCTGACCCTGACCGAGTGCCAGGAGCGCACGCTGATGAAGCTGGTGGTCGATGCCAAGACCGACAAGGTTTTGGGTTGCCACATGGTCGGGCCGGATGCCGGTGAGATCGTTCAGGGCTTGGCGATTGCCTTGAAGGCTGGTGCGACCAAGCGCGATTTCGACGAAACCATCGGCGTGCATCCTACTGCCGCCGAAGAGTTCGTCACCATGCGCACGCCGGTTGCCGGTTAATCGCTCTTTTCACTCTCTGATGCGTCTGGCGCTGTTGCAATGACAGCGGCCAGGCGCAGGCTTTCGTCGAGGCTCGCCCGAGTCTTGAGCACATCGATTTCCAGCGCTTTGTTTATCTGCGACTGCTCGTCGACGCTTTGCTTGAGCGACTGACTTTCCAACAGCGCGGCACGCAAGCGTTCCTGGAGGAGGGTGCGCTCACTGTCGATGCGGTTGACCTGCTCCAGCAGTTGATCCTGGCGGCTGTGGGTGTGTTTGAGTTGCTCCTGTAGCAGCCCAAGTTCGCGTAGCGTTCCACGGTTCTCAGTGAGCAGGCGCTCGTTGTCGCGGTGCAATTGAGTGATTTCGTCCTGACGCACCAATGCGCTTTGCTGGGCCTGGCGCAATTCCATCTGAATCTGTTGCAACTGGCCTTCGTGGCGGCTCTGTTCCTGCTCGCGCTGTTCCTTGATGGCGTTGCGGTAGTGTTCCAGTGCATCGCGTGCGTGCAGGTGCTTTTCTTCCAGTGAGCGGATCTGCACATCCTTGTCTTGCAAGCGTAAATCGAAATCGGCCAGTGCCTGGTTCAATCCGGCGTTGCGGGTTTGCTCGGTCTGCAGCATGGCGCGGGTTTCGTGCAGCGCTTCGGACTCTTGAGTCAGGGCCAGGCTTTGAATTTCGTATTGCTGGTGCAGTTCAGTGTTGGCTTGCCGTGCTTCAGTCAGCTGGATTTCCAGATCCTTTCGTTGCTGATCGAACTGCGTGCGTGCCTGGTCGATGGGCTCTTGCGCCTGCTCCTTGAGGCGCTGCGCCAGACGCGCGACCAAGCCTGCGAGCTCATCATCGATGGGTTCAGAGGGCGTTTCAGCGCGCTCGCTGCCGTCGTCCAGCTCCTTCAAATAGCGGTGAATGGTGGTTTTTGAGCCGGTATTGCCCATCTCGATCCGTACTGCATCGATGCTGGGGTTTTCGCCACGGGCAAGGATTGCCAAACGTGCCGCCTGCACCACCGCTTTGTTTACGCCGCCACGAGCCATTTCTTCTCCTACGATTTCGTACTGTGGTACATGCCACTAAAGTACGCAGTGTACCATCATCAACAAAAAGATAAAAAATCTAAGTTATTGAGGCGGGATATACTGGTATTACCCCGCGTGATACGCCGTATTACAATTTTTACTTCACCAAAGCGGTACATTTTCGAGAGATAGCCCATGACCGACCTGGATCGCTACCTGCAAGCCGCCACCCGCGACAACACGCGTCGCAGCTACCGGGCGGCCATCGAGCATTTCGAAGTCAGTTGGGGTGGTTTCCTGCCTGCGACGAGCGACAGCGTTGCGCGTTACCTGGCGGCCCATGCGGGCGTGCTGTCGATCAATACGTTGAAGTTGCGTTTGTCAGCGCTGGCGCAGTGGCATAACAGCCAGGGATTCTCCGACCCCACCAAGTCGCCGGTGGTGCGCAAGGTCTTCAAGGGCATACGGGCGCTGCACCCGGCCCAGGAGAAACAGGCCGAGCCATTGCAGCTTCAGCATTTGGAGCAAGTGGTGGCATGGCTGGAGCAGGAGGCCAAAACCGCCAGGGCGCAAAACGATCAGCCAGGATTGCTTCGCGCCAAACGTGACACCGCGCTGATCTTGCTGGGCTTCTGGCGTGGCTTTCGCAGTGATGAATTGTGCCGCGTACAAATCGAACACGTGCAGGCGATCGCCAGTTCAGGCATCACCCTTTACCTGCCGCGCAGCAAAAGCGATCGCGAGAACGTCGGCAAGACTTACCAGACCCCGGCCCTGCAGCGCCTCTGCCCAGTGAACGCCTACATTCAATGGATCACGGAAGCTGCGCTGGTCCGCGGGCCGGTGTTTCGCGGAATCGACCGCTGGGGTCACTTGAGCGAGGAGGGCTTGCACGCCAACAGCGTGATCCCTTTGTTGCGCCAGGCCTTGGAACGTGCCGGCATTTCGGCGGACCACTACACCAGCCATTCCCTGCGCCGCGGCTTTGCCAGTTGGGCCCATCAGAGTGGTTGGGATCTGAAATCGTTGATGAGTTATGTGGGTTGGAAGGATGTGAAGTCAGCCATGCGCTATGTTGAAGTCAGCCCGTTTCTCGGGATGGCCCGAGTCGCTGAAAAGCCATTGGTGAGCTAGATACCGTTTTCTTCTATTAATACTGTCCGCTAATAGCGAAAACCAATCAGCAGCATGAGCTTTGCCAATGAGCCAGGCGGCGATCGAGTGGGTAGGATTCACCCCATCAACTTCTCAACCAAACTTTTCAACCCTGACGGAGAGTCATCGATGCCTATCATCAACAGCCAAGTTAAACCGTTCAAAGCTGACGCCTTCAAAAATGGCGACTTCGTAAAAGTGTCGGACGCTGACCTGAAAGGCAAGTGGTCTGTCGTGTTCTTCTACCCAGCCGACTTCACCTTCGTTTGCCCGACCGAACTGGAAGACCTGGCTGACAACTACGACGCGTTCCAGAAACTGGGCGTCGAGATCTACAGCGTTTCCACCGACACCCATTTTGCTCACGCTGCCTGGCACAACACTTCGCCAGCCATCGGCAAAATCCAGTACACCATGATCGGCGACCCGACTCACGCCATCTCCCGCAACTTCGACGTGCTGATCGAAGACGCTGGCCTGGCTGACCGTGGCACCTTCGTGATCAACCCTGAAGGCCAGATCAAAATCGTTGAACTGAACGATGGCGGCGTTGGCCGTGACGCTTCCGAGCTGCTGCGCAAAATCAAGGCTGCCCAGTACGTCGCTGCTCACCCAGGCCAGGTTTGCCCAGCCAAGTGGAAAGAAGGCGAGGCCACTCTGGCTCCGTCCCTGGACCTGGTCGGCAAGATCTAAGTCTGTGAAAGCACTATCAGGGCGGGTTTCCGCACCTCAGTAAGCTGCAACCGCCCTCAAAACGCCCGGGCGAGATTCGCTCGGGCGTTTTTTTTCGTCTCAAGTAAAAGGAAATCGCCCGTATGTTGGACGCCAATCTTAAAGCCCAGTTGAAATCGTACCTGGAACGGGTCACCCAGCCGATCGAGATCATTGCTTCCCTCGACGACGGTGCGAAATCCCAGGAAATGCTCGAACTCCTGAAAGACGTTGCCAGTCTTTCCAGCCAGATTACTTTGTTAGATAACGGTGACGATGCACGCAAGCCATCGTTCTCGATCAATCGCCCGGGTGCCGATATCAGCCTGCGTTTTGCCGGCATCCCGATGGGCCATGAATTCACTTCGTTGGTGTTGGCCTTGCTGCAAGTGGGCGGTCACCCTTCGAAGGCCAGTGTCGAAGTGATCGAACAGATCCGTTCGCTCAAAGGCGAGTTCAGCTTCGAGACCTACTTTTCGCTGTCCTGCCAGAACTGCCCGGACGTGGTCCAGGCGCTGAACCTGATGGCGGTACTGAACCCGAACATCCGCCACGTCGCCATCGACGGCGCGTTGTTCCAGGCCGAAGTCGATGATCGTCAGATCATGGCCGTGCCAAGCATTTACCTCAACGGCGTGAACTTCGGCCAGGGCCGCATGGGCCTGGAAGAAATCCTCGCCAAGATCGACACCAGCGGCATCGAGCGCCAGGCCGAGAAAATCAGCGCCAAGGAAGCCTTTGACGTATTGGTCGTCGGCGGTGGCCCGGCCGGTGCTTCGGCAGCGATCTACGCTGCTCGTAAAGGCATTCGCACCGGTGTGGCGGCGGAGCGTTTTGGTGGGCAGGTGCTCGACACCATGGCCATCGAGAACTTCATCTCCGTGCAGGAAACCGAAGGCCCGAAACTGGCAGTAGCACTGGAAGAACACGTCAAGCAATACGACGTCGACATCATGAACCTGCAACGCGCCGACAAACTGGTGCCGGGCAAGAACGGTGAGTTGCACGAGGTCCATTTCGCCAGTGGCGCGACCCTGAAAGCCAGGACCGTGATCCTCGCGACCGGTGCGCGGTGGCGTGAAATGAACGTCCCGGGCGAGCAGCAATACCGCAACAAAGGTGTGGCGTACTGCCCGCACTGCGACGGTCCGCTGTTCAAAGGCAAGCGTGTGGCGGTGATTGGCGGCGGTAACTCCGGCGTCGAAGCGGCCATCGACCTGGCGGGCATCGTGTCTCATGTCACGTTGCTGGAGTTTGACGTACAACTGCGCGCCGACGCGGTCTTGCAGCGCAAGTTGCACAGCCTGCCGAACGTCACCGTGATCACCAGTGCGCAAACCACTGAAGTGTTGGGCGACGGTCAGAAGGTCAATGGCCTGCGTTACAAGGATCGTCAGTCTGACGAGCTGCGTAACGTAGAGCTGGAAGGGATCTTCGTGCAGATCGGTTTGCTGCCTAACACCGATTGGCTCAAAGGCACCATCGAGCTGTCGCCTCGCGGCGAGATCATCGTCGATGCCCGTGGTGAAACGTCGATGCCGGGCGTGTTCGCTGCCGGTGACGTCACCACCGTGCCGTACAAGCAGATCGTGATTGCAGTGGGCGAGGGCGCCAAGGCTTCTCTGAGCGCATTCGATCACCTGATCCGCACCTCCGCGCCGGCTTAAACACCAACGCTGAAACACAAAACCCCATGAGCGATCATGGGGTTTTTGTGTGCGTGATACTGATCGTTCCCACGCTCTGCGTGGTAACGCCTACCGGGCTGAATTCCACGCAGAGCGTGGGAGCGATCAGTGGCAGCGAATTTTTTACATCGGTGCCGGTTGGATGATCTCGACCCAGTACGCATCCGGGTCTTTGATAAAGGCCAAGCTCTTCATGCGCCCGTCGTTCAGGCGTTTCTGGAAATCGCAGCCCAGCGCTTCGAAACGTTCGCACGCCGCACGGATGTCCGGCACGGAGATGCAGATATGGCCGAAGCCGCGCGGGTCGGTGTTGCCGTTGTGGTAGGCGAAATCCGCGTCGTTCTCGGTGCCGTGGTTATGGGTCAGTTCGAGAATGCCAGGGATCGATTTCATCCATTCGGTACGGGCGGCGGCGTCGGCCGGAATCTGGTTTTTATCAACCAGCGCCAGGAAATACAGACTGAACTCGGCTTCCGGGAAGTCGCGTTTTTCCACCAGCGAAAAACCCAGGATGCGCGTGTAGAAATCCAGGGACTTGGTGATGTCCTTGACCCGTAGCATGGTGTGGTTGAAGACGAACTTCTGGGTGGCGGTGTCAGGTTGAGCGGTCACGCCGGGGAAAGTGTTCAATTCGTGCAGGCTCATGGGCCCTCCGGAAAATAAGTGGGGCTAACGAATGGCGACAATGATACGCAAGGGCTGGGACATCACCAAACGCTAAGAGTCTGCTATTGCCTGACGGACGGGTGAGGCTCAGACTTTACGGTTCAATCCGTGAGTGCTCATTGCAATGATCCGATTCTGTAAATCGACGTGGGTCCTGATTTTCCTGTTGTCAGGTGTCGCCAGCGCTCAAGCGGATGCACCGGTGGTGACCTGGCCGAAGGGCTGGGAGGTGGAAGCCGTTCCGCAAGATGATGCCAAACCAGGGGTTTCCCGACAGCGCGCGGTGAAAGTCGACCAAGGCGGCACGCCGGTAATGGTGATGGAATTGACCATGACTCAAGTAGAAAGCGGTCATCAGGTCAATCTGGAGGGTGTGCTGCTGGAAATGCGCAAGTCGGTGCAGAAGGACTTCTTTCAAGGCGGCTATCAAAGTGTCTGCAACAAGATTCATCCGGCGACCTTGAGCCGCTTATCGGGATTGGAAACTACCTGCACGATTACGCAGAATGGTCGACATGTGCTGTCGCAAACATTGGTCGCAGCGGTGGATGCCGATAAGGCCTATGTTCTTTCCTACGCGGGGCAGGCTGAGGCTTATAAGGCAAGCGAGGATGAAATTGCGGCGGCTCGTAACAGCTTGAAACTTTAGTGGCGGGTTTGCGTGACTGCAGATTTCAGCGCGATCTGAAATCTTTAGATACCCAAACGGATTAAGCATAAAGTTTAGTCGGCAAGTAGCGAGTTGAACGACTCCCCTCGTTGCATTGGGAGGCCGGCCATAAAAAAAGCCCTGCATTGGCAGGGCTTGTTTATCACCGCGAGTGCTTAGCCTCGCAGCCAGGAATCTACGGTGGCGGCACCGTATTGTTCCTTCCAGGCTTTCAGGCCACGGTGGTTGCCGCCCTTGGTTTCAATCAGCTCACCGGTATGCGGGTTGTGATAAACCTTGACCACGCGGGCGCGACGGGTTTTAGGGGCTGCTGCCTGCAGACCGGATTTTGCCGGGTTCGGATCGAGGATGGCGATGATGTCGCGCAGGCTTTTGCCGTAGGTTTTCATCAGCCCCTGGAGCTTTTCTTCGAATTCGATTTCTTTCTTGAGCCCGGCATCATTCTTCAGCGATTCCAGCTGCTTGAGCTGTTCTTGAAGGGCCTTCTCAGCGGCACGAAATTCAGCGAGTCTGGACAAATTCATTACTCCAATAGTGTGTTTGGCTGATACCAACCGCAAACAAAGCTATAAGCCAAGAGCCTTGAAGCGACTCGGTGATAGTGGCTCACCTGCCAATCTTGCGCAGGCATGAAAAATTGTAGTAGTTAATTGGCCAAGAGTAAATCCTGTCTTTTTCTTCATGTAACTACAGTAGTCTTTTGATTCAATTTGGTGCGCTGCTTCGTTGCCTCGTCGCTTAAACCGCAGGTTAATGGTGCCTTAATGCACTAATGAATTCGGCTCCTGGCATCGGTCGACCGAACAAATAACCTTGCAGAAAGTTTACGCCGTGAGCGGCCAGATAGTCACTTTGCTCCTCGGTTTCCACGCCTTCGGCGACGATGCCCAGATCAAGCTTGGCCGACAATTCGATAATGCTGTCCAGAATGTGCCGGGAAAGCGCGTCAACGCCGATCATCGCGACAAAACTCTGATCGATTTTCAGAAAGTCCACATTGAACTGACGCAGATAACCGAGGCTTGAGTGACCTGTGCCAAAGTCATCGATAGCGATCATTACGCCCAAGGTGTGAAGCTGCTCGAACAGCTGGTGCGTAATGGCCGTTGGTTCGATCAGTTCGCGCTCGGTCAATTCCAACACCAGGTGGATGGCCCCTGGTGCGAAGGCACTGAGAAACTCCCGGCAGTCTTCAACCAGGTCCAAGTCCTTGCAATGACTGGCGGTGATGTTGATGCCAATGTGAAACGGCCCATCGAACGACGCAGCGGCAGGCGCCAATAGCGTCGCGGTGTGTCGCATCAACGAGCGGGTCATTGGCACGATCAACCCGGAATGCTCGGCAAAAGGAATGAACAGGTCCGGGCGTACCAGGCCTTCCTTCGGGTGATTCCAGCGCATCAACACTTCGGCGCCGGACCAGGTTTTAGTATCGCCATGCACCACGGGCTGAAAGTAGGGAACAAACTCACCGGCCTCCAGCGCACGCTGCATTTCATGGCTGGGGGACGACGAGCGCTTTTGCAGGACATGTCCGATTGCGCCCGAGACCACGCCGAAGAAGATCAGCAAACTGAACAGCGGTGGGTACTCGCTGTTCATGTAGCGCCAGGTTTCACCCTCGGGGAAACCGGCTGCGACCGTAAAGCCATAACGCGTGGACGTTTGCTTGCTTTCGGCCACAGGCAGAGTGGGCAGGGGGCCTTCGTGAACCTTGCTCTCGGCGGATAACCATACGGGGCCGACTTCCAGCACCAGCCGTGTCTTGCGCCCAATCATTCGCAACACGTTGCTCAAGTGATAACCGTCCAGTGTGGTCAGCGCCCCCCGATCGCCTTCACTGAGCCGATACACTAACAACGCGGTGTCGGGCGTCACCGGGTTGCCGTTCATCAACCACAACTTGCCCTGGGTGTAGTCGTCCGGATTGACCGTCTCCCTGGAGTCCCCGAACAGCGAACTGCAATAGAGGTTGTTATCCCATACCAGGTTCGTCGAACGCACGAACGGCCGGCGTGTGACCTGTTCGCGCAGGGCAAGTTTGACGTTGTCACAGGTCTGGCCGGCCAGCGGCAGCAGTTCCCGTGCGGCCTGGGCGGTATTGTCGAGCATCAGTTCGAATTGGCGGATGGCTTCTTCGGCCGTCAGCTCGGTGCTCTGCTTGAGCGCACGCTCGGCCTGCATATAGAGAATGACAACCCCCAACAGCACCGGGAGTAACCCGCTCAAAACGGTTACAGCCATTCGTTTGCCGCGTTTGTGGGTCTTGGCGTTCAGTGGCATTCACAAAGCCTGTGACGAAGGGATACGGCTCTAAAATGCAGGGAGGACAACGGCACGCCTCCCAAAAAAGAGTTCAGGTAGTGGGCATGATAGATGGCCGTCGGTACTTATGCCGGTCAACGATAGTCAAGGTTTGTAGCCATTTGGATAAACGCCAGCGTTGCGGGCGACGACTGACGCTGGTCGAGCACCGCCAGACCTACCTGCCGATTGACGGATGGAGACAGCGGTTTTTT
Source organism: Pseudomonas sp. SJZ077 (assembly GCF_007993905.1). NCBI lineage: Bacteria > Pseudomonadati > Pseudomonadota > Gammaproteobacteria > Pseudomonadales > Pseudomonadaceae > Pseudomonas > Pseudomonas sp. SJZ077. The sequence continues at coordinate 70,963 of NZ_VIUJ01000006.1, forward strand.
CACGTAGCGGCTGTCGTTGTCGTCGGGCAACGATCCTTCGGCGACCACGGTCACGGCATCGCCTCGGCCTACGGTGTCGAGGGTGCTGAGCAGCTGCGAGCAGCGATAACGGATGTTCGGTGTCAGCCGGGAAGCCGTGAACAGCCGCGAAACCAGCTCCGAAGACCCGGCTTCGGTCAGCACGAACGGGTCGTGACACAAGTCGCTCAAACTCAGGCTGTCGCGACCGGTCAGCGGGTGATCGGAGGGCAACAGCGCGACCATCCGGTCTTCGATCAACGAGAAGGTATCGAAGCGATCTTCGGGCAGCACCACGAAACCGATATCGATTCGTCGTTCTTCCAGCCACTGGATAATCTGCCGGTCCGGACCCTCGTCGATGTGCACTTCGATACCGGGGTGAGCGGCGCGGTAGTGCGCCAGGATCTGTGGCAGCAGTTTGATTGATGAGGTGGGGCCGAACGAGCCGATGCGCAGGGTGCCGCGCTTCATCCCGCGAGCGTCGGCGGCTTCCTGGCGCAAGGTGTCGGCCAACCCGAGCATGGCCCGGGCGCGCGACAAGAGCTGTAGACCGATGTCGCTCGGCTCGACTTGGGACTGATGGCGCCGGAACAACTCGACACCCAATTCCTGTTCCAGCGACTTCAAGGCATGCGACACCGCCGATTGGGAGATCCCCAGCCGATTGGCCGCCGCCGTGAACCCGCGCAGTTCGGCGACCAGCGAAAAAATCTCGAGTTGTGTCAGGGTCATGAGTCTTTACTCATTTTACGATGATCATGCATTAGTCGAATGATACGTCATCTTCCCTGACTGAAGTCCTTGCACCTCATGAATGCTTACGCGCAAACAACCTCATCGGATGTGCCGGTTTATTTGAAACTCGCCGCCGTCACCATGATCTGGGGCGGGACGTTTGTGGCTGGCCGGTTTCTCGCGGACAGCCTCAGTCCATTGTTCGCCGCCAGCCTCAGATTCCTCCTGGCCAGCGTGGCATTGCTGCTGTTTTTGCTGCTGGCCCGCGTACCACTGGCGAAGCCGAGCCCCGGGCAGTGGCTGCAACTGGCGCTGCTGGGGTTCTTCGGCATCTTCTTCTACAACCTGTGCTTCTTTTATGGACTGCATTACATCAATGCATCGCGAGCGTCATTGATTGTGGCGCTGAACCCCGCCGTGATCGGACTGGCGTCGTGGCTGCTGTTCAAGGAGCGCTTGAGTCGGGCGAAGGTTATCGGGATCGCGATCTGTATCGCCGGGGCGAGTCTGGTGATCGTCAGTCGAAACCCGCAGTTACTGGTCGACAACGCCGACGCGTGGATCGGTGACCTGCTGATTTTCGGCTGCGTGCTCGGCTGGGGGATTTACTCGCTGTTCTCCAAAGAACTGAACCACTCGCTGGGGCCGGTGCAGACGGTGGCGTATTCGATTCTGCTCGGCACCCTGATGCTGTGGGTGGCAAGTGCGATACGGGGTGAACTGAGTGTCAGCGCGCTCATGAGCCTCGGTCCGCAGCAATGGATGAGCCTGATGTACCTGGGTGTATTGGGCTCGGCGCTGGCCTACATCGGCTATTACGATGGCATTCGCCAAATCGGCGCGACACGTTCGGGGGTGTTCATTGCCCTGAATCCGCTGACGGCGGTGATCCTCGGCGCGTTACTGTTGGGCGAGCAGTTGACGCTGGCGATGTGCCTGGGAGGCGGGCTGATTCTCACGGGGATTTTCCTGTGCAACAAACCCCTTGCGCGAGCAGGGAAAAAGGGGATTTGATACAGAAGGCGGACAAACCTATTTACGCTGTGTAGAATCGGGTTACGCATACAATAATAATCGTCTTCTGCCAGCAGAAGCCTCGCCCGCATCAGCCTTGGGTCGACAATGAAAAGTTTTGGGTTTCAATTGATCTACGGTGACTTCCTCGCCCGCAGCGTGCGGGGCATCTCCTGCGCGCCACCCGCCGGCTTCAGCATTCTTAGCAACTAACGTTCCGTTAATTCTAAAAAATGATGAGGCGCCAAAATGGCAGATTTATACGAAAACCCAATGGGCCTGATGGGCTTTGAGTTCATCGAGTTCGCATCGCCGACCCCGAACACCCTGGAGCCGATCTTCGAGATCATGGGCTTCACCAAGGTCGCGACCCACCGCTCCAAAGACGTGCACCTGTATCGCCAGGGCCAGATCAACCTGATCCTCAACAACGAACCGCACAGCGTTGCTTCGTACTTCGCGGCCGAGCACGGCCCATCGGTGTGCGGCATGGCGTTCCGCGTCAAGGATTCGCAACTGGCCTACAAGCGCGCGCTGGAAATCGGCGCCCAGCCGATCCACATCGAAACCGGACCGATGGAACTGAACCTGCCGGCGATCAAAGGCATTGGCGGCGCGCCGCTGTACCTGATCGACCGTTTTGGTGAAGGCAGCTCGATCTACGACATCGACTTCGTGTTCATCGAAGGTGTTGACCGCAACCCGGTCGGCGCCGGTCTGAAAATCATCGATCACCTGACCCACAACGTGTATCGCGGTCGCATGGCGTATTGGGCCAACTTCTACGAGAAGCTGTTCAACTTCCGTGAGATCCGTTACTTCGACATCAAGGGCGAATACACCGGCCTGACCTCCAAGGCCATGACCGCGCCGGACGGCATGATCCGCATCCCGCTGAACGAAGAATCGTCCAAGGGCGCCGGGCAGATTGAAGAGTTCCTGATGCAGTTCAACGGTGAGGGCATCCAGCACGTGGCCTTCCTCAGCGATGACCTGATCAAGACCTGGGATCACCTGAAAAGCATCGGCATGCGCTTCATGACCGCGCCACCGGAAACCTACTACGAAATGCTCGAAGGCCGCCTGCCGAACCACGGCGAGCCGGTCGATCAGCTGCAATCGCGTGGGATCCTGCTGGACGGTTCGTCCGAGTCGGGCGACAAGCGTCTGTTGCTGCAGATTTTCTCGGAAACCCTGATGGGGCCGGTGTTCTTCGAATTCATCCAGCGTAAAGGCGACGACGGTTTCGGCGAAGGCAACTTCAAGGCACTGTTCGAATCGATCGAGCGTGATCAGGTTCGCCGCGGTGTACTCGCCACCGATTAAGCCGCTTCACCGTTAAAACTGCAGGAGTGAGCCTGCTCGCGATAGCGTCGTGAAATTCAACATCATTGTTGACTGACAGATAGCTATCGCGGGCAGGCTCACTCCTGCATTTGGTTTTGTGTAGGGCTTAAGGTTTGCGATGCCGAACCAGGTGCTTGAACCCTTCAAACACCAGCACCACCACCGCCAGCCAGATCGGAATATAAGTCAACCATTCCCCGGGCTTGATGCTTTCCCCAAGCAGCAACGCAACGCCCAGCAGCAACACCGGCTCTACATAACTCAACAGCCCGAACAGACTGAACGGCAACAACCGGCTGGCGATGATGTAGACCACCAGCGCCGACGCGCTGATCACTCCGAGTATCGGGATTAGCAGCGACAACCACGGGTGTTGATCAAACACGCCGAAACCCTGTTCGCCACTCTGCACGAACCAGAATGCCACCGGCAGCGTCAACGCCATGTCCAGCCATAAACCGCCAAGGTTGTCGGCGGCCAGGCGCTTGCGCAGGATGAAATACAAGGGATAGCCGATGCAGACCAGCAAGGTTGCCCAGGAAAAACCACCGACCTGATACACCTCGTTGATCACCCCAAGGCAGGCCAGCACCACGGCGATTTTTTGCAGATACGAGAGGCGCTCGCCATAGGCGATCCGCCCGGTCAGGACCATGGTCAGCGGCAACAGGAAATAGCCGAGCGACACATCCAGGCTGTAGCCGTTGAGCGGCGCCCACATGAACAGCCAAAGCTGCACGCCGAGCAGGGCAGAGGAGGCGATCAGGCCGGCGATCAGTTTGCGATTCCCGGCGATGCGCCGGAAAATTTCGAGCACCCGTTTCCATTCGCCGGAAACCATCATGAACACGGTCATGCACGGCACGGTCAGCAGCATGCGCCAGCCGAAAATCTCCACGCCGCTCAAGGGCGTGAGCAGCGAGGTGTAGTAATACATGACGGCAAACAGCACCGAGGCCGAGACCGATAAAGCGATACCTTTAGACAAACTGCCCTCGCGAGGTTGAACGTGAAACGGGCGCAGAGGATACGTGGTTTTCGCGTTCAGTATTGACCAACATCGATCGAGTGCGAGAGCGGCGCTTCGATCCTAGCTCAGAAGGCGAATCGGCTCACCCGCCGACCACGCTTGAATGTCCTCGATCATTTGCGAAAAGAACTGATGGTAGTTCTGTTGGCTGACGTACCCGACATGCGGCGTTGCCAACACGTTGTCCAGCGTTCTGAACGGATGATTCACCGGCAATGGCTCGATGTCGAACACATCCAGTGCCGCCCCCGCGAGTCGATTCTTTTGCAAGGCCTTGATCAGCGCAGCCTCATCGACAATCGGTCCGCGTGCGGTGTTGACGAGCAGCGCCGAGGGTTTCATCCAGTCCAGCGCCTGGGCGTCGACCAATCCGCGGCTGCGATCACTGAGCACCAGATGAACCGACAGCACATCGGCCTGCTCGAACAGTTCCTGCTTGCTGACATAGGTCACGCCCACTTCAGCGGCACGTTCGGCCGTGAGGTTTTCGCTCCACGCGATCACCCGCATCCCGAACACCTGACCGAACTGCGCGACCCGTTGGCCGATGCTGCCAAGGCCGAGGATCGCCAGTGTCTTGCCGTGCAAGTCGCCGCCCAGGCCTTGCTGCCATTTCCCGGCGCGCAAGGCATTGGCTTCGGCCACGAGATTGCGGGTCGCGGCCATTATCAACGCCCAGGTCAGTTCTGGAGCAGCGTGTTTGTAGCTGTCGGTGCCACAGACCTGGATGCCCAGTGCCGCAGCGGCCTTGAGATCCAGCGCAGCATTACGCATACCACCGGTGACCAGCAGCTTGAGTGTCGGCAATTGGCGCAGGAGGTCTTCATCAAAGCGGGTGCGTTCGCGCATTACGCAGATCACTTCGAATTTACCCAGGCGCTCCGCCAGGGTTGCGTTGTCGGCGGGGTAATCATGGATAAAACTCACCTCGCCGAGGCAGTCCAGCACTGACCAGTCGACCACGTCACGGGCCACGTCCTGCCAATCATCGATCACCGCAATCTGCACCGCCATCAGCCTTACCTCATTAACGCACGGGATTGGTTTTGTTCAGCCAGTCGAGCAATGCCTGGTGGAATTGCGCCGGTTCTTCCATCTGCGGCGCGTGGCCCATGCCGGGGAATTCAACCAGTGTGGACTGCGGAATCAACTTTGCCACTTGCTTGCCGAGCACGTCGTAATGACCGAGCCTGGCCTTGACCTCCGGGGAGGCAATGTCACTGCCGATGGCCGTGGTGTCGGACGTGCCGATCAGCAACAGCGTCGGCATCTTCAGGTCCTTGAACTCGTAGTACACCGGCTGGGTGAAGATCATGTCGTAGATCAACGCCGAGTTCCAGGCCACCTGTGTGTGCCCCGGGCCTTTGTTCAAGCCGGCAAGCATATCGACCCAGCGATCGAATTCAGGCTTCCAGCGGCCACCGTAATAGGTGTTGCGTTCATAGGTGCGGATGCCGTCGGCGCTGAGTTTGAGTTCGCGCTCGTACCACTGATCGACGGTGCGATAGGGCACGCCAAGGGCTTTCCAGTCTTCCAGGCCAATGGGATTGACCAACGCCAGTTGCTCGACCTGATCGGGGTATTGCAACGCATAGCGTGTGGCGAGCATGCCGCCGGTGGAGTGCCCGAGCACGCTGGACTTCTGGATGCCAAGCGCTTTGAGCAGTTGCTGGGTATTGGTCGCCAGTTGCTGGAATGTGTACTGATAGTTGTCCGGTTTACTGGAGGTGCAGAAACCGATCTGGTCCGGCGCAATCACCCGGTAACCGGCTTCGCTCAGGGCTTTGATCGAGCTGTCCCAAGTGGCGCCGCAGAAGTTTTTGCCATGCATCAACACCACGCTTCGCCCGTTGGCCTTGCCGTGGGCGGCGACGTCCATGTAACCCATCTGCAAGGATTTGCCTTGGGACTCGAACGAGAAGTGCTTGACCGTATAGGGGTACTCGAACCCTTGCAGTTCCGGCCCGTATTCCGGGCCTTCGGCGTGAGCCAGAACAGGCAGTGCAGCGGTCAGAAACAGGCCGGGCAGCCAACGGGAGAGGGGAAGGGACATGGGTGAACTCCATAGAAAACCCGCCGATGCTGGATCGGCATGATTAGGGCGACATTAAAGACAGGCAATCGCCGCCGCCGATCGTTCAACCGATCCAGCCGAGCGTGGCCAGGGCCAGCACGCCATAACGAGCACCTTTGGCGAGGGTCACGATCAGCAGGAACCGCCCAAGCGGCTCGCGCATGACGCCGGCCACCAACGTCAGCGGGTCACCGATGATTGGCACCCAACTCAGCAGCAATGACCAATGACCATAGCGTTGATAGTGTTTTCGGGCCTGTTCCAGATGGCGCGGGCTGACCGGAAACCAGCGCCGGTCGCGAAACCGCTCGATGCGACAGCCGAGCCACCAATTCACCACCGAACCGAGGACATTACCCAGCGTCGCGACGGCCAGCAGCAACCATAGCCAATACTGTTCGCTGAGCAACAGCCCCACGAGCAGCGCTTCGGACTGCAACGGCAGCAAGGTCGCGGCACCGAACGCCGCGAAGAACAGCCCGATGTAGGCGCCACCCATCAATGGGCCGGGTAGTCCGCCACCACCACATCAGTGCCGTCCTTTTTCAGGCCGATCACTTGATAGGCATCGCTCATGCCGTCCATTTCCATGCCCGGCGAACCCATAGGCATGCCCGGTGCCGCAACACCCAGCAGGTCATTGCGTTTGCTCAAGGCCAGGACTTGATCCGCAGGCACATGGCCTTCGACGAATTTGCCGTTGATCAGGCCGGTGTGGCAGGACGCCAGGCGTGGAGGCACGCCGTGCTGCTGCTTGAATTCGCTCATGTTGGATTCGACGTGGTCTTCAACCTTGAAGCCGTTGGCCTCGAGGTGGCTGATCCATTTTTTGCAGCAGCCGCAGTTGGCGTCACGGTGGACTTCGATCGGGACCAGGTCGGCGGCCTGGGCCATGGAGGAGATAAAAAGGGCGCTCAGGGCGACCAGACGCAGGTGGATTCGCATGGGGGATCTCGTCTCGGGTTGCGGCCAAAAAGATGCATTTTGACCATTTTTTGCCGGGAAGAGATACGAGGTTGTTTCGAAGTAATACAGGTACGCCAAGCTGTCGTGGCGAGGGGGCACGCCCCCTCGCCACAAAGATCCTCACCAGACCCAACTCCCCGGCCCCAGGGAGCATGTGTAATTCAGCAGCGATCAACGAACCTTGAATCGCCCCATGATCGAGCTGACACGCGCGTTGGCTTGCAGCAGTTGTTGGGTATTAAGTTCGCTGGCCTGGCCGCTTTTCACCAGCTCATCCACCATGTGACGGATCTGCACCATGCTGCGGTTGATCTCTTCGGTCACCGCGCTTTGCTGCTCGGCGGCGGTGGCGATCTGCGTACTCAGGCTGTTGATGTGGCTGACCGAGCCGGCCATTTCATCCAGGCCCGTGTTGACCCGCGCCGTGGCGTCGGCGGCAGACTGGCAACTGGCCTGGGTATTTTCCATCGCAGTTACAGACGAACTCACGCCTTGGGTCAGGCGCTTGAGCATTTCATTGATTTGCGAAGTGCTGGCTTGCGTGCGGGCGGCGAGGGCGCGGACTTCATCGGCGACGACCGCGAAACCGCGACCTTGCTCACCGGCCCGGGCCGCTTCGATCGCGGCGTTGAGCGCCAGTAAGTTGGTCTGCCCGGCAATCGCGCCAATCACCCCGAGGATTTCGGTGATGCGTTGCGCGTCTTCCTGCATGCTTTCGACCTTATGGGTGGCGCTCGCCACTTCGTCGATCAAGGCGATCACGCTGCTGGACGCTTCACCGACCACGACCCGTGAACGATCGGCGTTCTCGTTGGCGCGCTGGGTGAAGGCCGCCGTTTCAGCGGCATTCTGTGCGACGCTTTCGGCGGTCGAACTCATCTCGGTAATCGCCGTGACCGTCTGATCCGTTTCAGACGCATGGCGCACCAGAATCTGACTGGTGTGGGCGGAAGTCCGCTGCAGGTTGTCCAGGCTGGAGGCCATGGCACCGGTGGCCTGGGTGACTTCGCCGATCATGTTCTGCAAATAAATGATGAAGGCGTTGACCGAGTGCCCGATGGCGCCCAGTTCGTCTTCGGCGCGGATAGTGATGCGCTTGGTCAGGTCGGCATCGCCCGCGGACAGGGCGTCAATGTTGGCTTTGAGGATTTTCATCCGCTGGATCAGTTGGCGAATCGCATAGATCTGCAGCAACACCAGCAGAATCACCATCGGGATTTGCAGCAGGCTCAAGGTACTGAGCACATCGTCACGCTGGGCGGTGATCAGCGTGGTCGGCAGGGCCGTGGCGAGGAACCACGGGGTGCCTTCGATCGGGCGCATGAAGAAGGTGTTGGCTTCACCGTTGTTGTCGAACTCGACCCGCTGCGACTGATCACGGTTTTGCAGGCCGGCCTTCACTTGACTGGCGAACGGCGAGTTGCCGGCCAGTTCACTGATGTTCTTCAGTACGATCGGCCCACTGATCCGCGAGCTGTTGCTGATGATCTTGCCGTCAGCTTCGACGATCAGCATTTCGGCGCCGAGGTCTTTTTCCTTGCGGGCGATCAAGTCATTGAAGAAGCCCAGCGTCACGTCGATAGTCGAGACGCCATACGCCGCGCCATTTTTCTGAATGGCCATGGCGCAGTTGGTCCGTGGCTCCGCGCTGGCGTCATCTTTATAGGCAGCGGCCCAGGCGCATTGGCCGCGCGGGGTTTGCATGCCGCCCTTGTACCAAGTCTGGTCGTAATAGTTGGGAGCGGCGTCACTGTTCCAGAACGTATTGACCGCCAGCTTGCCCGAGGCGTCGCGGTGCCAGAAGGTGCTGAATTTGTTACGTCCGGCCTCACGCTGGCCGGGTAACGGCCAGATACCGCCTCCGAACACTTTCAACTCGCCGTATTGATCGACCAGGCCTGGCAGCACCGTGTCGATGGCGGCGCTGTCGAGCAACGGAATGGTCTGGGTGATGCTGCGCTGTTGCGCCTGAACCTTGTTCAGTTCGCCCTGGATTTGCTCGGCCACTTCGGCGATGCGGTTGAGGGCCACCTGTTCTTCGGTGTGACGAAGCTTGGGGGCGACCAACTGGCTGATGCCGACCACCGTGAGGACGAACAACAGCAGGATGAACAGGACCAGAAACAGCGTGTAACGAGCCTGGATGGTGCGGAATGCGGGCATGGGACCGGTCCTTGTGCAGCGTTCTTATTGTGGTTTTCGGAATGAAAATCGGCGCTTCGAAGAGCTATCGGCTTGCAAGGGACGAGCTTTAGGTACGGACGTGCTAGAAAGGGGCAGGGTGACGAGCGGTCAAGGGCCGGACAGTGTCGATGTTGATACAAATAAACTAACCAAGACGTACAAGAGGCTGATTAGTTGGCTAGACCTCTTTTGAAAAGAATGTGTAGACCAATGAAACAAGGCGCTTGGTGCTTTGTATCTAACATGTACAAAAATTGTAAAAACTGGAAAAAAGTTGTTGGTATGGCTAGTTGCCAGGCCGATACTCGGCGGCTCTAAAACTGGACTTAACAAGGAATTTTTTATGGTCACGCAGTCGGGAGTTCATTCATGACTATCGGCTACACAGGGGCCTGGACTCCCAAGGCAGGGTTGCTGGTTCAGGATACGGGCGGGGGCAAACCTGTCACCCACAGCGCCAGGGTCAAGCAGATGCTGGCACTGGTGGGGACCAATCCAAACGCGTTGAACACGGCGAAAATGGATGAGCAGAAAATCCATCGGAACGTGAAAGGCTTTGACCCGGAAAATGTCTCCGCCAAACAGCTGGGCAATCTCAGCGCCTTTTTGCGAGGCAAGGGATTGATTTCCGATATCACGTCGATGACGTTGATGAACGCCGGTGACAAATTCGACCGGTTTGGGATTCAGAAAGACCCGGATGCAAAATTCAATGCGCTGGAGTATTTCGCTACGCAACTGGACACCATCCAGAACAACAGCATCAAGGGCGACAGATACGCCGCCGGCCTGATTCCGGAATACAAGACGGCGATTTATGTGCTGCAGAACCTGCAGGCTTACGGCAAGGGCAACGGTACAACGGTGCCTGCTACTGACGGTGGCGTCAGATCCAAGGCTTGATGTTCGCAGTGCCGGCCCACTCAGACCGAATGGGCCAGGCGTTGGTTACCGATCAAGTAATTTCATGACTTCCTCTGGATAGCGCAAGCCTGCGGTGGCATTGGCCGGGAAAATCGCTTCCAGGGCGTGCAAGTCGTGGTCGCTGAGTTTCACCTCCAGTGCGCCAACGTTTTCTTCAAGGTATTTACGCTGTTTGGTCCCGGGAATCGGGATCAGGTAGTCACCTTGCGCCAGCACCCAGGCTAGCGCCAATTGGCCCGCCGTCACCCCTTTGTCGGCTGCCAAGGCTTGTACCTGCTGCACCAGCAACAGGTTTTTCGCGAAATTTTCCCCTTCAAAGCGCGGGCTGAAGCGCCGGTAATCGTCGGCGGCAAAGTCATCCGGGCTTTTCAGTGCCCCCGTCAGAAAGCCACGACCCAATGGGCTGTAAGGGACGAACGCAATGCCCAGACGCTGGCACGCAGCCAGGCAACCGTTCTCTTCCTGGTCACGGCTCCACAGCGAATACTCACTTTGCAGGGCGCTGATCGGATGAACCTTGTGTGCCCGTTCCAGCGTGGTCACTGACGCCTCACTCAAGCCCAGATAACGCACCTTGCCGACTTTGACCAACTCGGCCATGGCGCCGACGGTTTCCTCAATGGCCACCTGCGGATCGATCCGGTGCTGGTAGTACAAATCCAGGGTTTCAACGCCCAGTCGTTTGAGCGTGCCGTCGATAGACGTGCGAATGTAGTCCGGTCGGCCGTTGACGCCCCGGGCGCCGGGATTGGACGGATCGCGGACAATGCCGAACTTGCTGGCCAGGAACACCTGCTCGCGTTTGCCGACGATGGCCTTGCCGATCAACTCTTCGTTGGTGTGCGGGCCGTACATGTCTGCGGTGTCGAGCAGGTTGATCCCCAACTCCAGCGCCCGATGCAGGGTGGCGGTGGCTTCACGGATATCGACACCGGTCGTATAGAAATCGGTCATGCCCATGCAGCCCAAACCGATGGCAGAAACCTGTGGGCCGTTTTTGCCCAATTGACGTGTTTGCATGAAATGAACTCCCTGTGGTGTAAGCCTCCAGTGTTGACCTCGACAGAAACAAGATAAACCGGCTACAACTGCTATCACTGTTCGCAATTTCTAAATAGTCGACCGGATCGCCTGACAATGGACCGTTTTAACGCCATGCGCGTGTTCACCCGAATCGTCGAGCTGGGTGGCTTTGCCAAAGCGGCGGACAGCCTGCAATTGCCCCGCGCGTCGGTGACCATCCTGATCAAGCAACTTGAGGCTCACCTTGGCGTGCAACTGCTGCAACGGACCACGCGGCAGATCAGCCTGACCCTCGACGGCGCAGCCTATTACCCCCGTTGCGTGCGGTTGCTGGCCGATCTGGAGGAAACCGAAGCGGTGTTTTCCGCCGCCCGCCACAACCCCAAAGGCTTGCTGCGAGTGGACATGCCGTCCGGGATCGGGCGCCTGATCGTGATTCCGGCATTGCCGCAGTTCACCCGCCGCTATCCGTTGATCGAACTGGATATCGGTTTGAATGACCGACCTGTCGACCTGATTCGTGAAGGCGTCGATTGTGTGCTGCGCGGCGGGGCGGCGCTGGATGAGTCACTGGTGGCGCGGCCGCTGGTCATGCTCGACCAGATCACCAGCGCCAGCGCCGAGTACCTGGCGCGCCATGGAACCCCGCACAATCTGGCTGACCTTGAGGGCCATCAGATGGTGGAGTATTTCTCCGGCACCACCGGCAAGCGGTTCGGGCTGGAATTCATGGTCGATGATCAACTCCGGTTGATTGACCTGCCCAAGCACGTGTCGGTCAACAGTGCCGACGGGTACCTGGCTGCTTGTGAGGCGGGTTACGGACTGATCCAGACGCCGTACTACCATGTCGCCCGCCAATTGAAGGAAGGGCGTTTGTGTGAAGTATTGAAAGCGACGCCGCCCCCCGGGATGCCGTTGACGGCGCTCTATCCCCCACACCGCCAGTTGTCCCGGCGGGTGAGGGTGTTTGTCGACTGGCTGGTGGAGCTTTGCGCGCAACCGGGAAATGAGTTTTACCGAAAAGACTCAAGCGGCTGAGCGAGCGCTGTCCAGTGCTTCGGTGTTTTGCTGCAAATCGTCGTGCAACTGTTGCATGTAGGGGCAATGCAGATTGAGGGACCGAGGCCGCGCCCCTCGATGAAACAGGGCAAACCATCCATGACTGCCGGGAGCGGGCATCAACCCGGTAAACGAGAAGCCAAGCGTCGTCAAACTGCGCAAGTCTTCGGCGAAGTGTCGCGACAGCGCAAGTCGGGTCGAGATCATCCAGTGACCGGGCAATTGCCGGATCTGGTCGAGCAGACGTTTGGTCAGACGGTGAATGACCATGTCGAAGCGGTGATGGTGCTGCTTGATCTGCAAGGGTATCGAAGGTTGTGGGGGCATTTCTGGATGGGTTCCGAACAGCGAACTCAGGTGCTGCATAAACCCCCGGTAGCGTTCGGGCCAGGGTATGTCGGGAAGAGGACGCGCCTGCCCTTCGACCACGTGGCAGCCCATCACAATGGTTTCCGGGTGCGGTTCGGCGAAGGGCGAAGGAACGTAGTCGGGCAGCACTCCCGTGCTGTGGAAACCGATGTTTGCGGCCATGCGTTGCGTGTACGGATGGTGGGTCACTTGCTTGATCAGGACGCTCTTAAAGCCCAGTGCCCCGGCCTGCAACAGTAACTCCCGGCCCAGGCGTGTCGCGATACTTTGCCCCTGCGCCGCGGGATGCACCACGCTGAGAGCCAGTTCCGCGCTCTGCGGGGACGATTCGTGGCATAACGCGGCATGCCCCAGAACGCGTACATCATCCACCGCCAGCATCGATTTCCAGCGACCCTCGGCGGTGTGCTGGCTGATCATGTGCGGCAGGTAAACATCCGGTTGAACGTAATGATCGCCATAAACCTCGCGAAACAACTGGCTCACGGCGCGGGCGTCGGAAGGGCGGTAGCGTCGAAAAATCAGATGAGACATCACGCAGTCTCCAGCGATGGCGCGTCATAGGGGCGCAAATCCAGGACCCGCATCTGTTTGCCGGAACGAGGGTGAAGCTTAAGGTCGGTAACGTTGCAGGACAGCACTCGCAACTCCAGCAGCCCTTCGCGATTCAGATGATCGAGCGCGGGGTAATGGGCCATAAGCGCTTCATACAATGCCAGGCATCGTGGGGCGGTGGCCACGGCGTTTGCGTCAGGCACCCATGTCACACTGACGATGTCCTTGTAGCCGTCATGTTCGATGCGCAATTGCCATTGTTCGGTGCCAGCAACGCGCTGGACGATCTGTCGCATTTCGTCGATCAACAACGACGCCGACCCCACACGAACCCGCTGACTATGGGCGCTACGCCCCTTGAGGGCGAATTTGCGCATCGGGGTGTTGGCGGGCTCACGCCAGCAGGCGCGGTCGCCTACCGGATAACGCAGCAGCGGCATGAGTTGGCGGGTCAGGTTGGTCACCAGCAATAATCCGGTGCGGTCGCATTGTTCAATGACTTCACCGGTCAGTTCGTCGACGATTTCCAGCAGGGTCTGGGGTTCAAATACCCGATGCTCGCCCAAGGCGCAGTCGCGGCTTGTCGCGCCGATCAGGCCCGCATCGACACTGGCGTAGCCGATTGAGGCGATGCGCACGTTGGGAAATACCTGGGTGAGGATGGCCAATTGCGGGCCGAACAGGCTTTCGCCGCCGTACAGCAACGTATCAACCCCACACAGCAACCGCTGATGCTGATTCAGGTACGCGGCGAATTTCAACAACTGCGCCGGCACACCCACCAGCACGTTGATCCGGTGCTGATCCAGCGCATCCGCCAGGACATCCATGCTGACTTCGCCGGTGAACGGAAACTCACAGATGGACCTTTTGACGTGCGCCAGCGAGTCGTGGATGAACAGAAAACTGGCGTAGAGATCGCCGGAAAAGAACAGGTTGGCGACCCTGTCACCGTCCTTCAGTTGAGAGGAAACACTGTTTCCAAACGTACTGACCAAGGCTTGCCACTCGCGGGTCGAGTAAACCGTCAGTTTGCCCTGACTGGTGGATCCGCCTGTTTTAAACACCAACGCGTCTTCGATGTTGCCGGTCAGCACAGGCCAATGATTCAGGTCGTTACTGTCAGCCCAATAGTCGGCCACATTGGTCAGTGGCAGGTCTTTTAATGTAATACCTTCTGCCGGTAAGTGTTGCAGGTGTTTGCGATAGAAGTTTGAGTGTTGCCTTATATAAGGCAAGAGTTGTTCAAGCGAATAAGTTGTTTTCACTGGGTTCTCTTTTTTTTATCAGGCGTTGTGAGATTAAAAGACAAACGAGATGTTTAATGTCTGTTGTCGATAACCAACGGCGTTTTTCCGCTGTGTTTGTTTTTGGTGAATTCGGATTCAGCACACTCGTGAACTTCTACCGTGATCAGCGCGGCATTCACGGCATTGGTCAGTGCGGCGTGGGTCAATAACTTTTCATACGCCTTTTCGGCCTCCAGGTTCACTAAAACCTTCAACCGCTCGCTGCCATCGCAGGCGTGGTCCAGCACAAGTTGAACGGGCAGGCCGAGGCTGTCCTGCAGCGCCGACGGTGAAATGAATTCCGTGCCCATCCGTATCAGCTTGCCGTGGCGCTGCAGCAATTCGAATCGCGGTGAGTCGAGCCCGCAAGGGCAGGCTCCGGATATCCAGCGACCGGTGTCCCCCACGTCATACCGGCGCACGGCCTGGCCTTGCCGGGCCCGAGAGGTGAACAGCAGCCGGCCGATCTCATCGGCTTGCACCGGAGAATCGTGTTCGAGATGCACGATTTCCAGATGCTGGGTATCGCACATCAAATGAAAGACGCCGTCTGCCGTTGCCGCGCAGGCATGCCCCAGCGGACCGGCATCGACCGAGCCATAAATCGCGGAGCGAATCGTCGAGACTCCGCAGCTTTCCATCAGGCGCAGGCTGGCCTGGCCAGGGTGCTCGCCGCCGAGGAACACTTTGCTGATGCCCGAGTACGCGCGAAGCTGGCTTTGTTCGTTGAAAAACAAGCGATGTAACGTACTCGGCATGCCGATCAGCACGGTGATGCGATGATCCACGATCATTCGGGCCATTTCGCTGAAGTCATCATCGTGCGGCGCCCCCATGGGGAAATGTGTAACGCCCATCAATTCCAGAACCTTGGTGAAGCTGGAGAATCCCCCATACAGGCTGCCGCCGTAAAACAGGTTCATCACCCGATCCGTTGACGGGTCGAGACCGGCGGCGAACAGGCCGTCTGCCGCCGCGCGCATCTGCCGTTGAAAGTCCTGATAGCTGAACCCGGCCAGGGCTGGCGTGCCGCTGCTGCCCCCAGAGCGGAAAAACAGCTGGGCCATGGCGTTGATCGGCTGGGTCATGAATGTGTTTTTGTCCATGATTGGCTCATGGCGTGTATCCGCAGCGGTTGGCAGCGCGTCGAGTGTTGCCCGGCCAGGCACGGCCTCAGGCGACAGACTCACCGAGAGGCGGCGACTGAAGCGCGACAGCGCGTAGACGCCGTCATGGGGTTCCCCAGGGTAACCGTCATGAATCAGCCCGCACGGGGCAATACGCGTAACGCCGGCATTGACCAGCGAGCGCACCAACCCGGGCGTCTGCACCGCAGAACACATCAACACGCAGCTTTGCAGGACGGTGCGCCAAGGCAATAGCGTCTCGGCGATCAAGTGTTGCGGCACCGGTTTGAGCAGCAGTGTACGAAACAGCGGCGAGGGCGCGAGCGTGTGATGGTGATCCCAGATGACCCTCCATCCCGGGCCGGTCCAGACCTGACCAGTCTGCTGCGCAAAGCAATGTTCCAGCCTCGCCATCGCGGTACGGGTGGTGATTTCCGAAGCCTCCTGGTCGGTAGGAACCAGCGCCGGCCAATGAGAGGAACGACGTGTAAAGGCTTTGGCCAGACGTTCACCCAGGTCCAGCAAAATCGCCGGATCGTTGCTGTCTACCAGCAGCCATTGCGGGCTGGAGCATGCTTGCTGATCCAGACTGCACACTTCATCCACCAGCGCGTCCAGCGTCGAATCGCTCGCCGCCTCGGGCGACAGATAAGCGAAGCTGATCCTGTGGCCCCAATCGATCCAGCGACACCCGGCCGGGATCTGCTGACGAATCGCTTTTAGCGCGTTTTCACCACCCCAGGCGGCGACGCCATCGGCGCGGGTGCAGAGTTGCGCTATCTGAGCCGTGCTGACCGGCAGCACCGCGATGAAATCAGCCAACTGGCCACGGGTGTCGCAATGCACCAGCGCGGCGAGTAACCGGGCGGTCAATCCTTGATCGCTGGAGCTGGGGCGCAGCCAGTTGATGTTGCCGGCCAACAGACTTTCCAGGACCGCGCAGAACGCCAGCATCGGCGCATTGCCCGGCGTGATGTGCACCACCAGCCCCAGCGGATGCCAGCTTTCAAAACAGGCTTGCCGGTAATCAATACGCCGTAACGAACGCGGTTGCACACCCAACTCACGTTCAAGCTTGGTGGTGAGGTGGCTGCGTTGGCAGAAGTCGACAAGCCCCAATCGTTGATCGTTGTCGAGGGGCACATCCAGTCGGCCAGCTTGCAATTGCAGGGCAAATCGGGCCGCTGCGTCGATGACGGTGTCGCTGTCGATCGGTGCATTCAACCGCTGTGGCAATTGTGGATGCAGTTGCTCGAGGGCTGTCTCGAGGGTGATATCGTCCCGCAGTTCACCATTGATCAAGTACATGTCAGGCTCCTTCAATCAGTTCAGACGCGGCCATTGCGCAGCTTCGGCTGGCGGTCGTGCCGGCGCGTCCATGCAGTTCAAACCAGTCGGTCTGCAAGCCGCATCCGCAGCTGGCACCAGAGTGCAGCGTCGCCAGGTCGCCCATGACAACGGCGTGCGCGGGGCTGGACGAAATGTACGGCGACACGAACTCCAACAAGCCGCGCTGACCGTAGGGTTGAACAGCGAAACTGGATGGGTTGCGCACGAAGACCTTCGAATAAACCGGCGCATGGAAATGCTGCCGAGCACACTGGATGTAGGGCACGGCATGCTCGACAGCGCCGTAACCGTCCCGGCAGCGGGACAGGTCGATGCCCAATTGGCGGTGGATGCGTTGATACAACTGCGACAAAGGAATTTCCTGTGCGGCCTGGGTTTTCCAACCCCCCCCGAGAAACACCAGGGACTCGGCCGCTAGCTTCAGATCCGCGACGCCGGTGTCTTCCATGTGCTGCAACGCGTGGGAGAGGAACGCCGGGAAGCCGAGAATGCGCACCGGCAATCCTTCTTCGGCGAATTCCTGCAAGGCGCGGATCACCCCAAACACATCGAACGCGTGACCGTTGCCCGTCAGGCGCAATCCATAAGCGATGCGGTTGACCGGCGCATAGCTGCAAAGAAACTGGTCGGTGTACGCAGTGCCCAAGGTGATCGCAGCCTTGGGCTCATAGCTCAGCAGCAAGTAGTTGCAGGGACTGTCCGGAGTGTCCCAGCCGTAATGGCGAAAAATGTGGCCCACCATGCCCTGGGCGGCCGCCATGCTGCGCTGGTCATAGCGCAGGCGACTTTTCTGGCCACTGGTGCCGGACGATGTCAGCTCCAGCGCGCCTTCGCCCGTAGGGCCGAACAACAGGTGACGTTTGAAATAGTGAGCGAAAATCGGCGGTAGTCTTGACCAGTCATCCAGTGTCGCCAGGTCTTGAGCGACCAGCCCGTTGCTGTTGAGCCAGCGCTCATAGCCAGGCGTGTGGTGACAATGAAACAGGCTGACTTCCCCCATGGCCCGGTCGAACAGGCCTTCAGGCACGGAATCCAGGCAATAGGGTTGCGTTAACGCGCAAAGCGCATCGGTGTGGGGTAAATGGATCATCGAAGGACCTTTCGGGTGGAGTCAGGCAGCAAGCGGGAGGTGAGAACGCCGCAGAAAAAGGCGTAAGGGCAGCAGGCACATGAGCCCTGCAATAGCCGCCATCAGGGCGAAGGATTCGTGGTTGTCACCGGCACCGGCCGCCGCAATCAGCGAGCCGCCGCCGCCCATGACGGCGATCGAGATCATGCCGATCATGGCCGAGACCAGGCCTTTGCTGTCGTCGCTTGAAAACAGCGCGAGCCGGTACAGGGCGGCGTTGCTCATGCCAAGGCCGATGGCGTAAACGGCCAGGGCGCTGATGAGCAAAGGCGTAGACACCCCGTAGAAACTGCTGGCGAGCAAGGCGAGGAGTCCGCCGCAAAACGGCCACAACGCGTATCGAATCAGTTGCGGCAATTCAGTGTCGGCGATCAATCGATTGAGTATCAGGTTGCCGAGAATGACGGCCGCAAACACCGGGATCTGCCACAGGCCGTACTGCAAGGGTGAAAGTCCCTGATTGTGAATCAGCAGGAGCGGAGCCAGCCCGATCCACGCAATCAAGGGCAGGCTCATGACCCCCAGCGCGACCGAGGCGCTGAGGAATCGCGGGTTGCCGAGCAACGCGGCATAACGGCGCACGGTGCCGCGCCATTCGAACGGCACCGCCGCCAGTCGCTGACCGTCATGACGCGAGGTACCCACGGTTTCCGGCATGAACAGGTAAAGCCCGAGCCAGACCAACAGGCCGCCGATACCCAGCAGTAAAAACAGCTGCCGCCAGGACAACCACTCCAGCAGCAGGCTGCCGAGCAAAGGCCCCAGTAGCGGAGAGAGCAATGCAACGTTGCCCAGCAACGCCATGATTTTTACTGCGTCGGCCTCGCAGAATACTTCTTGCAAGGCTGGATAGCTGACCGCGATGACAAATCCCAGCCCCATGCCCTGAATCACCCGCAAGCCGTTGAACGCATAAATGCTGTGCACGCTGAACGCGGCGGCACAGGCCAGGGCGAATAACGCGCAACCGATGAGCAACATCGGTCGGCGACCGAACTGATCCGACAGCGGACCAATAAGCCATTGCAGAAGAATGCCGCCCGCCAGATAAAGATTGAAGGCGTAGGGGACATGTCTCCCGCTGGCATTCAGATCATGAGTGACGGTCAACATGGCGGGCATGATCATGTCGCTGGCCATATACGTCAGAAGTTCAAAAAAAGTAATGGCAAGGCAAAAGCCGAACACCTGATAGGGGCTAATATTTATGAGCGGTTTGTGCATGGCATCCCTGTTCTTCGTCGTGAAGTTAAATAGTGGGTCTTATTGCGATGCGCCAAGATTAATCAAGCGGGTATGAATACCTCAAACGGACTATTAAGACTGAAAGCTTCAATAGTTTTCGCCAGGTTTCGATGGGGGAGGGCAGTAAAAAAAGAAGGGAAAGTGTATGTACGAAAAATGCCCGCAACGGGGCGGGCATTGGTTCAGCAATCACGGGATATCCGCTTTTCTTACAAGCGGGTGTTCAATTACTTACGCGTCATACGTTATCGATGCTGGTAATAACCCGGTCCACCGCGATCGTAATGGTGGTCGCCGTGCCGGCCACCGTGGGGGAAAACGATGCAGCCGCTCAGCATCAGCAGCGCGAGCAGGGGAATCAGCCGTGTGATTCGACGGAACATTTGAAAATCCTCATGGTTATCGCCGTAATAAAGCCAAATCTCTTCATCGGCTGTAACATGAGACCCCGTTTGCAGCGTCCCATTCCTGCACAAAGGTAGGGGCTTGGCATGCTTTCGGATACATACCGGACACATTTTTCAGGTTCAGGAATTCGCAATGACTCAGTCGCAACGTTTGAAATACTCGATTCTGATCTCCCTGGTGGTGTTGGGGATCATGTTCGGCCTTTCGTATCTGCAAAACGCAGGCGTCATCAGTGAGAAGCTGTTTCAGTACATCGCCATCGGCGTCGCGGTGATCGTGGTGGTGGTCAATGGTGTGATGCGTCGCAAGGTCAAGCCTTGAGCGACGCACCTTGACCTGATCAGTCGCGATGGAGCATGGCTACAGCGTGCGGATGCAGGCTGTAGCTTTTGTCGGCATTGAGGGTGATCACGCCTTCGCTGCACAAGCGTTTCAACACTTCTCGCACACTCAGAAAGGACAGGGGAATATCCAGGTCCAGCAAATGGCCGTGCACGCCTCGCACGCCCAGGCTGCGCTCGCTTTCGGCGGCGGTCAGCAAGGCGTCGATGACCTTGAGGCGAATCAGGCTGGTTCGCAGGCCGAAGCTTTTGAGCAGCAATCTGATCCGCTCGTTACCATTACGCTCGCCTCGTTGACTGAAGACCCCGGAGTCCATGGCTGAACGCTTGGGCGCGTGACTACCGTCCGTTGGCAGTTGCGAGTTGTACATGCAAAAACTCCTTTTCCGAGCCGGCCAGGAAATGTGATGGGTGCTCTCATTCAATAAGACGTATGAGCACGGCAAATAATGAAGGATCGAATGTAGAAAATTCGTCACCATCACGTCAGCATCCTGTGAGCAGGCTGGTTAAAGCGCCTTTCAGGGCCTAAATTTTTGTCGTGGGTTTCGTTCCTAGGGGAAGGCGCGATGCGTGTTTGACGCAGGGTGTTTGTCTTTTCGATCAGGAGCGAGCGTGATTATTTCCAGGCAATTTACCAGGTTGAGCCTTGCGGGCATGTTGGTAGGGCTGAGCCTTGCGGCAAATGCACGCAATGCGCCGGAGCAGGCCAGCGCCGACATTCGCCGCACCAGTTTTGGTGTGCCGCATATTCGTGCCGAAAACGAGCGTGGACTCGGTTATGGCATCGGTTACGCCTATGCGCAGGACAACCTGTGCTTGCTGGCCAATGAGATTGTCACCGTCAATGGCGAGCGCTCACGCTATTTCGGCCCGGATCAGCTGACGGTCGAGGAGCGCGAGAACCAGGTCAGCGACCTGTTCTTCACCTGGCTCAATACCCCAGAAGCCGTCGCCGGGTTCTGGAAGGCGCAAACTCAGCCAGTGCGTGATCTGGTCGACGGTTATGTGGCCGGATACAACCGCTCGCTGTCCGAGCGACGTGCACAGGGTTTGCCGCAGCAGTGCCAGGGCGAATGGGTGCGCGACATCACCTCGCAGGACCTGGTCAAGTTGACCCGCCGCCTGTTGGTCGAAGGTGGCGTAGGGCAGTTCGCCGAAGCGTTGGCGGGGGCGACGCCACCCAAGGCCGTTGCTCAGGCCGCGGGCGAAGGGTCGTCGTTTCAGCTGGCGGCCACGCGTATGCAGCGGTTCGCGCTGGATCGCGGCAGCAACGCGGTGGCGGTCGGCAGCGAACGTTCGTTCAACGGCCGTGGGATGTTGCTGGCCAACCCGCATTTCCCGTGGATTGGCGGGATGCGCTTCTACCAGATGCACCTGACCATTCCCGGCAAGCTGGACGTGATGGGCGCGGCGTTGCCGGGGTTGCCGATGATCAATATCGGTTTCAACCAACACCTGGCGTGGACCCATACGGTGGACACGTCCAAGCACTTCACCCTGTATCGCCTGCAACTTGACCCCAAGGATTCGACCCGTTATCTGCTCGACGGCCAGTCGCTGCCGATGAACAAGCAGACCGTGACGGTGAACGTGAAACAGCCCGACGGCCAGACCAAAGCAGTGTCCCATGTGGTCTACAGCTCGCAGTTCGGTCCGATCGTGCAGTGGCCCGAAAAACTCGACTGGGACAATCAGTACGCCTACAGCCTGCGCGATGCCAACCTGGAAAACGACCGGGTGTTGCAGCAGTGGTACGCCATGAACCAGGCCTCCAGCCTCAAGGATCTACAGGCCTCGGTCCACAAGATTCAGGGTATCCCGTGGGTCAATACCCTGGCGGTGGATGATCAGGGGCAGACGCTGTACATGAACCTGTCGGTGGTGCCGAACGTCAGTGCCGACAAACTCGCCAAGTGCAGCGACCCGCGCGTCGGGTTGCAGTTGATCGTGCTCGATGGTTCAAACAGCGCCTGTGCCTGGGACATCGACCCGAACGCCGCGCAAAAAGGCATTTATGCGGCGGACAAGTTGCCGCAACTGCAACGCAGGGACTACGTCCAACACTCCAACGATTCGGCGTGGATGGCCAACCCGGCGCAACCGCTCACCGGCTTCTCGCCCCTGATCAGTCAGGAAGGCCAGCCGCTGGGGCTGCGCTCGCGGTTCGCTCTGGACCGGTTGAGCACGCTGAGCAAGGCCGGTCCGGTCTCGGCGGCGGATCTGCAACGGATGGTGATGGACGATCAGGTGTACCAGGCCGGGCAAGTGATGCCGGACCTGCTGCAATTTTGCGCCAACGATCTGGGTGCCGATGCAGCAACGCTCGCTCCGATGTGCGCGAGCCTGAAGACCTGGGACCGCAGTGCGAATCTGGACAGCGGACTCGGCTTTGTACACTTCCAGAATGTCATGGAACCGTTGCAGCAAGTCCCGGATATCTGGCGAGTGGCGTTCGACCCGAAAGATCCGCAGCACACGCCCCGTGGCCTGGCGCTCGATAATTCGCAGGTCACCCAGGCGATTCGCGAGGCGATGCTGGCGTCGGTGGAACAGGTGGAAAAACTGGGGCTCAAGGATGACAGCCGTTGGGGTGATATTCAGGTGGTCAGCAGCGGCGGGCAACAGACGCCGATCCACGGCGGACCCGGCACGCTTGGCGTGTACAACGCCATCCAGAGTGTTCCGAGAACCGACGGCAAACTTGAAGTCATCAGCGGCACCAGCTATTTGCAAGTGGTGACCTTTGATGACAAGGGGCCGCACGCCCAAGGCCTGCTGGCTTTCTCGTTGTCCAGCGACCCGACGTCGAAGTACTCACGGGATCAGACCGTTGCCTTTTCGAAGAAGCAGTTGAGCCCGCTGCCGTTTACCGAGCAGCAGATAACCTCAGATCCGCAGTATCAGGCGCAGACGATCCGCGAGCAGGATGAAAAAGCCGGGAAGGTCGCCGCTCAGTAAGAGGGCGATTCAAGCAGTAAAAAAGGCCGCACCCCCTTGAGGGTTGCGGCCTTTTCAGCTTTTAGGGGGTTGTTGCGGGATCGAATTGAGTACCGGATTACCTTCCTTGTTACGGGTCAGGTAGACCGGCAGCACCTTGGGCAGGGACGCCACCAGGTTGTTCAATTCCTTGATGTTGTAGATGCCACCCAGGCGAATCGTGCCGGTGCTGTGGTCAGCGACCATGACCGGTTTGCTCAGGTAACGGTTGATCAACGGCAGGGCATCGTTCAGCGCCAGATCATCGAGCACCAGTTTGCCACTGCGCCACGCCAGGGAATTGTCGTTGGGGTAGGTCTGATTGATCTGCGGCGTGAAGTCGCCGTGTTTATAACGCGCCTGCATCGCCGGCCCCAGGCGCAAGCCATCCCCTGGTAGGTCATCGTTGCTGCTCACCAGCACCGAGCCTTCAATCAGGTTCACGCGTACCTGATCCTCGTACATCCAGACGTTGAACTTGGTCCCAGTGACGCGAATCCTGCCGTCCGCTGCCCTGACAACAAAAGGGTGAGCCAGATCGTGGCTGACGCTGAAGAAGGCCTCGCCTTTTTCCAGCGTGACCCGGCGCTGATCCTTGTAGTTGCTGAAGATCAGTTCGCTGCCGAGGTTCAGCTCCACCTGGCTGCCATCGCTCAGGGTGACCTGACGGACCGTGTCACTCGCTTCGAAATGCTGATACGAATTCGGTAGCCAGCCCATGTTCCAGCCGCTGTACGCCGCCAGCGGCAACGCCAAGGCGCACACGGCGGCGGCGATGCCGACCGTGCGCCAAGGTGCGGCCTGTTTGAAGCGAGGTACCGATGTAACGGCTTCGGGACGCGGCAAATCCCCCGCGACTTCCCAGATCTCGAGCATGGCTTCGTACTCGAACGCATGCAGCGGATGAACATCACGCCAATGTTCGAAGGCGATCCGCTCTTCGGCGGTGCAGTCGACGGCGTGCAGACGCATGCACCAGTGCGCAGCGGCATCGGTGATGGCGTCATATTCGGCTTGCGAGAGAGAATTGTCGGTCATTGACTCATCCTGATTTCGTGCATTCTAACCTTGAGGGGAAGTCTGCGAGAACAGCCGTCATGGCAATTAACCATCAAATGAGAATTATTTTTGACATCAGGGCGTACTGACGTGCAGTTCACGGCCCAGATGACTGACCAGCCAGGCCACACTGTCGGCGTTGCCCAACTGTACGGTCAGCCTGACCAGCGGGTTTTTCTTGAACGTTTCGCGGGCTCCGCTGAGGTTTTCTGCGCCAGTCAATGCCAGGATATGGTCCTTCACCCGATCGGATTCCTTGTCGGAGTTACTGCCCAGATCTTCCCACTCACCGGTATCAGGATCCTGGGTCATGAACAGCCGGGTATAAGGGGTCTGGATCGAAAGCGCCGTTTTCTGCACGTGGGTCAACGCACGTTTGAGCTCTGTGGCCAGCGGGGTGGCTGTTCCAATCAGGTCGGTGAACGGCCTGCCGGGATCGAGATAGGAGATGTCCTCGGTTTGACAGGCCATGTGCGACAACTCATGTATCAACGTCACCGCCCGTGCATGGGTGTCGATCGGGAAGGCCGCGTCGGTCAGGTGTTGACGGTAGTGATCGAATCTAAGGTCGAAGAATCTTTCTGCAAGGTGAATTCTGCGGTTTTTGTCTTTGGCGACAATGAAGGCAAACGTGTTTTGGGCGTCTTCGGTCAGCCTGCCGACGGCAAAACGACTGGACTTCGGTTTTCTCAGTGATGGCTCCAGCAGCGCTGCGAAAACGTCGCCAATGACTTTTTTAAGCTGCTCGACATGCGCGGGCAGCACATGCTGCACACCGAGGAAATCCATGATGAGCTGATGCACGGGCGTGACGGTGTCGTCGGAGGATTTGAGTTGTTGCAGGTTTCGGTAGCTGTTCCAGGCGTAGGTCGTTGCCAGGTCCAGCGCTTCGTCAATCTGACGGGCCTTCTGTGGAAACGATCGTCGGATACGGGACATGCCCGAGGCATCGACGTTCATGCCATCAAACACCGATCTCGCGGTCTCCAGGCGTCCGAACAGACTGAAGCGAGGCGCCGACTCTCGTCCATCAAGCAACCATTGCTTCGATTCGTTCTGGCGCAGATGAGGGCCCAGCTTGCGTGTGTCGCCGATGCGCCATCGGCTGCCGCGCTTGATGACCGGATACACCTTTCCTTCAACCGGCCCGTAGTGCTGTTTTGTCGTTGGGTGGGTGTAGAGCCCAAGCGTGGCGTCTGAAGTCAGCGAACCCAGATCAACGTTGATGCTTTCGTGGCGCGCGAGTGTCGTGCGTTCGGGTCCCGTGACATCGATGTCCTGCCATTTGAGCCGGGTATCGGGTTTTTCCGGTGCCTGTAGGGCCGGTGTCGACGACAGCAGCGTTGAATCCCCCAGTGTCTGGCGCAGCGTGGAAAGTTCGGCCACGCCGCTGATGAACGCTTTTACGGCGGCTCCCCACCGATGGGTTTGCAGGTCTTCGGCAGATTGCTTGATGTCGCGGTAACTGCGCCACACCGTCTCCGGGTAGGCGAGCTTGCCCATGAAAAATGTATAGGCCTCGTGCAGGTCTTCGCCCAGCACATGCTTGATGGTTGCCCATTCGCCTTGTTTTCGCTCATCGGACTGGCAACCGAGCAATCGGCCCAGCAAGGCGACGTTGTCATTGAGCAGGTGTTTGAACAGGTTCCCCTTGATCGGATGGGAAGCCAGCGTGGTGATGTTCGACGACGTGGCTCTGGCAACGCGGTGATGGGGGGTCGCCATCCGGGTTTCCAGTAGCGTCCGGTCAGGGTTCTGCAGATTCAGGAGTAACCAGTCGAGCAGCGGTCCGCGGGTCTTCAGTTCTGTCAGCAGCTGGGCTTCGTTTTCATATTCCTTCACCCCGTGCCCAGGGCTGTGAGGCGCAATCAGCACCTGCGGTCCAGTGCGATCCGCCGTCGAGCCGATCAGATAGACACCGGGCACTTTGATCGATTGGGCCTGCCTGATACCCAGGAACTCAAGCGGACGGATGATTGCGTGGGCACCGTCGACCGCCGCGCGGGCGAGGGCGTCGGGCATGTCCATGACTTGCCGGATCAGATCAAACCCGGTCTCGCTCAGGCGCTCCTGAAGTTTTTCCGCGTGGGCGTAATGCATTAATTGCCAGGGCAATTGTGTGTAGAAGCGCTTGCGGCGCTCTGCGTTTGCCGGGGTGTCGGCCAGGGCGTCGTTCACTATTTTCTGTTGATGGTCGCCCGGTTTCAGGTTGCGGATCAGCTCTTTGATGTAGCGCTCGTTCATCCCCTCGGGAATCACGGTGCTATCAAGCGATACCAGTTTGAAATGGAGTGGGTCCAGCGACTTGAGATGAGTCAAGGCAAAGTCTGTCAGGGTTTGGGTGTGGGCCGTGGATGTCGGGCGGGCGTTGATTTGCACCCGGACAGTGTCAGGGTCGATGTTGAAGCCGTCCGCCTTGAGTTGTTTTTCAAGGCCATGGTGCGCCGTGCGTTGCAGTGACCGCAGGCCGGTCAGGTAATCCTGGTCGTCTTTCACATTATCGACGTATTGCTGAAGCAGCTCGGCATGCACAATCAGCTCTTTGACGGATGCCTGGGCCAGCCATGCCGGCAGCTTTTGCCGGGTCGTCAGGGATTGTGCAATGTCCATTGGACGGTCAAGCCCTGTCATCGGTTTACGCAGCGAGACAAGATCCAGGAGATGGGTCAGTGGCGTCGCGGAGAGCTTTGTTGCCAGCGCATCGGTCAGGCACGGCTCATCGAGGTGCACATAAGGTTTTTGCAGATAATCAAGAAAATGCCCATAGACCCGCTGCAGAGGCGCCAACGTGTAAGTCCGGCCAGGCAAACGCTCGCTGCGACCAAGGTTCTCCAGCAGCATTGAGCGATGGTTGACGTCGGCGAGGCGTCGACCGAGTTCGGTCAGCAACGGCATCAGCCCTTTGAACGCTTCAAACCCCAACGCAGGTGTCCACACAATCGCCTTGCCCGAATGCACCGGATCCTGGCCGCCTCGTTCAGTCAGGACAAAACAGCTGGCCAGCTTCAACGGATCCGCTGCATCGCCGGCCTTGAGCGCCAGGGAAAACACGTCCGGGAGAAAGCCGTTCAATGCCGCTCGTTGCAGGTGTATCGGGCTGTCGAGCACGGTTTTGATGATTGCCTGCTCCGTTGTACTCAAGGTGCGGGTGACGGCACGCAGCTTCAGTTCACTGCGCAATGCCGTTGACAACGTATGAGAAAACGTCGATTGCAAGCTGGCCACGGAGTCACTCAGGACGCGCTCAGCGTCAGTGATCGAGCGGGTTGCCGTGGAGATGGCCGGGTGTTTATCCAGAAGTTGATCGAGCGCCTGTTCGACGGAATCGAGCCGCGCCAACTCCTCCCTGGCCGACTCGGCGCGGACGGTGGCCGGTTGCGCGCCAAGGCGCCGATCCACGCGTGTACTCCAGCGTCCTGAAGGGTCGGAGGCCAGCAGACGGTCATCGATCAACCCCCGGACATCCAGTGCGCTGTCGAGCAAGGCATGGGGGTCGAGCGTACCTTCACTTTCGCGCAAGCGGCTCAGCGCATGAGACAGGTTGTCCCGTTGCTTGCCGAGGATGTCGGCCATCAAGTGATTGAACACCGGACCAACGATCGGTTTGCCCTCAATCACGCGCTCAACCGGCTCCAAAGCAAGAAAGGTGGCGCGTTCGTCCAGCGACATGAAGTTGAGCAAGGTGTCTTCATACCCTTCGGTTTTCATCATCTCCAGCACGATGTTTTTGACTGCCGGCAGATTGTTCGTCGCTTCGATGCCTCGGGAAGGGGAGTACAGAAAACCCAGGGTGTTGGTGCCCCCGATCATCAAGGTCGAGGCCAGCTCCGCAAAATGCCTGAAGGGTGCGGTCACTCGTATTTTCTCGATGCGAAGAGGGTCGTGCGCGTCAGGCGGGAGGCTGACGTTCATCAGCCGCAGGTATTCCTGCGTGGTCAAACCACCGTTCTGGCGCTGGTGCAGCAGTTTCAGGTGAAAGGTGCCACGCAGGCCCTCGGTGAAAAACGCCAAGCGTGAAAGGCCTGTGCTCATGGATGTGTTCCAGAACAAGGCGAGCAGGCTGTGCAAGTGCGGCGTGAAGCTCTGCGCGATTTCTTTCACCGCGCTTTCCCACGTCAGGTTATCCGCGTCGCTGCTGACGCTGTGCTCGGGATTGGCGAAGACTCTTGAATCGCCGGCGGGCCACTGGTTGGTCAGATAGAAGTGCAGAAGTGCATCGCTCAAAGGGATCGAGGAAATTGTGTGCAGGTCTTCGTTGCCGTCGAAGGCTGAAACGGTCTTCACGAAGCTCTTGAGCCGGGTCAGACGCTGGTCCAGCGCGGGAAATGCCTTGTGCAACGCGTGCTTGAGTGTGTCATCGAGCATCGATTGCAGGGTTGGCGTCTTCAGCAGCTCAGCCTTCATCGCCTTGATGTTCTGTTCCTGATTGTGATCGAGGGTCAGTTGCTGATCCTGGAACACCGCGCCTTCGATGTCTTTCGTGGCAATGTCGGGAACGGTGGCGACGGGTAAAGCGCTGCGTTGTTCGATGGAGAGAAAGCGCAACAGTTCGCGTTTGCCTGTGGCCTGCGTCAGCCACTCCTTGAGTTTGCTTTTGAGGTCGGCCAAATCGGCAAACTTGATCAAGCCTTTCCACGGTGTGTAAAGGATGACCTCTCCATTTTCGGACCGGCTCAGGGCAAAGGCTCCGGCCAATGGAATGTCTGTTTTGCCGGTTACTTTCAACAACAGTTGGCAGGCCTGCATGGGCTCTTTTTGCGCGACGCGAGCAGCGTGGGTGGCCAAATACACGTGCTTCAGCCATTTCAGGTCGTCGAGGGTGAAGTTCAGCGTGTTTTCGCGTTCACCGGGTTGTCTGGCATTGGCTGCGCGTTCAGCCTCGTCGAAAAAATAGGGCTCAGCGGGGGTGGTCATGGATGTTCCTCATTGGCTGCGATCAGTGGCCATCGCAGGCTATTGGTTGAGGAAAAACATTAAGGTCAGCGGAGTGCTTCGGTGCGGTACATATTGCTTGAGCCGATCAGGTGCTCGAGACTTGACAGGACGCCGGTACAACAGCGCTTAATCGACGTCTGCTGTTGGTTGCCGAGCAACCTCGTTTCCCCTGGTGCCCGTATTCAATAATAAAACTGGAGCTTCAGATGACCGCAACGCCCGAAGTGGCCGTCAGTTCGACCACCCCATCGCTCGATTTCGACGCGCTTGTTGTATTGCTTGAGCAAATTTTCCTGCGCCATGGCACCTCCGCCGATGTCGCCAAGACCCTGGCGTTGAACTGCGCCGGCGCTGAACGCGATGGCGCCCACAGCCATGGCGTGTTTCGTATTCCAGGTTATGTCTCGACACTCAAGAGCGGCTGGGTCAACGGCCAGGCCGTGCCCGTGGTCGAGGACGTCGCCTCGGGGTTTGTCCGGGTCGACGCGGCTAACGGTTTTGCCCAACCCGCGCTGGCGGCCGCCCGGGCTCTGCTGGTGGAAAAGGCCCGCAGCGCCGGGATTGCGGTGTTGGCGATCCGCAACTCCCATCATTTCGCGGCACTGTGGCCGGATGTCGAGCCGTTTGCCTATGAAGGGCTGGTGGCGCTGAGCGTAGTGAACAGCATGACGTGCGTGGTGCCCCACGGCGCCGACCGGCCGCTGTTCGGCACCAACCCGATCGCCTTCGCCGCACCCCGGGCTGACGGTGAGCCGATTGTCTTTGACCTGGCCACCAGCGCCATCGCCCATGGCGATGTGCAGATTGCCGCGCAAAAAGGTGAACGCTTGCCGGCAGGCATGGGCGTGGACAGCCTTGGCCAGCCGACTGAGGATCCGAAGGCGATTCTGGAGGGGGGCGCGCTGCTGCCGTTTGGTGGGCACAAGGGTTCAGCGCTGTCGATGATGGTCGAATTGTTGGCGGCGGCCCTGACCGGCGGCAATTTCTCCTTCGAGTTCGACTGGAAGAACCATCCGGGAGCCAAAACGCCATGGACCGGCCAACTGCTGATCGTGATCGATCCGAGCAAGGCTGCCGGGCAGAATTTCGCCGAACGCAGCCAGGAACTGGTGCGTCAGATGCACAGCGTAGGGCTCAAGCGCCTGCCGGGTGATCGACGTCACCACCAGCGAGCTCAGTCCAACGCTCAAGGCATTCAGCTGAACGCTCAGACGCTGGCAAACCTGCGAGAACTGGCAGGGCTCTGAAACTTTTTTTTGTAGGAGCCAGGCTTGCCGGCGAAGGCGATTTCAAATACGCCTTCGCCGGCAAGCCTGGGTCCTGCAGTTTCGATGTGTTTCTGTTTAACGGCGGCCCAGCAGCAACCCGACCACCAGGCCGAACCCGGCGGAGATGGCCACGGTTTGCCATGGATGGCCACCGATGTAGGTCTCCGTCGCGTCGACCACCGGTTTGGTGCGGTCACGAACACTGGTGACCGAGTCCCGGGCCTGCTGGAGTTTCTGAGAGATTTGCCCGCGAAGGGTCTCGGCTTCCTCACCCACCAGAGAAGCGCTGCTTTTGAGCAGTTTTTCCGATTCTTCGATCAGTGCCTGAAGTTCGCTGAATGCCTGATCCTTGATCTGGTCTTCGGCGGTTTGTGCGGCGGTTTTCCGGGCCATTGGGTACTCCTTGCAGGTAAATGGGCAGTGAACAATGGAGTCTGCGGCAACTGAAAAAGTTGCAGCGACTTTGCGTATTGACTGTACGCCAAGGAAAAATCCCGAGTCGGATATTTCGTCCTACAGTGTAAGATGTCGCCTATTTTACGCAGCAGGTAACTCCCATGAGCTTCAATCTGGCCGACAAACCCCTGGCTGAGCGCGCAGCGCTTGAAGATGAGAAATCCCGTCTGTTCGACCTCTGGCAAAGCAACCTTGGCAAATCCAAGGGCGAGGCCGCGCGGTTGTTTGGCGAACGCGCCAAGCGCAAAGGCAAATGGGCTGAATGGGTTCGTGCCGAACTTGATGCCATGTCGCCCCCGGAGTTCGCCAATATGGTGCGCAGTGAAGTGAATCGCTTGATGGCCGCCAAGTAAGGCCTGCCTTCACGCAAAACTCGCGACAATGGCCTCGCGCACTTTCAACACCACCGGATCGAGCTGCGTGCTGGTGCGCCAGCCCAGTTCGATCGGGTAGCGCGGTAACGCCAAAGGGCAGGGCAGCAGCGCCAGACCGCAGAGCGTCGCGATGCTTTGAGCGGCGTGGGCCGGAATGGTCGCCACCGTCTGACTGCCCTTGAGCAAGTGTGGCAACGCCGCAAAGTGGGTGGTCGAGGCGCATACCCGCCGACTCAGCCCCAGCGCCGCCAACCCCTCATCGGTGATCCCGATAAAGCCGCCGGACGACACCAGAATGTGCTCGCGGGCGACGAACTCCTCAAGCGTGAGAGTCTGTTGCCCCGGGGCCAGGCTGAGCGGATCCACCAGGCACGAATAACTGCCTTCACCCAGCACCTGACGACTGAGCAACCGCTCGCTGAACCCGCCCGCGGTGATCGCCAGATCAATGCTGCGTTCCATCAATGCCTGGGCGACGATCTGGCTGTGGGTTTGCCGAAAGATCAGGCGCAACTTCGGCGCGCTGCGCGCAATGGCCTCGATCAATCGCCGGCCGTAGGCCACCTCGAAATCATCCGATAACCCCACCGTGACCGAGCGCCCGTCGTAATGATTGGCCGCCGGATCGACCATTGCCAGGCTCTGACGGCATTTGTTCAGCGCATCGCTCACCACCGGTTTTAACTGATTGGCCTTGAGCGTCGGTGCCAGGCCACGGCCGGTGCGCACGAACAATTGATCGCCATACAGCTCGCGCAGTCGCCGCAACGCCGCGCTGACGGCCGATTGCGTCACGCCCAGGCGCAACGCCGCACGGCTGGCGCTGGACTCTTCATGCAGCGCTTCGAAAACTTTGAGCAGATTGAGGTCAACAGTGGCGATATTCATTTGGCTCATATCATTCAGCAGTGAGTCGGGCTTTATTCATGATCCCGTGGCGCATGAGAATGGGCAACACCTCAACGCTTTCGGAGAGATCGCCATGCCAAAATCCATTGTCGCAGCGTTACAAATCGGCGCCTTGCCCGGCGGCAAGACCGAGACCCTGGAACAGATTCTTGCCTGGGAAAACGCGATTATCGAATCCGGCGCCGCGCTGGTGGTGATGCCCGAAGCGTTGCTCGGGGGTTATCCCAAAGGCGAGACGTTCGGCACTCAGCTGGGCTACCGACTGCCGGAAGGTCGCGAAGCGTTTGCCCGCTATTTTGCCAACGCCATCGACGTGCCCGGGGCCGAAACCGACGCCCTGGCCGGGTTGTCGGCGCGCACCGGGGCCAACCTGGTCATCGGCGTGATCGAGCGCGCCGGGAGCACGTTGCATTGCACGGCGCTGTATTTCGATCCGCAGGCCGGCCTGGTCGCCAAGCACCGCAAACTGATGCCCACGGGCATTGAGCGATTGATCTGGGGCAAGGGCGATGGCTCGACGTTGCCGGTGATCGACAGCCAGGTCGGGCGAATCGGCGCGGTGGTGTGCTGGGAAAACATGATGCCGTTGCTGCGCACCGCGATGTACGCCAAAGGCATCGAGGTCTGGTGCGCGCCGACCGTGGATGAGCGCGAGATGTGGCAGGTCAGCATGCGCCACATCGCCCATGAAGGCCGTTGTTTTGTGGTCAGCGCTTGCCAGGTTCAGGATTCACCGCAAGCCCTGGGCGTGGAGATTGCCAACTGGCCGGCGGATCGGCCGCTGATTGCGGGCGGCAGTGTGATCGTCGGGCCCATGGGCGACATTCTGGCGGGGCCGTTGCGTGACGGGGCCGGGTTGCTCACCGCCGAAATCGACACCGACGACCTGGTCCGCGCGCGTTATGACTACGACGTGGTCGGTCACTACGCGCGCCCGGATGTGTTCGAGTTGAGCGTCGACGAGCGCGCCAGGCCCGGCGTCCGTTTCACCGCATAACCGTCACTGGTTGAACAGCATCATCCCTGTAGGAGCGAGCCTGCTCGCGAATGCGGTGTGTCGGAAAACCGTGTATTGACTGACACTCCGTCTTCGCGAGCAGGCTCGCTCCCACAGGGGATATTCATTGTCGGTATGACCGAGTTCCGGGCTGTCGACCTCGGCAAGCGCAGTTTTCCGGTGTCGACGAAGCGCACCGTTCCAAACAAGCCGCCCGCCAGTTTGCCGCGTAACACGTAGGGAAGATTATTCAGTGTCTGCGTCTGGCTCAGCCCCAACGTCTGGCGTAACACCGAGTACGCCGAAACGCTCAGCACGGTTTCGGAAAAGCGTGCAATCGAGCCCGATTGATCGCTGACGCCGGACGCCATGCCACGGCTGGCCACGCTGCTGACCCAACAGCATTCACGTGCTGTCATCGGTTGTTCTTGTCCCTGGTTTGCAACCATTCCTGCCAGGCTTGTCGGTATTTTTCATCCGCCCGTTTTTTTGCGTCAGAAAACTTATGGATGGTCTGCGCCGAAACGGGCTCGTTCAAAAATGCGTAGGCTTGATCGTTCAAACG
Organism: Pseudomonas sp. SJZ077; assembly: GCF_007993905.1. Classification (NCBI taxonomy): domain Bacteria; kingdom Pseudomonadati; phylum Pseudomonadota; class Gammaproteobacteria; order Pseudomonadales; family Pseudomonadaceae; genus Pseudomonas; species Pseudomonas sp. SJZ077. Next base: position 104,698 of record NZ_VIUJ01000006.1, read on the forward strand.
GTCGGCTTCAAAAAACAACGCCCTGCTATGGCTGATCGATTTAAGGTTGGTTGCATTCGGCGAGGCTGATTCATTGATGGCCATGGTCGTACTCCTTCTGGAAGCACAAGAAGGTGAGCTGGGTGTCCTGATCCCCCTCAACTTTCCATATTGAGACAACCGCGCCCGGTTCTATTCGTCACGTGTCCAGTTGACGCTCAAGCCATACTTATCATCGCCGTACCGGTAATCAGAGTTCCCTTTGAACGCGGCTTCCAGTGCATGGCCCAGGCGATTCGCGAGATGGATGCCGGTCGTGGTCACGATTAGAGCAGCCGCTGAGTCGGTAAGGCCGATGATGCGCTCCAGGGCATGCTCGGCTTTTTCCTTTTTTTCGGTGTTTTTGATCAGGTTGATGATTTCATTTCGATGCTTGAGCAAGAAGCTGCCCGATAACGTGAGCGTCCCCGCTGGCATGTTGTCATCGATGCGTCGGCAGGCTGGGCACGTCACTGTTTGCGCATCATGAATGACCGTGTTTTCAGGGTGTTTCCAAGTCCAGTTCCCGGCTTGATAGACCGCGTCACACTGCGGGCAGATGGCTGAACCTTCAACCCGCTGCGAGCAATAGGGGTCATGAGTGGATGTTTTGAACAGCTTGCTTTTTTGACTCTGCTGAAACTTGTCCATGGCTTTTCTCCTCGCGCATCAAATGGGAAAAGATCTCACCTGTAACCGTGAAACCGTGACTGAAAAACAGATCCCTTCTCCTTTCAGCCTGCTGAACACACACCTTCATTTGGACTCTGTTTCTTGCTGCGCGAATTGATCTTTGTCAATTCCGGGACGTGAACTGACAGTCGGTCATCCCGACGGTGCGCGCATTGTTTGGGCCGTCTGGGGCGCGGTGGCGTTGTGAGTTTGTTGATAAAAGTCAACGTCGCCCGGGCCAGTTCATAGAAGCTGCCAAAACGCACTTGTTGTAAAACTGGCCAGGAGAACACCCTGATGGCTCACACTAAAATCGTGTTTCGTGCTGCAGCCCGCGAGAAAATTCTGAGTGGCGCCACACAGTTGGCAGACGCCGTGCGAGTGACGTTGGGGCCAAAATCAAAATCGGTACTGATCCAGAGTAAATGGGGCAATCCGACGGTCTGCAATGATGGCGTCACGATCGCCAAACGCATTGACTTGCTCGACCCCGAGGAAAACCTGGGCGCGCAAATGCTGCGTCAGGCGGCCGAACGCACAGGCGATGCGGTAGGGGACGGGACCAGTACGTCAACGGTGCTGGCCCATGCAATCCTGGCCGATGGCATCCGTAACGTCGTCGCGGGCGCCAGTGCAATCGACCTCAAGCGCGGCCTGGATCGCGGGCTGTTGTTGGTCGTCGAATCCCTGGCCGCCCAGTCGCGTCCGGTCAGCACCCCCAAGGAAAAGGCCCAGGTCGCCACGCTGTCGGCGCATAACGATGCCGTCATCGGTCAGCTGGTGGCAGACGCCCTGGAAAAGGTCGGCGTTGAAGGCGTCGTCAGTGTCGAGGAATCCAAGACCACCGAAACAGTGGTCGAAGTCATGGAAGGCATGCGGTTTGACCGGGGTTATGTCTCACCCTATTTCGTCACCGATGCCGAGAAGATGCAGGTCGAACTCGATGATGCCTACTTGCTGCTCTGTGACCATAAGATCGGTGCACTCAAAGACTTGCTGCCCTTGCTTGAACTCGTGGCTAAAAGCGGGCAACCACTGGTTTTGATCGCGGACGATATCGAGGGTGAGGCGTTGACCACGCTAGTCGTCAACCAGATACGCGGTGTTCTGCGAGCGGTGGCGATCAAGGCTCCGGGCTTTGGTGATCGGCGCAAGGAAATGCTGCAGGACATGGCCGTTCTGACAGGGGCAACGGTGGTTTCCAGCGAACTGGGCGTCACTCTGGAACAGGTGGAACTGAACCAGTTGGGACGTGCACATCGAGTCGTGGTGCAAAAAGACAGCACGGCGCTGATAGGGGGCGCCGGTACGCGCGAGGCCATCGAGGCGCGTTTGCAGCAGATCCGTGCGCAACTAGACAGTACCACCAGCGATTACGACCGTGAAAAGCTTCAGGAACGACTGGCAAGGCTGTCTGGCGGTGTTGCGGTGATCCGGGTCGGGGCGCCTTCCGAAGCTGAAATGAAGGCGCGCAAGGATGCGCTGGATGATGCCATCTCAGCGACCCGGGCGGCGATCGCCGAAGGCATTGTGCCGGGGGGTGGTCTTGCGTTGCTCAAGGCCGTCCCGATTATCGCGGCCGAAGAGGCCCGATATGAGGGCGATGCCAGGACCGGCCTGCAGATTCTTCGCCGGGCGCTGGAAGCTCCGGCCAGACTCATCGCTGAAAATTCGGCGGTGGATGCCGGCGTCGTGGTTGCGCGCATGCTCGCCGAACCTGGGAACATTGGCTTCGATGCGTCTGCCAATTGCTATGTCGACATGTACGAAGCCGGCATCATTGACCCGACCAAAGTGGTGCGTATTGCCCTCGAAAATGCTGTTTCAGTCGCCAGTATCTTGCTGCTGACCGAGGCGACCATGACGGATATTCCGGAAAAGGAATCACCAGCCCAGGCCCCTTTCCCTGAATGAAACGCCCATCGTGGGTAACGTCATGTATAGGAGACCGCCTTAGACATCGCCAGGTGATTGAGAATCGGGTTTTCGCCGTGCAAGTAACTCAGTGCCTGGTGCATCAACTGGACAGCTTTTTCTTTTTTCTCGTATCGCTTGGCCGGATCGGCATGACGTAGCGCTGCACCCGCAAGGGAGAAGCTGCGCGTGGCAGCCCGCAAAGAAAGGAAAAACGCCAAGGGTTTGCAGTCTTCCTGCACATCACTGTGGTTGAGGTAACTGGACAACAGCCGAGCACCTAACCTGTTCAGGCCATGGTGTTGCAGGTCCATCAGCACAAAAGCCAGGTCGTAGAGCACATCGATGCAGGCAAGCCGCTCACTGAACTCGATGCCATCGAAGAGGGTGGGCTGACCGTCGAGCAGGCAGATATTGGCCAAGCGCATATCACCATGGCAACGGCGAACGCGGCCCTCACGGCGGCGATCTTCGAGGCAGCCGGTCAACGACTCCAACAGGGTCCGGGAGGTATGAGCAATCGCGGTGACTGTCGCGAAATCGAGGATGGGTGGGTAGCGAGACATTTCCCGATGGTTTTTCTCGATTTCTTCATACAGGTCCGGGATGTGACCGTAAGAAGGAGTAATGGGTGCATTGGCATGAAAGCGGGCGATCTCAGCCCCCAACTGTTCCATCATCGGTTCAGTCAGACGTCCTTCAACGGCCATACGGTCAAACAGCCGATCCTGAGCGAAGCGGCGCATCACCACGAGCCAGTCAACCGCTGGTCCGCAACCGTTGAGCGCCAACTGGCCATTCGCCTGGCGATTGATCGGACACAGGCTCAAATACAGCGTCGGCGCAGTCCGTCGATTGAGCAGTAACTCTGCCTCACAGGCGTTTTTGCGGCTTTCCAGGCTGAGGAAATCCAGCTCGGCAAACGCCACGGCGCGTTTGAGTTTGTAGGCGCGGTTGGCATGCAGAAAAATCACCGAACCATGGGTCTCGATACGCTCCACGGGTTGGTTTGACGTGCCGTAGCTGGACGGCCTGGAGAGAAAGGCTATGACTTCGTCTTGCAGGGTGTGCATTCTCGCCTCCACGTCGTCTGCGGACTTTTCGGCAGTGTGAAGAAGGGAAGGCCCGCTCCGATTGATATTGATCAAGTACGGTGGAATGAAAGGCTGCTCCTCTTATGGGGGCTCACGCCGGTAGTTGATATTTATCAACGTCAGGCACTTTCCAGCGGAGCAACCTGAATCAGCGCTGGTGCTTGGTCCGGCGTGGACGCAACGGCTGAGCCCTACGAGGCCAACGGCAGGCGTTGAACCCTCTGCCTGGAGTCAGACCATGAGCCAGTATCAACAACTGTTACTCATCCTCCACCTGGCCCTGCGCCATTCTCCGGCAATCGACCATGCAGCAGCGCTCGCCAGGGCCAGCGGTGCACGTTTGCATATTGCGACGTTGATTCCTGCGTTGAAACTGTTGTCGCTGCTCGAAGAAGGCGACCGGGAAAAGGCTCGGGAGCGTTACCTGCAGGACCATCACGATTGGCTGGAGGACCAGTCCAAACTTCTGCGTGGCAGAGGGATCGAGGTGACCACCGAGGTGGCGTGGGCTGATGACATGGAGCAAGACATCCTGGATCACGTCAAGGAATTGCAGCCCGACCTGTTGATTAAGGAAATCCAGCAAGAATCAGCGCTTAAGCGCACGTTTTTCACCCCGCTGGACTGGCACTTGCTGCGCCACTGTCCGGTACCGGTTTATCTGGTGGGCGAGGCTCGCCATGTCCTGCCGCGCAGGATTGTGGCGGCGGTTGATGCTTCGGCGGGTGGGCCTGAGAACAGTGAGTTGAATGACCGCATTATCCACCAGGCTTCCAGCCTCGCCATACAGTGTGATGCCGAGTTGCACCTGCTGTATGCCTATGACATTACGGAAGACTACCTGGAGGAATTGGGCGGTGGCTTGAAACTGTCGGAGCTGACCAAGGGGCTGCGCAAAGAGCTGGAACAATCGTTTCTGAAACTCGCCGGTCGGTACGGTGTGCCTGCTAACCGTCGACATTTCATTCTGGGACATCCCGTTTCGGCGCTGAGCGAGTTCGCCAACAAGCACAACGTGGATGTGATCGTGATGGGCAGAGTCCAGTACCACGGGGTGGAGAAACTGCTGGGCAGCACGACCGAACATATTCTGTATCAGGCGCCCTGCAGTGTCCTGGCGGTCTAGGGACGGACCGAAGACGACTCAAGGTGGCAATCATGCATCCAGCGATCATTAAGAAAACCCTGGCCAACTTGCCGTTAGCGCCGAATTGGCTCGATAGCGTGCAAGCTCGGGAGTCCTTTTCCTGGCAGGTGGAAGCCAATGCGCTGGCCGGTTTGCCGGGCGGCGGTTTGAACCTGGCGTATGAGGCCGTGGATCGCCATGCGCAGGGTGCGCATCGACGGCATACGGCATTGCGCATTCTTGATCGCAACGGGGGGAGTTGCGACATCAGTTACGCCCAACTGAGCATCCTGACCAACCGGTTTGCCAATGTATTGCAAAAGCTGGGCGTGATGCCCGGCGAGCGACTATTTGTACTCTGTGGCCGAGGGCTGGAACTTTATCTGGGGGTGCTCGGTGGCCTGAAACTCGGTTGCGTGGTGTCGCCATTGTTCTGTGCGTTCGGCCCGGAGCCCATCGAAACCCGTATGCGTCTTGGCGAAGGCAGTGTGTTACTGACCAGCGAAACCCTCTACCGGCGCAAGGTCGCGGCCATACGCGAGCGTTTGCCGGCCCTCAAACATGTGCTGCTGTATGACGAAAACGGTGGCGATACGGCGCAGATCGAGGGGACGCTCAATCTGCATCAACTGCTGGCGCAGGCAGAGGAAGCCTTCACCGTTGCCAATACGACGGCCGACAGCCCGGCACTTTTACACTTCACCAGCGGCACGACAGGCACTCCGAAAGGCGTGTTGCATGCCCATGGCGCGGCGCTGACCCATCGCGTCACCGGGAAATACGCCTTGGACTTGCACCCCGAAGATGTCTATTGGTGCAGCGCCGATCCGGGTTGGGTGACCGGTACTTCCTATGGGATCTTTGCCCCGTTGTTGCTGGGCGTCACCAGTGTGGTCGAGGGCAATGAATTCGATGCCGAGCGTTGGTACCGGATACTTGAGAAGCAACAGGTGACGGTCTGGTATACCGCCCCGACGGCCATTCGCCTGCTGATGAAAGCGGGGGCGGAGTTGGCGCGCGGCCATCGTTTTCCGAGTCTGCGGTTTATTGCCAGCGTCGGCGAGCCGCTTAATCCCGAGGCTGTCTGGTGGGGCAAAGAGGTGCTTGGGCTGCCGATCCACGACAATTGGTGGCAGACCGAAACCGGCGGCATCATGATTGCCAACACGGTTGCCATGCCCATCAAACCAGGCTCCATGGGTAAGCCGCTGCCGGGTGTCGAGGCGGCCATCGTCGTTCGAGGAGAAGAGGGCGGACTGGCGTTTCTGGGTGACAACGAGGTCGGTGACCTTGCCTTGAAACAGCCATGGCCTGCCATGTTCCGTACCTACCTGGGGCAGGAGGAGCGTTATCGTCACTGCTTTGTCGGTGAGTGGTACCTGAGCGGCGATCTCGTGCGTCGCGATGCCGATGGTTACTACTGGTTCATTGGTCGCAGCGACGATGTCATCAAGTCGGCGGGTCACCTGATCGGTCCGTTCGAAGTTGAAAGCTCCCTCATGGAACATCCGGCCGTAGCCGAGGCCGCGGTGATCGGCAAGCCCGACCCGCTGTTGGGTGAAACCGTGAAAGCCTTTGTTTCACTCAAGCGTGGTTTCACTGCCAGCCAGGCCCTGCACGACGAGTTGCTCGGTCATGGACGCAAGCGCCTCGGGGCGGTCGTTGCGCCCAAGGAACTGGAATTTGTGGAAGTGCTTCCGCACACCCGTAGCGGAAAACTCATGCGGCGTCTGCTCAAGGCCCGGGAACTGGGTTTGCCTGAAGGCGACACGTCCAGCATGGAGAGTCCGCCATGAGCCTCCCACCGCGGTCCCAGGACATTGCTCTCGAGCTGCTGCGGGACATGGTGCGTATCCGTCGTCTTGAGGAGCGCGCTGGCGAGTTGTACGGGGAGGGCAAGATTCGTGGCTTTCTGCACCTGTACATCGGTGAAGAAGCGGTCGCAGTCGGCGTTCTGCATGCACTGGCGGCCAACGATGCGGTGGTCGCGACGTATCGCGAACATGGCCACGCCCTGATCAAGGGCGTCACCATGAAAGCAATCATGGCCGAAATGTATGGGCACCAGGAAGGCTGCTCGCGAGGGCGCGGCGGCTCAATGCACCTGTTTGATGCCACGACACGATTCTTCGGGGGCAATGCCATTGTCGCGGGTGGCTTGCCACTGACAGTCGGCCTGGCGCTCGCTGAACGTATGCAAGGTGGAGCGCGTCTTTCAGCCTGTTTTTTTGGTGAAGGCGCGATGGCGGAAGGGGCTTTCCATGAGTCCATCAACCTGGCCGCATTGTGGCAACTGCCGATGCTGTTTTGCTGTGAAAACAACCTCTATGCGATGGGGACTGCCCTGGACCGTTCGCAGTCGCAAACGGACCTGTGTGCGAAAGCGTCGGCCTACAAAGTCGATACCCGGTCCGTCGATGGCATGGACGTGATCGCGGTGTATGAAGCCGCTCGTGATGCGGTTGAACACATCCGTGCGGGGCGTGGGCCTTTTTTTCTGGAGTTCCGCACCTATCGGTTTCGTGCCCATTCGATGTTCGACCCACAGCTGTATCGTGACAAGGACGAGGTGGAGCAATGGAAGACCCATGGGCCGATCCATACGTACAGTGCACAGCTTAAGGCCGAGGGCCTTTTGGACGAACCCGGATTTCTGGCGATCCTCGCCCAGGTGGACGCTGAAGTGGAAGCCGCCGTTACTTATGCCGAAAGCGGTAGCCTGGAGCCGCTCGAGGATCTGTTTCGCGATGTCTACACCCCAAGGGCGGCGCCATGAGCATTCGTATGAGCTATCGCGAGGCGCTGCGCGAGGCAATACGTGAGGCGCTGCAGCGGGACCCACGGGTATTCCTGATGGGCGAAGACGTCGGTCGCTACGGTGGCAGTTATGCCGTGTCCCTGGGATTGCTTGAGGCGTTCGGCCCCGAACGCATTCGAGACGCGCCATTGTCCGAGCTGGGTTTCGTGGGAGCCGGTATAGGGGCGGCTTTGGGGGGCATGCGGCCGATTGTCGAAATCATGACCGTGAACTTCAGTCTGCTCGCCCTCGATCCGTTGATGAATACGGCTGCTGCCTTGAGGCACATGTCCGGTGGACAGTTCTCCGTGCCCCTGGTTGTGCGCATGGCGACAGGCGCCGGACGCCAGCTTGCGGCGCAACACTCGCACAGCCTGGAGGGCTGGTACGCCCATATTCCCGGGCTGAAAATCCTGGCGCCGGCGACCATCGAAGATGCACGCGGCATGCTCTGGCCAGCGCTGCTGGATCCGGACCCGGTGCTGATATTCGAACACGCCCAGCTCTACAACCTGGAGGGTGATGCGGGCGAGTGGGAGACGGTGGACATCAGCTCCGCCAAGGTCCGCCGAACCGGCAAGGACCTGACCCTGATCACTTACGGCGGCACACTCGGCAAGACCTTGGAGGCTGCGCAGGTACTGGCCGGGGAGGGCATTGATTGCGAAGTCATCGACCTGCGTGTCCTGCGCCCTCTGGATGACAAGACTTTGATGGCTTCTGTCTGCAAGACCCGTCGGGCCCTGGTGGTCGATGAGGGATGGCGCAGCGGCAGTCTATCCGCCGAGATCATTACACGGATCATAGAACAAGGCTTTTTCGAGCTGGATGCACCGCCGGCACGGGTGTGCAGCGCCGAAGTGCCGATACCTTATCCCCGGCATCTGGAAGAGGCGGCCCTGCCACAAGTGTCGACGATCGTCGCGGCCGCTCATGAACTGTGCCGGGGGACATCAGGGTGAGCGCGATGACGTGGCGTACTCAAGTATCAGGCCAGGAAGGTAAACGATGATCGAATTCAAATTGCCCTCTCTGGGGGCTGATATGGATGAAGGCACGTTGCTGGAGTGGAAAGTCCACCCGGGCGATGCGGTCAAGCCGGGCCAGGTGATTGCCGTCGTCGATACCGCCAAGGCCGCCATCGATGTCGAGTGCTGGCATGAGGGCACGGTGTCGCAACTGCTGATCGATATCGGCGCCAAAGTCCCGGTCGGTACCACCATCGCCTGGTTGTTGGAACCGGGCGAAGATCCGCACAGTGCGCGACGAACAACGACGGCGGCGCCGCTGCTGATCGAAGAGCAGGCATCGTCCGGCAGACGCCCGCGGATATCTCCCGCGGCGCGCAAGCGTGCTGCCGAGCTAGGCGTCAGCACCGCTGATGTGAAAGGCCATGGTCCACAGGGAGTCGTTACCCTGGAGGACATCGAGGCCGCCGCTCATGTGGCGCACCCGCCGGACCCCGACCAGGCCATGCGGCACGCCATTGCGGCGGCCATGACTCGTTCAAAACGCGAGATTCCCCATTACTACCTCAGCGAAACCATCGCCCTGGATAAAGCCATGGCCTGGCTGCAGGCACACAATGCGCAAAGCACCCTTCAAGAGCGCCTGCTGCCCAGCGTCTTGCTGCTCAAAGCAGTGGCGCTGGCCTTGCGCGACTATCCGCAGCTCAACGGTTTCTGGCTGGATAACGCCTTCAAGCCCGCACTCGATACCGACCTTGGGGTGGCAATCACCTTGCGCCAGGGTGGCCTGGTCGCCCCGGTGCTGCATCATGTGGCGGACACATCATTGACTCATTTGATGAGTGAACTGGCCAGCCTGGTCGAGCGCGCCCGCAGCGGATCCCTGCGCAGCTCCGAGCTGGGAGGCGCCGGCATGACGGTCACTCAACTCGGCGATCAGGGCGTGGACAGCGTATTGGGGGTGATCTATCCGCCCCAGGTTGCCTTGGTCGGTTTCGGTCGTATCAGTGAGCGGCCCTGGGTGAAAGAGGGCCAGCTGTGTGTCATGCCCACTGTCATTAGCAGTTTGTCCGCCGATCATCGAGTCAGCGACGGTCATTACGGCGCACGTTTTCTGGGCGAAGTTCGTCGTTTGCTGCAGACGCCAGAGGCGCTTTGAGGAGAGGGCACATGAACCCGCAAATGATCCGCGATGAAGTATTGAAAGCCTTGAAAGGCATTGCCCCGGAACTTGAAATCGAGCAGTTGCGATCTGATCGGTCACTGCGCGAAGAGGTTGATCTGGATTCCATGGATTGGCTTCGTGTCATCGAGGCTCTGAATCGGAGCCTGGGCATTGCAATTCCTGAAAGCGATTACCAACACGTGGACACCCTGGACAAGCTCATCGCCTATCTGGGGCAAAAGGCGAAATCCGGCGAAGCCGAGCCTTCGATCCGCAAGGGGTGAAGGTACCGGGCAGTAGCGCCGTCGCGCATTGTTTGCCACTCAAACGGTGAGCCGATCGAATCGTCGGTTGCCACCGGTTCCGCCCTGATCTGATTTAAATCAGCAGCAGGTCTGCGTGAGTGGACGACTTTATGAAATGACCTACCTTGAGGTATGCACTCATGAACATCGACAAGGCAATCTCCGGCCGGCGCTCCACGCGTGAATACACGACAGAAGCCGTTGATGAAAATGTCATTCGTCGTTTGATCAATGCCGCTGCCCAGGCGCCCAGCGCGGTCAACCAACAACCGTGGACGTTCACGGTGATCCGAGACCAAGCAGTGCTGGATCGGATCTCGCGAGAAGCAAAGGCCTACATGCTCAAGACGATGCCCGCTGGCCCCCATTCCGCGCACTTCCATTCGTTACTCAATGACGAAAACTTTCACATCTTCTACCACGCGCCAGTACTCATCCTTATTTCGGGGAACGCGCCAAGTCAGTGGATCGTCGAAGACTGCGCATTGGCCGCCGAAAACCTGATGCTCGCCGCGTACGCTGACGGGCTGGGTACCTGCTGGATCGGTTTCGCCCAACGTTTTCTTGATACGCCGCAGGGGAAGCATGCACTGGGCCTTCCTGCCGAGTGGACGCCAGTGGCGCCCATTATCGTTGGCCATCCGAAATCGGCGCCTGCACCGGTCTCGCACAAGGCGCCGGAGATTCGCTGGGTCGGCTGATCGCAAAACACGCACAGCATGTGCCTCACCGGCATTTAGCGCTGAACTCGGCTACCGTGGCGAGCTTGCATATTGCCGCTTTCGTAAAATCGTCACTGCTTGAGGAATCGCGCGGGAAAAAGCCCGACCTGTTAGTCAAGGACGTGCAATTCGAATCAACGCTCAAACGCGCGTTCTTCATTTCACTGGACGGGCACTGCCATGAAGCTCACCGCCGTACCGCCTCAGGAACCGTTACCAGACTGGCTATCGGCCTCGCTCAAGGACAGGCGGCTGATTGGCAATGATCAAATTGCCGAGGTTTTTGACGAAATCGCTGATCTGCTGGAAATCGATGACGCCAACCCCTTTCGGATCCGGGCCTACCGTAATGCGGCGCGCACCTTGAGGGCGTTGACCTTCGAACTCGCAGAGATCATCGCGCGTGGCGAACCACTGCCCAAACTGACCGGTATTGGAGTTGATCTGGCAGGCAAGATCAACGAAATCGTTACCACTGGAAATTGCGCTTTGCGCCAGCGGTTGCGTTCGACATTGCCGCCCGGATTGGTTGAACTGTTGTCCATCGCCGGATTGGGCCCCAAACGCGTCAGGCACCTGTATCACGATCTGGGGATCGAAACCGCGCAGCAGTTATGCGAGGCTGCTCGACAGGGGCGCATTCGCCATCTGCCCGGTTTCGGCGAAAAGATGGAAACGCGGCTGTTGAGTGCCGCGCAGAAGGGGATAGGAATCGATCGCCGTTTGCCGCTGGCGTTTGTCGAGCCCGTGGCGCACCGTCTGATCGAATACTTGCAGCAGCTTGCGGGTATCGAGGAAGCGACGGTGGCCGGAAGCCTGCGTCGCATGCGCGACACTGTCGGTGATATCGACCTCCTCGTGGCCGCAGCGCCTTCTGTGAATGTCACGGCACACTTGCTCAAGCACCCGGAGATTTCCACCGTGTTGGTTAAAGGGCGCACGCGTGCCAGCGTCGTGCTGGGCTCAGGCCTGCAAGTGGATATGCGCATTGTAAAGCCGGCGCAATTTGGCGCCGCTCTGGTGTATTTCACTGGCAGCAAGGCGCATAACATCGCGATTCGCCAGAGGGCCCGGAAGCTGGGGCTCAAACTCAACGAATATGGGGTGTTCAAGGCCGAAGAATGCGTGGCCCGTGCCACCGAGGTGGCGGTTTATCAGGCCTTGGGGTTGGTCTGGATCACGCCGGAACTGCGCGAAGATCGCGGTGAAGTCGAGGCGGCACTGACAGGTCGTTTACCGAGGCTGATTGAGTTGAGCGACCTCAAAGGTGACTTGCATGCTCATACCCGTGACTCGGATGGAGGCAATAGCCTGGAAGAGATGGCATTTGCGGCGCAGCACGCCGGACTGGAATACCTGGCGATTACCGACCACTCCCGGTCCCTCAGGGTGGCCCATGGCCTGGACATTGATCGATTGTTGAAGCAAATCGACCAGATCGATGCGCTCAACGCCCGCTTGCAGGGCATGACCTTGCTCAAGGGCGTTGAGGTCGACATTCTCGAAGACGGTCGCCTGGATCTGCCAGATGACATTCTGGGGCGCCTGGACCTGGTGGTGGGCGCCGTCCACAGTCATTTCGGCTTGACGCTGCATCAACAAACCCAACGCCTGCTCAGGGCCATGGATCATCGCTACTTCAGCGTACTGGCACATCCCCTATGTCGGTTGATCAATGAACGCGCGCCCCTGAACATGGACCTGCCTGCAATCATCAAGGCAGCCTCAGAGCGTGGTTGCTGCCTGGAACTCAACTCGCAGCCCCAGCGCATGGATCTGTTTGACCTTCAGTGCCAATACGCCAAGGATCAAGGCGTGCTCATCAGCATCAATTCGGACGCCCATCGCGCCGCGGATTTTTCCTATTTGCGCTACGGCGTCGCTCAGGCGCGTCGAGCCTGGCTGGAAAAACACGATGTGCTCAATACCCGTTCGCTGACCTCACTCAAGGAGTTTTTACGCGATGGCGGTGGCGGTCGACCTCAAAGCGCACAAAACTGATGTCAGGCCGTTGAGCGCCTTGTTGTCCGGGGCAGCCCCACGATCGGCACCTCATTTGAGCTCAAACGATCACCGTCGGCGGGTTGACCGGGGTGCCGGTGCTTTACAGCACTTGTCGGCGAGCCATCGAATCCTTCAGGGGATTAGGCGCGGGGCGGATCGACCTTGCTGATTGGCTGGCTCTGTCAGGCGCAGGGCATCGAGCGCCGTGACCCATTCTTCGTTGGTGGCTTCGACCACCACCTTGACTCGGCTGGCCGGGGTCGAGATCACTGAGGTATTGGCCCGGTTCGCCGTTTCGTTCAGTTCGACGCCCAGATACTGCAGGCCAGCGCACATACGAGAGCGAATTGCCGCGTTGTGTTCGCCAATACCTGCCGTGAACACCAGCATGTCCAGACCACCCAGTGCCGCGACAAGGGCACCGGCTTCGTGGATGAACCGGCGCAGGTACAACGCAAGGGCCATGGCCGCGCGAGGCTCAGTGGCTTCGACTTTGAGCAATTCGCGCGGGTCGCTGGAAATGCCGGAAACTCCCAGCAGGCCAGACTCGTGATACAGAATATGGCTGACCCGCTCCAGGCTCAGCTTCCAGATCTCCATCAGGAAAATCACCGCGCCAGGGTCCAGCGCCCCGCAGCGGGAGCCCATCATCAAACCGTCCAGCGCTGAGAAACCCATGGTGGTGGCGACGCTTTTCAAGTCCCGCATACCGCACAGGCTGGCACCGCTGCCCAGGTGCGCGACCAGCGTTCGGCCGCGCGCCTGATCGCCATAGCGTTCGGCGAGCGCAATGGATTGATAGCAATAGGACAGTCCGTGAAACCCGTAACGGCGCAAGCCGCTTTCCCAGGCCGACCAAGGCAGCGGCAGGATTTTCTCCACGTCTGGCAGGGTCTGGTGGAAGGCGGTATCGAAACACACCACTTGTGGCAGGTCGGGGTGGGTTTGCAGCAGCGTTTCGATGGCCTCCAGTGCGAAGGGCTGATGCAGAGGGGCTAGCGGGATGTAGCTTTTAAGGTCGGCCAGCACCTGCGTGTCGATCAATACCGGTTTGGAGTATTTAATCCCTCCATGCACGACGCGGTGGGCGATGGCCCTGATCGAACGGCCTACCAGTTGAGTTCGCAACCGCTCACGAATATACCCAAGGGCATCGTGATAAGGATGTTTTGCATCGAGGGTCAGTGGCTGATCGTCGCCGCCGTTTTCGCTGACCACCGAGTTTGGCCCCGTGATGCCGTCGACCTTTGCGCGCCACAGTGGTGTGCGAGCCAAAGGGCTGCAGGTGGCGTCGAACAAGGCGAACTTGATGCTCGACGACCCCGCATTGAGGACCAGGATCACTTCACCGTTATCCGTGTCGTTCATGGCGGGGTGACCCGATAGTGATGGGCGACCAGCGCGGCGATGGCACAGGACGCGATGCGCGATTCGACGGAGTCGGCGCGGCTGGTCAGGACAATCGGCACTTTGGCGCCAAGCACGATACCCGCGCTGGAGGCACCGCCCAGGTATTCCAGTTGCTTGACGAGCATATTGCCGCTTTCCAGATCAGGCACGACGAGAATGTCGGCTTTACCGGAAACAGCTGAGTGAATGCCCTTGATACGCGCCGCCGCCAGGGAGATGGCGTTGTCGAACGCCAGCGGCCCGTCAAGGACCGCGCCAGTGATCTGGCCGCGATCAGCCATTTTGCACAGCGCTGCGGCATCAAGGGTGGCGGGCATGTTGGCATTCACCGTTTCCACGGCAGCGAGAATCGCCACGTGGGGATTACTGACGCCGAGGATATGTGCCAGATCGATGGCGTTACGCACGATGTCCACTTTGTCGACCAACGCCGGCGCGATATTGATCGCTGCATCGGTGATGATGAAGGGGCGCGGATAAAAAGGCGTCTGCATCACGAAGCAGTGGGTGATGCGCCGCTTGGTACGCAGTAGCGCCGACGACGGCACCACGGCGGACATCAATTCGTCGGTGTGAAGGCTACCTTTCATCAACGCTTCGACTAGACCATCACGGGCCATTTGCGCACCGCGCAGGGCGGCAGCATGGCTGTGGGGCACGTATTCAATGGTGAGACCGCAAAGGTCGTGGCCGCCCTTGGCCGCCAAGGCTTCGAGTTTGGCTCTTGGGCCAATCAGGACCGGGTCGATCAACCCTGCATCGCGGGCATCAAGGGCCGCCTCGAAACTCACCTCGTCGCAAGGATGTACCACCGCAACGCGGATCGGTTCCAGCGTCTGGCAGGCTTGCAACAAACGATTCAGACCGTCGGCGCTGTGGCGCAGCTCTATGCCCGGCAGGCTGGCTCGATGCACATCGATATGCTCGCCGGCCGCGTGGACCAGGGATTCACCTTCCAGCACGACCACGCCTTCCTGATTGATGCCGGTACAGGCCAGCGTGAGCAGATGCCGCGCTACGTCGCGAGCAGTAACCGTCACCGAGACCGTCAGTGTGTCACCGATGCGTACCGGGGCAAGGAACTTGAGGGTTTGCCCCAAGGGCACCGAACCGGGCCCTGGCAACTGCGTACCAATCAACGCCGAAATCAACGCTCCCCCCCACATGCCATGGGCGAAAACAGTGTTGAAGTGGGTGGTGGCGGCAAATTCCGGATCGACGTACAGCGGGTTCACATCGCCCGAGACCAGTGCGAACAGCTGAATGTCTTGAGCTGTCAGGGTGCGCTCCAGAGAGGCGGACTCGCCGATGACGATTTCCTCGAACGATCGATTATGCAGTCGCTCCAGATCGTCGGCGTTTACAGGAACAGAACGGGTCATGGGTTTGATCCTGAATAGGATGGCGGACGGCTCGGCTACATCATTCAACGCTCAATCGGCGCAGGTGACCAGAGCTGGCAGCCATTGCAGACGGTGAGGTCTTGGTAGCGGCGGTACTTCTCGTCCAGCTACGCCCTCTGCATACATCAAAAAGCGGGCTGATACTCCCGGCTATTGCTGCTCAAAGGGCGCTCATTGATCTAAATCAACACACGCAGACGGCATCAAGCCATAAAGCTCTATATCAAGTAGAAGCGGCCGACAAAGTCTCCCCCCATCAAATGGAGAAATATCGTGATGCATTCACATATCCGCTGGTTCAAAGAGCTGGGTATCAACGATGTATCGCTGGTCGGTGGCAAGAACGCCTCGCTGGGTGAGATGTACCAGAACCTCACGACTGAGGGTGTATGCATCCCCAACGGTTTTGCCATCACCGTTGAGGCGTATCGTTATGTGCTTGATCACAATGGCGCCTGGCAGCCTCTGCATACGGCACTTGACGGACTCGACCCCGACAACATCAAGGATTTGCAGGCGCGGGGGAAAAAGGCGAGGGCGATCGTATATGGCTGTTCATTGCCGGAAGATCTAAAGACGGCGATTTTGCAAAGTTATGCCCAACTCAAACAGGAATACGGCGAAAACATTTCATTGGCGGTACGTTCCTCGGCGACCGCTGAAGATTCGCCGCAGGCCTCATTTGCCGGGCAGAACGATACCTATCTCAACATCGCCACTGACGATGATCTGCTCGATGCCTACAAACGTTGCTTGGCGTCCAACTTTACCGACCGCTCCATCCACTACAAATACGACAATGGCTTTGATTACTACAAGGTCTATCTCGCCGTCGTGGTTATGAAGATGGTGCGTAGCGATATAGGGGCCAGTGGCGTGATGTTTTCGCTGGACACGGAAACAGGCTTCAGGGATGTCGTCTTCATCAATGCCGCGCAGGGGCTCGGCGAGAATGTCGTGCAGGGCACGATAGACCCCGACAGTTTCTATGTGCACAAACCCAGCTTTCTGCAGGGTTATCGTGCTGTCTTGAAGCGCAGCCTGGGTAGCAAAGCGAAGAAGATGATTTTTGCCGGCGAGCTCAATACCGGCAATATCGCGGTGGAATACACCAAGAATATTGACACGCCCGGCGAAGAACGAACCCGCTTCTGCATCTCTGATGCGGATGTGATGGTGCTGGCTGACTATGCCATCAAGGTTGAAAACCACTATTCGGGCAAAGCCGGTTTTTACAAGCCCATGGATATGGAATGGGCCAAAGATGGCATCGATGGCCGGTTATATATAGTGCAGGCGCGACCGGAAACGGTGGAGTCGCAAAAGAAAGGCAGCGTGCTTGAGATTTACCATCTCAAGCAAAGATCGACAGTGCTGCTTAAGGGCAGGGCGGTCGGCACCAGAATTGGCGCCGGCAAGGCGCGTGTCATCAACGATGCCAAGCATCTGAGTGATTTCCAACCGGGCGAGGTGCTGGTCTCAGATACCACGGCACCCGACTGGGAACCTGTCATGAAAACTGCCGCGGCTATCGTGACGAGCAGGGGCGGACGTACTTGTCACGCCGCCATCGTCTCGCGTGAACTGGGCATTCCCGCCATCGTGGGAACCGCAAACGCGGCAGACAAAATAGAAACCGGCACACCGATCACCATTAGCTGCGCCGAAGGCGAAACCGGAAATGTCTATGAAGGCATTCTGGGTTTTGACATTCAGCACACCGATCTCAGCGAGCTGGGACATCCAAAAACAAAGATTATGATGAACCTGGGCAATCCTGATCAGGCCTTTAGTCTTGCCTCGCTACCGGTGGATGGCATTGGTCTGGCGCGTATGGAATTCATTATTAATGAATACATCAAGGTGCATCCGATGGCGCTCGTACACCCGGAAAAGGTGGATGACGCAACACGTGAAAAAATCGCGGCCTTGAGCATTGCTTACAATGATCCTGCAGATTTTTTCGTCAAGACCTTGGCCGAAGGCGTGGCCACAATTGCGGCGGCGGTGTATCCAAAACCCTGCGTAGTGCGCATGAGCGACTTCAAAAGCAACGAATACGCGACCCTGCTGGGCGGTCAGTATTTCGAGCCGGAAGAAGACAACCCAATGATCGGTTTTCGTGGGGCGTCCCGTTATACCCATAGTGCCTATGCCGAAGGTTTTGCGCTGGAATGCGCGGCAATGAAGCGGGTGCGCGACGAGATAGGCCTGACTAACGTCAAGTTGATGATCCCTTTTTGCCGCAGAGTGGAGGAGGGCGAAAAGGTATTGGCAGCGATGGCCAGCCATGGCCTCAAGCGCGGAGAAAACGGACTGGAGGTCTACGTCATGTGCGAGATCCCCAACAACGTCATCCTGATCGACGCCTTCGCCAAACTGTTCGACGGATTCTCCATCGGCTCCAATGACCTGACCCAGTTGACCCTCGGCGTTGATCGCGATTCGGAAATCGTCGCCTTCGATTTCGATGAACGCGATCCGGGAGTGAAACAGATGATTCGCCTGGCGGTGGAGGGAGCAAAACGTAACGGCCGCCACTCCGGTATTTGCGGACAGGCGCCGTCTGACTATCCCGAGATGGCTGAATTTCTGGTGGAAATTGGCATCGACTCGATAAGCCTCAATCCGGATGCAGTGCTCGCCACGACCCGGCATGTTCTGGCGGTGGAAAAGCGCCTGTCACTTAATCGCACACCGTAAAACCGTTGCCTCATGGCACGCCTGATCAAGATCCGCAAAACTGCCGATTACATTGAGGTGTCGACGTGTATGCCTTCTTGCCACGTGAGTTGCCAGAGCAACTCTGCGCACTGACCGACCTCGCGCTTAACCTGCGCTGGACCTGGAATCATGCACTCGACGACCTGTGGAAATCGATTGACCCAGAACTTTGGGTGCGTACCCATAATCCGTGGATGATTCTGCAGAATGCTTCGCAGCAGCGTCTTGACGAACTCTGCCGAGATCCTGACTTCTCGCAGAAACTGGCGCACGCCATCGCAGAGCATCGGCGTTATCTCGACGACTCAGGCTGGTATGCACAGCAGCAAGGGGCCAGGGATTCGGCGCGGATCGCCTATTTCAGCATGGAGTACGGTTTGAGTGAGGCCTTTCCGCTCTACGCCGGCGGACTCGGTGTGCTTGCAGGAGATTACCTGAAGACGGCGAGCGACATGGGCGTTCCGATACTTGGGGTGGGTTTGCTCTATCAGGAAGGCTATTTTCGGCAATACATCGACGCGGGAGGAAGGCAGCATGAGGCCTATCCTTACAACGACGCCACCAGCCTGCCGATTCAGCCAACGATCGGAAATGACGGCGCATGGCTGAAAATCGTGCTGCAACTTCCCGGTCGCACTTTGTATTTGCGTATATGGCAGGCCATTGTCGGACGTACGCGCCTGTATCTGCTGGACAGTAACGATCTGCGCAATGGGCCCGCCGACCGCGGTATCACCTCTAAGTTGTATGGCGGCGGCTCGGAAATGCGTTTGCTCCAGGAAGTGGTGCTCGGCATTGGTGGCTGGGCGGTACTCGACGCACTGGGTATCGACGTTGACGTGTGCCACCTTAACGAAGGTCACGCCGCACTGCTTGTGCTGGAACGTGCCCGTCGTTTTATGCACAAGATGGGAACATCGTTCTGGGAGGCATGGTGGGCAACGCGTGCAGGTAACGTATTCACAACGCATACGCCAGTGGCTGTGGGTTTCGACTTATTTCCACCCTCGCTCATTTACAAGTACGCGCGTGAGTATCTCGAAGACTGTCGCATTTCATTGCGCGAGCTGCTTGCGTTAGGCCGGCGTGATCCGGCGGACGACGATGAGCCGTTCAACATGGCTTTTCTGGCATTGCGTGGGTGCGCCCAGTGCAATGCCGTGAGTCGTTTGCATGGCGAGGTCAGCCGTCAATTGTTCAGTGATCTTTATCCACGCTGGCCGCTTCAAGAGATACCTGTAGGGCACATTACCAACGGCGTCCATGTGCCATCCTGGGATTCGGTGTGGTCCGATCACCTATGGACTAGCACCTGTGGCAAGGAACGTTGGCTCGGCACGGTGGAGTCTCTCTCAGGGACGGTCTCCAACAGTGATGACAGGGCCTTGTGGACGATGGCCGCCGAGCAACGCCGCGATCTGGTGCATTACACGCGTCACCGTTTGGCATGGCATCTTGGACAGCGTGGCGAGTCACCTCAGCGGGTCGAAGAAGCCGCGCAGGTGCTCGATCCCAATTGCCTTACGCTCGGCTTCGCGCGGCGATTCACCGACTATAAGCGACCGAATTTGTTGCTGCATGACCCGGAGCGCCTGAGCCGCCTGCTAACCGATGAGCATCGACCGGTCCAACTGATCATCGCCGGTAAAGCCCATCCCAGTGACGAGCAGGGCAAGCAGCTGATCCAGGCATGGATGGAGTTTGTTCATCGTCCAAATCTGCGAAGGCATGTCGTGTTCCTGGAGGATTACGACATTGAACAGGCCCAACATCTGGTGCAAGGCGTCGATGTCTGGATCAATACACCGCGACGACCATGGGAAGCCTGTGGCACCAGTGGGATGAAGGTTCTGGTCAATGGCGGACTTAACGTGTCCCAACTGGACGGTTGGTGGGCGGAGGCGTACCAGCCCACCTGCGGTTGGGCAATCGGCGACGACGCCCCCAGCGACGATGTAGTCGACGCCGAGTGCTTGTACCGCCTGCTCGAAGAAGAAGTAGTGCCCACCTTTTACACACGCGACACGCAGGGAATTCCACGAGACTGGGTGCAACGCATGCGCGCCAGCATGTCGCAACTGGGGCCGCAATTCAGTAGCAATCGCATGCTGCTCGAATACCTGGGTTGTTGTTACCAACCGGCGATCCAGGCGTTCCGACGCCGTAGCAAGGATAAGGCTGAACTCGCACGTGGGCTTTATGCCTGGCACAAGGCGGTTGCCTTGGGATGGGACAACATACATTTCGGCACGGTCGATGCGAAACACGACGGCGAGTGGCTGTACATCAGCGTGCCGGTCTATCTGGGGGAGATCGCACCGGAGTGGGTAAGGGTGGAACTCTATGCCGCCCCGTGCGATGGACACCCGGCAGAATGCCTGCCGATGAACGCTGTCGGCCCCATACCCGGCGCCATCCAAGGCTATATCTTTTCCATCTCGGTCGCTGCCACGCGGCCCGTGGATGGCTACACCCCACGGGTACGCGCCTGGCACTCAGACGCCTTTCTGCCAGCGGAAAATGCACTTATTGCGTGGCAGCGTTGACGCTGGCTCGCCTTCACTTGACAGGTCTCAACGTATTACCCGGAAGGCTTTTATTAACGCTCGGGAACGCACCAGGTCAGTGACTCGTCGAGGACTGTTCATTGCCTACTAAGTGGACGCCGGTGGCGCCCATTATCATTGACTAACCACCTGGACACCCTCTGGTAGCTTCGACTGCATCATTTCTCTTCTATCCAGTTTGCGTCCGTCCACGACAAAGAAACCATCACCCACCGAATGAAGGGTTCGTGTCTCTTGGCGTGACTCGTCGATGTAGGCGGCGAGGCCTTCGAGGACAACAATATTGTGTTTCTCGATGATATCGACAACCTTGCATTCGATATTGGCCAGGCATTCCTTAATCAAGGGTGACCTGACATGTTTGCCTTTCACGGGCGTCAATCCGAAGGTTGCAAACTTGTCTGTGTCGGCACCAGAACAGGTTCCCACACCAATAACGCAATCGATCAAATCGACGGTGGGGATTGAAATGACGCACTCCTTGGTTTTCAGAAGCGCGGCGTACGAATAGTTCCAGGGCCCGGTGGTGATGGCAAAAATCGGCGTGAAGCCCATCACCATGGTCCACGAGATGGTCATGATGTTGTTCTTGCGGCCATCATTTGTGGTGACGAAGACCACCGGGCCTGGCTCCATCAGTGTGAATGCTGTGTTGATTTTCATCTTTTTCAACGTCAGGCACTCCCCATTGTCTTTGATCGGCCTCTTCATCTGCTCAAACGGTATCGAATGCTCCACTTTCAGCCAGCAAGGTGGCTATCAGGGCGGTGCTGTCGATTACGTGCACGTGCTGCGTCACGCACTCGGGGGACAGGCGAAATGGAGGCACGCTGTCAGAGATCGCAATGTGCTCGAAAAGCGGCTTGTCGAACAGATGGCTGCCCGCCGTGAACAAACCATGGGTCGCCGCGGCAAACAATCGGCTGGCTCCACCCTTTTGACAGGCAAGGCCCGCATGCTTCAGCGTTTCACCGGTACTGATCAGATCGTCGAAAACAATGGCTGTCTTACCCGATACGTCGCCCACCAACAGGGCGCCTGTCAGCGTCGCGTGAGCACGGTGCTTTTCCATCAGCGCACTGCCCACTGAGCGTCCCAGATGTCGTTCGAGGGCCTGACGAAACTGTTCGGCGCGCTTGGCACCACCGGAATCCGGGGACACCGCCACCACGTCGGCGTCGCCGACGAACCTGGCGAAATGCTCGGCGAATAATTCTGTGCACTGCACGTTCCACGTCGGAATGCGAAAGGCATTGTCGAACGCGGCCGGATTATGCACCTCCAGGGCAACCAGACGATCAACGTGGCAGGCTTCAATCATGGCCGCCAGGTAGCGGGTGATCGTGGGGTCTTGAGGTTGGCTGCGACGATCTTTGCGTCCATAACAGAGGTAGGGTGTTACGACCTGCACATGGCGAGCGCCGGCATCCTTGAGTGCTCCGCAAAAGAACAACAGGCGACACAACTTATCGTTAGCGCTCTGCCGGTCATCTCCATACAAAGCATGGAACACCACGACCTCGCGACCGTTAACCGACGCCAGCGGTCGGCATTTATGTTCGCCATCTTCATAGTCGCGCTCTTCATGCAGGGCCAGTTGGCAGCCAAGCCGCTGCGCGACGCGTGTTGCATAGTGCTCACTGCCTTGCAGGGCAAAAAGAAGCGGGCGGTCGGTGAGCATGCATTGGCTCCTTTGAGGCTTATCGAACAGTTGCGCCGTCATCGGACAGCACCATGCCGCAACACTTCAATGCAGAACTCCATTTCGTAGGGCGGGACGTTGCATTCGACGATGTCATGGGCGGCAACTTGCAGGTGCACGCCGACAATGTCGGCACGGATCGGTTGCTGGCAAACATGCCGGTCAACCAATACCGCAGTGTAGACCCGACGAGCGCCCAGCTGCGCCAAATAGGCACAGGTGCGCAGAAGGGAGTGGCCTTCAAAAAGCACATCGTCGACAACAAGCAGGGTGGTATTGGCAAGGTCCAGCTCGCCCAGAAGTGGGTTCTCAGTCAATTCCGTGTGTGTATGCAGGACCTTGAGGTCATCGGCATAACGCTTGACCTTCAGGGGGTAAAGCGGCAGTTCTGGCTGGCCGGTCTGACGCGAAAGATGCTGCTGTAAGCGCTGTGCCAGCGGCTCGCCGCGACGCTGGATGCCAATCAGTGCCGATTGAGCGGGCGGCAACAATATCGCCGCTTGGCGCGCCATCGCCTGCAGCACACCATCGAGTTCATCGCTGTCGTACAAGCGCAACCGCTGACTCACAAGTTGGGTCGACATTGCCGTCTCCTGTCGAAAGCCGGTGCGGTGGAGGCATCACACCATCAAGGAACCGGCAAGCATCAAAGTCCTGAGCACAGCAAACATGCCGTCCCATTTTGCCAACGTAATCCTGCTCGGCCCGGCCCTGTTGATATTGATCAAGTACGGTGAAATGAAAGCCCGATCCATGACCCGCATTGGTCCAATGAACGGCGTTACGCGGGGATTTGATATAAATCAACGCCAGGGCGACATCAACAGAGGACGCTGAATCAACGCGGGTGCCTGATCCGGCGCAGGCGTTACGACTAGTCTCAGCAATGGGGCAGCGATGGACGTCGAGTCCCCCTGTATGGAGTCAGATCATGAGCCAATATCAACGCTTGTTACTCATCATCAACCCGGCCCTGCGCCATTCCCCAGCGATAAACCATGCGGCCGCTCTGGCCAAGGCCAGCGGCGCGGGCTTGCATATTGCTGCGCTTGTAAAGCCGTTGGAGATACTGTCACTGCTTGACGAAGGCGTGCAGGAAAAAGCCCGGGAAAGCTACCTTCAGGACCATCGCGACTGGCTGAAAAACCAGGCAACCAATCTCAACGCGCTGGGGCTCAAAGTGACGACAGAGGTGATGTGGGCCGACGACATGAAGCAAGACATTCTTGATCACGTCACGGAAATGCAGCCCGACCTGCTGATCAAAGAAGTGCAGCACGAATCAGCGCTCAAACGCGCGTTCTTCACCCCGCTGGATTGGCATTTGTTGCGCCACTGCCCGATACCGGTCTATCTGGTGGGCGGCGGTGGTCATGCCTTGCCGCGCAAGGTCGTGGCGGCGGTTGACGCGTCGGATACGGCGCCTGCGGACAGCGAGCTGAACGAGCGGATCATTCAGCAAGCCACCAATCTGGCGTTGCAGTGCGATGCCGAGCTGCACCTGCTGTATGCCTGCGATCTTTCAGGGGTCTATCTGGCAGACATGGGGGGGCTGGCGCTTCCAGACATCACCAAAGAGTTGCGCACCACCGAGGAACAATCGTTCAGCAAATTGGCCGGTCGGTACGGCGTCCCCTCTGACCGTCGGCATTTTGTTCTCGGACATCCGGTCGCGGCGTTGAGCGATTTTGCCAACGAGCAGCAGGTGGATGTGATCGTGATGGGCCGAGTCCAGTACCACGGCCTGGAGAAGCTGCTGGGCAGCACGACCGAACATATTCTGTACCAGGTGCCTTGCAGTGTTCTGGCGGTCTAGCCGGACAAGGCCATGGTGTAACGAAACGACAGGCGTCATCGCCTGAGGAGGTTTTTCATGAGTCAAAGCCCCTCATTACAAACCACATTGGAGGACCGGGCAGAAGCCGGTCGACGTCTGGTGGAACCGTTGCTCAAATACGCCCATCGACCCGATGTCATCGTCCTCGCCTTGCCCCGTGGCGGCGTTCCGGTCGCCTATGAAGTGGTCAAGTCCCTGGACGTGCGCCTGGACCTGATGCTGGTGCGCAAACTGGGCGTGCCGTCCAACCCCGAGTTCGCCATGGGCGCCATCGCCAGTGGCGGTATCCAGATCCGAAATGAAGAAGCGCTGCGGGCTCACCCGATTTCCCCGGCCGCATTCGACGCCGTGGTCGCGCGTGAAACACGGGAATTGCAGCGGCGGGAGCACCTGTACCGGGGCGCCCGGCCACCCTTGCAGCTCAAGGGGCAGGTGGTGATTCTGGTGGATGACGGCCTGGCGACGGGCGCCTCGATGATGGCGGCGATCCGCGCGGTGCGTATGCAGGCACCTGCTCGTATCGTCGTTGCCGTACCGGTTGCGCCGCGGGAAACGGTGGACACGCTGAGCTTCGAAGTCGATGAGGTGATCTGCCCACTCATACCTGAATGGATGATGTCGATCGGGTATTGGTACTTGAGTTTCCCCCAGACCTCGGACGAAGAAGTCATTGATTTGTTGCAACGGGCCTGGCAGCGAGAAGCCGCCACGGATTCCGCCTCGCGGGAACCTTTCGATGATTAAGCCTCAATCTCGACAGCTGGAATTGCGAGAGGTTGAGTTATCGGCCGATCTGCGTCTGCCGCTGCAGACTGACGGTCTGGTGATCTTCGTGCACGGTAGCGGCAGTGGCCGTCTGAGCCCACGCAATCAGTTTGTCGCAGAGTCCTTGGCCAAGCGGGGGCTGGCGTCGCTGCTGTTCGACCTGCTCACGGAGCCAGAGCAACGCCTGGACAACCTCACCGGGGAGCTGCGTTTCGATATTGCCTTGCTCGCCAGGCGACTGGTGGACGTCATCGACTGGGTCGGTCGGGACGTGGAGTTGCACTCGCTGCGAATCGGTCTGTTCGGCGCAAGCACCGGTGCTGCGGCGGCGTTGTTGGCGGCGGCCGTGCGCCCGGAGGTGGTGCATGCGGTGGTCAGCCGCGGAGGGCGCACCGACCTGGCGGGGGCTGCATTGTCGCAGGTGAGGGCACCCACCTTGCAGATCGTAGGCGCCCAGGACCCGGTGGTGCTCGAACTGAATGATCAAAGCAGTCAGGCCTTGCGGTGTGAGCAGCAGCTGGAAATTGTGGCGGGCGCGACCCATCTTTTCGAAGAACCTGGAGCCCTTGAAGAAGTCGCCAGACTCGCTGGCGACTGGTTCGAGAAGTATTTGCACGACCCCGCCTGACAACGCCTGATCGGCCTCACACGCCAAACGGATAGGTTTCGTCTTCCGGTTCGAGTCTCTGGCTTTTCGGCAGCGCCAGTGCTGTCACGGGTTGGGTCTGTTCAATCCAGATCATGGCGTCGAACTGTTCGGCCAGCGTCGCTTCGAAGTAGTGACTACCACGTTCGGTTTCAGGGCGGTAAATCACCCCGATGGCCCGTTCCAGCAACGGTTTGGACAACACCCGGCGCAGCTCTTTGCGCGTTGGGTCTCGCCAGTCGGTCAATGACGCCGGCACACCCGCCTTGAGGAACTGGTGCTCCCAACTGTCCGGGCGAGAGGGCCGGATATCCTTGATGAGCATGTCGCTGTCCCAGTCATCGGCTGCGGCCACCTGGCCACGGTCGGTGCTCATACCGATCAGTACGGCATCGCGCCCATAAGCACTGCGGCACAGCTGACCGATGTTGAACTGACCCTTCCAGCCCATTTCCGTCGCAGCCGCGTTGCCGATATGAGAATTGTGCGCCCAGACCACGGCTTTGGCTTGTGGACCCCGGTGCTCAAGCAGTGCCCGAAGTGTGTCGAACATGTGCCGGTCACGCAGGTTCCACGAGGCGGTCGACCCTCGATAAATCGCACGGTAATACTGTTCCGCCGCCTGCACTACCCGAGCGTTTTGCGCCGCATTGAAGAAGGCCTCGTCGTTCTGGATGAGCCCGGCCAGTTGTTCGGCCAGCATGGCGTCGAGCTGTTCAATCACCGGTTGCTCACAAGGCATCAAGCCGGCACGTTCGACGAAGTGACCATACAACGCGGGATCATCCTGCCAAGGGGTCAGACAGCCATAGCGCCGCCGGGCCTCGTGGGCCAGCTGTGGGTCGACCCGGTCCAGATAACTCAGCACCTCATGGATGGAGTTGCGCAAGCTGTAGACGTCCAGTCCGCGGAACTCGACGCGACGTTCCGTGGCGAGGGTGTGGTTGTAGAGATGCAGCCAGTGGGCGAATGCTCTCACGTCGGTGTTGCGCCACATCCAGGTCGGGAATCGGCTGAAGATGTGACGTTTCCACGCCGAGTGTGCCAACCCCCGGACATACTGGTCGACATGGCCGGCGTCCGGCCAGTCGGCTTCAACGGCCACAATGTTGAACCCGTGTTGCTCGATCAGCCTTTGGGTGATCGCTGCCCGGGTTCGATAAAAATCACTGGTGCCATGACTGGCCTCACCAATCATCACCACCCGCGCATCCGCATAGCGATCGAACATTTCACCAAAGGCGGATGAGTCCAGCGCCGGCAGAGGCTCAGCGTATTGGCGCAGAAGCGGTGAGATGGCAGCCTGGTCAATGTGCCGAGGTGAGCCATACAGGTTATCCAGCATGTCTTGGGAGGGTGTGTTCATGACCGTCGTCCCCGTAAGGGTGGGTTACCGCCAGCGGTATTGCGCTTGCGCACAACCGCCGGAGATCGATCCGCAGGTCCTCGACACATTGTGTTTAAACGCGAACTTTTGTGTCGATTCATCACCTGTTTGATTATTCCTACGCCTTGCTCCAGATGAACAATTGAGTTTCGTCAATAAAGGGTGCAAAGGCTTGAGAGAAGGTGTCGGGGGCCAGATTCCTCGCCTGGCGGGTCAATAGGCCGCTTATATGAGTCGCCGGATCAAGGTGCTTCAACAGACCCGTTGTTTTACAGGTACAGGCAGTGAATCACCTGACGGGTATCGTAGGGATCGTCGCGCGTCTCGAAGCCCAGTGATCTGGCCAGGTCGCGCATCGGGGCATTGCTGGAGGCGTCGAGCGCATACATCTGGTGAAAACCGTTCTTGCGCGCGGCCGTGATCAAATGTTCCAGCAATAACGTACCCAAACCCAGACGCTTCCATTGATCGGCGACTGTCACCGTACCTTCACACTTGTATTCGCCCGTGGCGGCATAACGGCTGACGCCGATCTCGATCAATTGGCCATTTTCGTGGACCAGTGCGATGTAAGCCAGGCACTGCTTGTTGCCGGGTTCGCTGCTCTGCATGAGAAAGCGCATGTGCCGGGACTCCGGGCACAGATGTTTGATGAAGCGGTACTCTCGCTCGCGGTCTTTTTCCGTCAGTTGCCGGATCAACACGTGACGACCATCCTTGAGCGCTTCGATCCAGTATTTCCCAGTGACTTTGGAATAGGCTTCAGAGGCCCGATCATTATGGTCTTTGACAGTGAGCATGATGCGATCCTCCAGCCGTCTTCATTGGTTGGCGCGCAGTGGCAAATCTCGCGATTCACTTCTTTCTACTCCGCTGACTGCGCCTGAATATGATCTGGATCAGATCTCTTGTGACAGTGCACTCAATTGCCTGGATTTGATGTAAATCAAACAGGCATAGGGCGCAACGAGCGCAGTCTTTGAACATGGCCACGCTATGGGCCGGTGTATAGAGGAAGTGTGTCATGGCCCACTATCAACGCTTGCTGCTGATCGCCAACCCAAACCTGAAAGAGGCCCCAGCCTTGCTGCGTGCCATCGCCCTGGCCAGGGCCAGTGGAGCCATGCTGGATGTACGAGCCTTTATCGAACCGGCGGCCATGGCGCATGTGTGGGAAGAGAACCGAGACGAGGAGGGGGACCCGCGATATCAGCGCCATTATCTCCACTGGAGGGACCAGACACTTCAGCGTCTCAATGCACAGGGATTGGAGGTGAACGTGCAAGTTGTCTTCACCTGCGATCCACTGCTCGACATCTTGAAATGTGTAGAAGAGCTCAAGCCCGACCTGGTCATCAAGGATGTCACGGTGGACCCGGTACTTGGACGGGTGTTCGTCACACCTCTGGATTACCATTTGCTGCGCGGGTGTCCCGTTGCGTTGCACCTGGTCAACCAGGTCTATCATGAGTTGCCTCATCAGATCGTCGCCGCTGTGGACCTGTTTGATACGGTCACACAAATCCGTGATGTGAACGATGCCATTATTCAGGCAGCTCATACGCTGGCCGTGCAATGCGACGCATCGCTGCACCTGCTTTACGCCTATGACTTATCGCCAGCATTCAATGGCGATACGCCGCTGATCACCGGCTGCTGGAATGTGGCCTTCATGGATGAGTTGCGAGCGTCCCTTCATCAGGCCTTCAACACCCTGGCTGAGCGCTATGGGATTGCTCCAGAGCGCCGGCATTTTTTCATGGGGCTGCCGATGCCGGTGATCAGTGCATTTGTCGATGATTACCAGGCTGACGTCGTGGTGATGGGCACCTTGCATCGGGTGGGTACTAATCGATTCATCGGCAGCACTATGGAGCGCGCGCTGTATTCGTTGCAGGGCAGCATTCTGGCGGTCAGACAATCAGACTCGTTCGTCGAAGAGAAGATGTGATCGCAGCGTTAACGCACGCCTTGCTTCAGCCTTTTGCACTGTCTAGTCCTGAAATAGGTTTACACCTGGTTCGTCCGGGCACAACCGCGACTTCTGTTGTGTCCAGCGCTGAAATTGCGGCGCGCCGGGGACACGAAAAACATTCGAGTCCTAAGCTATACCTCGATGAGCGACAGCTGTTTTACAGCGAGGCCTGCAAATCGCTTTTGAGGAACTCACTTCGATGCTCAGTAAGTGGCTGGACCCTGTTCTGTTGCTGCTCACCGCACTGACGCTGCTGGCCGGCGGCATTGCGTATGTTGCGCAAGCACCTGATTGGGCATCGAGGTGCTGGGCCGCCGGAAGTCTGGTGATGGCTGCGGTACTGCTCCTTGAAATCGTCAGGCGCCTGGCCCGGCGCGAGGCCGGTGTCGACCTGATCGCGCTGCTGTCGATCACTGCCGCCCTGGTCTTTGATCAGACACTGGTGGCAGCGGTGATTGCCTTAATGCTGGCGACCGGACGGACCCTGGAGTTTTTCACCAAGCAACGCGCCGACCGTGAGCTTCGTGCGCTCATCGACCGGGCGCCACGTTTTGCCTGGCTGCAGGAGGAGGAGGGCGGCTTGCGCGAGATCCCCGTTGAGCAGGTCCAGCTGAATCAGACATTGCTGGTGCGGCTGGGGGAGGTGATACCGGTCGACGGTCGGTTGCTAAGTCCTGCGGCCATTCTGGACGAATCGGCGCTCAGCGGTGAGTCGTTGCCCGTCACCCGTCGAGAAGGAGAGCAACTGCCCAGCGGCGTTTCCAATGTCGGTGCCCCCATCCTGATAATCGCCACGCGAACGGCCGCGCAGAGTACCTATGCCGGCATAGTGCGGCTGGCCGAGGAGGCACGTCGTTCACGCGCACCTTTCGTGCGCCTGGCCGACCGCTATGCATTGTTCTTCATCCCGCTGACGTTGCTGATTGCCGGATTGGCCTGGCAATTGAGTGGTGATCCTTTGCGAGCGCTGGCGGTACTGGTGGTGGCCACACCTTGCCCTTTGATTCTGGCCGTACCGATTGCCATCATGTCGGGGATTTCCAGGGCAGCGCGGCGCGGGATACTGATCAAGGACGGCGTGACCCTGGAAGCGTTGGCCGGAGTCAAGCAGGTGTTCCTCGACAAGACCGGCACACTGACCAGCGGCCATGCCCGTCTGCAGTCGATAGAGGTCAACGGACTGGTCGATCCGCAGCGCCTGCTTGGCCTGGCCGCTTCGCTGGCGCAGGCCTCGACGCACCCTGTCTCCCAGGCCATCGTTGAGGCGGCGCATCAGCGTCAATTGCCTCTGAGCGTCCCACAGGAAGTAGAAGAAAGCCCAGGCTCCGGACTTTGTGGGCAAGTCGATGGCGTGCAGGTGCGTTTCGGCTCGTTGTCTTTTGCTCACAAAGACGCCCCTGAAACTGACTGGGTCGCCGCCATGCTGCGCCACATGGATTACCTGGCGTGCAGTGGAAGTTTCATCGACGTGGATGGGCAGCTCGCGGGCCTGCTGGTTTTCTCGGACAAGGTTCGGCGCGAAACGCCACAGACTCTGCATCGACTGCGTAATCGGGGCATCGAAAAGATAGTCATGCTCACCGGGGATCGCCTGGAAACCGCCGAGATGATTGCGCTATCTGCCGGGATTGACGAGCTGCGTGCCGGGTTGACCCCTGAGGATAAAGTGCGTGCTGTACAGGAAGGTTGCCTGCGCACCAGCACACTGATGGTCGGTGATGGCATCAACGATGCCCCGGCCCTGGCGGCGGCCACCGTCGGCGTAGCCATGGGGGCCAGCGGTGCCACTGCTTCTGCACAAGCTGCAGGTGTTGTGCTGCTGGTGGATCGGCTGGATCGTCTGGTCGAGGCGCTGGACATTGCCCGACGCACCCGCTACATCGCCCGCCAGGGTGTGCTGGTCGGCATGGGGATGTCGTTGCTGGCCATGGCGGTGGCGGCCCTCGGTTACCTGCCGCCGCTGATTGGCGCCGTGGTGCAGGAGGGTATCGACGTGGTGATTATCCTTAACGCCTTGCGGGCACTGGGGCCGATGTGGGTGCTGAGGAAACGAAAGCTTGCCGCAGAACATATCGATCGCCTGCAAGATGAACACCAGCAACTCTCCACCGTACTGAGCGATCTGCACCAACTGGCCAATGACTTCGCCCGGCGTCCACTGGCGCAAGCACAGACCGACCTGGTGCAACTGGTCAACACGCTGCAAACATCACTGGCGCAGCATGAACACGAAGATGAAAACATACTGTACCCGCTGCTGACGCGAAGCATGCCGGGCGAGGACCCGATGTCGGCTATGAGCCACGCTCACCGGGAGATTTTTCGCCTTATCCATTTACTGACGCGCATGAGTAGCGACTTCAGTTCCGACCCCGCAACGGCATCTGCTGATGAGATCCAGCATCAGTTGATTCGTCTGGATACCCTCGTGCGACTGCACTTTGATCAGGAGGAGGAACTGTTTCGTTATCTGGATTGGCGCTAGAAGATCAAGTCGCGCGCGCTAGGACTACGACGTGATCGGTCACTACGCGCGCCCGGCCCGGCGTCCGTTGCACCGCATAACCGTCAATGGTTGAACAGCATCACCCCTGTAGGAGCGAGCCTGCTCGCGAAGGCGGTGTGTCAGAAACACATGCATTGACTGACACTCCGCCTTCGCGAGCAGGCTCGCTTCCACAGGGGATATTCATTGTCGGTATGACCGAGTTCCGGCTGTCGACCCCGGCAAGCTCAGCTTCCCGGTGTCCACGAAGCGCACCGTTCCAAACAAGCCGCCCGCCAGTTTGCCGCGTAACACGTAGGGAAGATTATTCAGTGTCTGCGTCTGGCTCAGCCCCAACGTCTGGCGTAACACCGAGAACGCCGAAACGCTCACCGGCACGCTCAGCACGGTTTCGGAAAAGCGTGCAATCGAGCCCGACTGATCGCTGACGCCGGACGCCAGTGGCAGGCCATTGACTTCCAGATCCAGCGCCACGCCGTTGTAGTCGATCGGCGTTTCGTTGGGGTTCTGTACCCGGATCTTCACGGCAAAGCGCACTTCCATATCCTGGCTTTGCAGCGGCTCGATGCCGACCACGTTGATGTTCAACGGATCGCGATGGGGGAAGAGGGCGCAGGCGCTCAGGGAGAGCAACAGCAGAGAAAGGATGACGGCGTGGACGCTGCGCATGTAGACACTCTCATAAAGAAAAGGGCTGAGCCGCCACGGGCTCAGCCCTCGAGCTTTCTAGCGGTTCAACAGTGCGACTGCCGCAGGCCTTGGGGGTTCACCCTTGGCCGGGACATCGGGGTTTTCCATGACCTGCAAGATCGACGCTTCCGGATCGAAATCGTCCTCTTCCAGCTCGATGAATTCCTCGGGCAGGAAGATGTTCAGCACGATAGCGCACAACGCCCCGACGGTGATCGGTGATTCGAAGATGTTGTGCAGCGCCTTGGGCAGCTCGCGCAGCACTTCGGGCACCGCTGCGACCCCCAGGCCCATGCCGATGGAAATCGCCACGATCAGCATGTTGCGCCGATGCAGACCGGCCTCGGCGAGGATCTTGATGCCGGCCACCGCCACGGTGCCGAACATCACCAGTTCCGCGCCGCCGAGCACCGGTTTGGGCATCAATTGCAGCACCGCGCCAATCATCGGGAACAGCCCCAGCAACACCAGCAGGCCGGCGATGAAGAACGCCACGTAACGGCTGGCCACGCCGGTGAGCTGGATCACCCCGTTGTTTTGCGCGAAGGTCACCATCGGCATGCTGTTGAACACCGCCGCCATGGCCGAGTTCAGGCCGTCAGCCAGCAGGCCGGACTTGATCCGGCGGATGTAAATCGGACCCTTGACCGGTTGCCGGGAAATCATCGAGTTGGCGGTCAGGTCACCGGCGGCTTCCAGCGGCGACACCAGGAAAATCACCGCCACCGGCACAAACGCCACCCAGTCAAAATTGAAGCCGTACTTGAACGGCACCGGCACGCTCATCAGCGGCACGTCGGGCAGGCTGGCGAAATTGACGTCGCCCATCAGCCAGGCCACGACGTAACCGAGGGTCAGGCCAATGACAATCGCCCCCAGGCGCAGGAACGGCACATCGACCCGGTTCAGCACCACGATCGTGCCGAGCACCAACGCCGCCAACCCCAGATGACTGGCCGCGCCAAGGTCCGCCGCGCCAAAGCCGCCGGCGATGTCGGTCATCGCGACCTTGATCAGCGAAAGCCCCATCAGGGTAATGATGGTGCCGGTCACCACGGGTGTGATCAGCATCCGCAGCTTGCCGATGAACTGGCTCAACACCACTTCGATAAATGCCGCGAAAAAGCACACGCCGAAAATCGTCGAGAGGATTTCATCGGTGCCGCCACCCCGGGCCTTGACCATGAACCCGGCGCTGAGAATCACGCTGATGAACGAGAAACTGGTGCCTTGGAGGCACAACAGGCCGGAACCGATCGGGCCGAACCGACGCGCCTGAACAAAGGTGCCCAGGCCCGAGACAAACAGCGCCATGCTGATCAGGTACGGCACTTCGCTTTGCAGGCCCAGAGCACCGCCCATGATCAGGGTGGGCGTGATGATGCCGACAAAACTCGCCAGCACATGCTGCAAGGCGGCGAAGACCGTCGCGGTGAGGTGTGGGCGATCGTTGAGGCCGTAGATCAGGTCGGAACGGGACTGGGGTTTTGCGTGTTCGGAAGAGGTCACGAGGAAAGCGCCAGGGGCCAGGTCAAAAAATGGAGGCGCAGGATGCCAGCAGCGGGCACCGAGGGCAAACGATACACACGGAGCTGTGGCGAGGGAGCTTGCTCCCGTTGGGCTGCGTAACGGCCCCCGGCATTCCTTCAACCACACCTTGTGTGCAGATCTTGCGACGTCTGCGCCGCCGAACGGGAGCAAGCTCCCTCGCCACAGGTCCGTGCGTGTTCATTCAAACGCGGCGAGCAAGTCTTCTTCAAAGGCTTTCTGCGCATCCCCCGGCACCTGGGCACGATGGCGCGCCAGATGAAACGCCACATCAAAACTCAGGTCATCCCGGCGCACGGCGCGCAGCAAACCTTTGTCTTCCCAGCTGCGGGCAAAATGTTCAGGCAAATAGCCGACATGCTTGCCGGACAGGATGAAGGCGAGGGTGCCTTCGACCTGCTCGGACCGTGCCGAACATAATTTGCCTTGAAACGGCTCGTCACTGCGCAGAAAACGATAGGGATGATCGACCCGGTCGCACGCCTGCAACGCCAGATCGTCCGGCGCGTCGTCGGTGAACAACGGATGACCCGGGGCGCAGTACAGGTGCTGGGTTTCGCTGAACAGTTCGCGGTAGTCAAATGCGCTTTGCACTTGGGAGAAATAGCCGATCGCCAGGTCCAGCCGTTGTTGCAGCAACAGGCGTTCCATTTCGCCGGGCATGGCGCTCATCAACTCGATGCGCACCGATTCGTCCCGTTCACGAAAGCGACGGATGGCATCGGCGACTTTTTGCAGCACCGATTGATCAAGCGCTTCGGACAAACCCAGGCGCACTTCGCCGATCAACCGACCCGCCACACCGTTGGATTGATGACGGAACGCTTCGATGGACTCAAACAGCCCGCGCGTCGCGCTCAGCAACTGTTCGCCCTTGGGCGTGACCCGGAATCCACCCTTGCCGCGACTGCACAAACGATAGCCGAGCCGGGTTTCGAGTCTGGCCATTTGCTGGCTGATGCTCGACTGGCTCAACCCCAGTTCACCTTGCGCTGCGCTGAACCCGCCGCATTCCACCACGCGGACAAACAGGCGCAGCAGTTGCAGGTCGAGGTCGTGGAGTTGACCGAGCATCAAACATTACTCCGCAATAAAGTCAGGTTAACAAACTTGGTATTTCGCCAATGTATCCGAGGGCGCACGCTGCAACCACTTCCTCTGGTCAGGTGTTCGTCATGGCTCCCGTATTCAAACTGGGTTTACCCGCGCTCTTTCTCGCCATGGCCGCGTCGGCCCAGGCAGAGGAAAAAACCCTCAACCTCTACAGTTGGGCCGATTACGTGCCGCCTGAAACCCTGCAGCATTTCGAAAAGGAAACCGGCATTCATGTGCGTTACGACACGTTCGATTCTTCGGAAGTGCTGGAAACCAAACTGCTCACCGGCGGCAGCGGTTATGACGTGGTGGTGCCGTCCTCCAGCGTGCTGGCTCGTGGTCTGGCGGCCGGTGCGCTGAAGGAGATTCCCCACGAAGGGCTCAAGGGCTACGCCAACCTCGACCCGGACCTGCTGGAAAAACTGGCGGCCGTCGACCCTGGCAATCGTTATGGCGTGCCGTATACCTGGGGCACTCTGGGGCTGGGGATGAACGTCGAGGCGGTGCAAAAACGCTTGCCCGATGTGCCGCTCAACAGCCTCGATCTGCTGTTCAAACCGCAATACGCCGGCAAGCTGAAGGATTGCGGCATTGCGATTCTCGATTCGCCCCAGGAAGTGATTGGCCTGGCGTTGCACTATCTCGGTAAAGATCCCTACAGCACCGACAAGGCAGATCTGACCGCCGCCGAGGCGTTGTTGCATCAGTTGCAGCCCAATGTGCTGTACGTCGCCACCGGGCGGCAGATCAGCGATCTGGCCAATGGCAGCGTGTGCCTGGCCTTGACCTATAACGGCGACGCCAGCATGGCCGCCGACCAGGCGCGCAAGGCCAACAAACCGTTCGAGGTGGCCTACCGGATTCCGAAGGAAGGCACGCTGGTCTGGCAGGACAACCTGGCGATACCCAAGGACGCGCCGCACCCCGAAGCGGCTCGGGCATTCATTGAATTCATGTTGCGCCCCGAGTCCGTCGCGGCGCTGACCAACACGCTGTTCTTTGCCACGGCCAACCGTGCAGCGACGCCACTGGTGGACGAAGTCGTGCGGACCGACCCGGACATCTACCCCCTGGCCGACACCCGCGAACGGCTGTACGCCGACCGCAGCATGAGCCTCAAGGACATGCGCTCGCGCACTCGCCTGTGGACCACTTTCCGTAGCCGCCAATAAATAACAAGGAGATCCCATGGACGTCCCGATGCAAAATGATCAGGCCCTGACCCGCGACAGCCTCTTCGGTACTGCCGCCGAAAGTACTTACGCCGGTATCACCAGTTTCATGCGTCGTCGCTACAGCCGTGATTTGCGCGGCGTCGACGTGGTGGTCAGCGGTGTGCCGTTCGACACCGCCACCAGCAACCGTCCCGGTGCGCGCTTCGGCCCGCGCGGCATTCGCGCCGCATCGAGCGGGATTGCCTGGGAACGTCACTGGCCATGGACGTTTGACCCGTTCGATCATCTGGCGGTCATCGACTACGGTGATTGCGCCTTCGATTACGGCTCGCCGCACGCGGTGCCGGAAAGCATCGAGGCCCACGCCGAGCAGATCCTGAACGGCGGTTGCGCAATGCTGACTTTCGGCGGTGACCACTTCGTCAGTTATCCGCTGCTCAAGGCCCATGCGCGCAAACATGGCCCCCTGTCGTTGATTCACTTTGACGCCCACAGCGATACCTGGCCGGACGAAGAGGGCAAGCGCGTCGATCACGGGACAATGTTCTGGCACGCGGCCAAGGAAGGCTTGGTGGATCCGTCGCGCTCGGTGCAGATCGGCTTGCGCACCACCAATGATGATCACCAGGGCTTCCAGGTGCTGGATGCGCGGCAGGTGCATCGGCAAGGGTGTGAGGCGATTGTCGAGGCGATTCGTGCGCGGGTGGGGGATAACCCGGTGTACCTGACGTTCGATATCGATTGCCTCGACCCGGCGTTCGCACCGGGCACCGGAACGCCGGTGTGTGGAGGCTTGAGCACGGTGCAGGCGCTGGAAATTCTCGGCGGGTTGCGCGGGATCAATCTGGTGGGGATGGACGTGGTGGAAGTCGCGCCGGCCTACGACCATGCGGACATTACGTCACTGGCGGCGGCGACATTGGCGATGGAGATGCTGTGCCTGTATGCGGCCAGGCACAAAATAGACCGGTAAGACGCCTTCTTGTGGCGAACACAAAGTCTGTGAACGCCACAATCTGTAGGAGCGAGGCTTGCCCGCGAAGCTTTTTCAGGCCACCGGAATGATTGGCAGGTCAAGGGTTTCAGCCCCTGTATACCGCGCCGCCGAACCGGCAATCGTTTCATGTGGCACGCCCTTCGGCACGTTGCTGACCCCATCAAGCCGCGACAACTGCTCCGGGCTCAATTGCACCGTCAACGCGCCCAATGTCGCATCCAGTTGCTCACGAGTGCGCGAACCCAGAATCGGAATCAGCGCCGTCGTCGAACGCTTGGCCTTTTCCCGCAGCAAGGCAATGGCCACATGAGTAGGCGTGGCTTCAAGCTCCGCTGCCACTGCGAGCAAGGTGTCGAGCAGGGCGGTTTCGTGGGCGCTTTTCTCGGTGTGGACCAGCATGCCGAGTTTGGCGGCGCGGTTATTGTCATCATTGCTGCGGTACTTGCCCGTGAGAAACCCGCCACCCAGCGGCGACCAGATCGTAGCCGCCAGCCCGAGCGCTTCGGCCATCGGCAGCAACTCACGTTCGGCGGTGCGTTCGGCCAGGCTGTATTCGGCCTGAATCGCTGCAATCGGCGCGAAACCGCGTACTTCGGCCAGGACATCGGCGCGAGCAATGCGCCAGGCCGGGAAATTCGACAGCCCGGCGTAGTGAATCTTGCCGGCGCGCACCAGGTCGTCGAAGCCGCGCAGGATCTCTTCCATCGGCGTCACGCCGTCACTGATGTGCGCCCAGAACAGGTCGATGTGATCGGTGTTGAGCCGTTTCAGGCTTTCTTCCACGGCACGAACCATGTTCTTGCGGCTGTTGCCAGTGTGGGAAATGCCCGCGGCTGGCGTGGTACCCATGGTGTATTTGGTGGCGATAACCAGGCGATCGCGTTCCGGTGCGATGAACTCGCTGAGTATGGCTTCCGACTGGCCGGCCTGATAACCGTTGGCGGTGTCGATGAAGTTGCCGCCGGCTTCCAGATAACCGTCGAAAATGCGCTTGGCTTCGTCACGCTCGGCGCCATGCCCCCAGCTGACCACCAGGGCGGCGCTCCTGCCAACTTCTGACAGCGGCCTCTGCTAAGCTCCGACGACTTTTCAGGAAAGAGCCTGCCGATCGTGTCGCGTACCACTCGTTTACTCACGTTGTTGCAAGTGCTGCGGGGTAAAAGTCGTCCGGCCACGGCCGCGACGCTCGCCGGGGAATTGCAGATTTCCGAACGCACGTTGTACCGCGACATCGCCGAGTTGACCGCGCTGGGCGCACCCATCTTCGGCGAAGCAGGGGTCGGCTACGTGTTGCGCAGCGGGTTGTTCCTGCCGCCTCTGATGCTCAATGCCGACGAAACCGAAGCCATCGTGCTCGGATTGCGTTACGTCGATCAGCGTGGCGACGAGGTGTTGAGCAAAGCCGCGGCCGATGCCCTGGCGAAGATTGCCGCCGTGTTGGCGCCGGAAGCTCAGGATGCTTTGCGCAACCCGACGGTGTTGCCGGGCCCGCGTGGTTATGGGTATCCGCAAAACGCCGTGCCGTTGAACGTGTTTCGTCAGGCGATTCGCGATCAATCCAAGCTGAACATCGATTATGCAGACGCTCAACAGGTGCCCAGTCAGCGGCTGATCTGGCCATTGGCGCTGGGTTTTCTCAATGAGGTGCGGATCATTGTCGCCTGGTGCGAATTGCGCAGTGCCTACCGCACGTTTCGTACCGACCGGATCTCGGCCGCTCACGAGCAGGGCGAGCGCTATCCGGGGCGACGCAGCGACCTGTTGCGCACCTGGCACAAGCAGATGCAACTGGATGACGCCGGGCGTTTCACTCCTGACAAGAACTGACACAGACCTGTTCTAGCATGGCTCCAGAATCAAACAACAAGGAGCCGCACCCATGTCCAATCCAGCCTCTTCACTGGCACCCGCCATCGCCGCCTACATTGCCGCCGCCAATGCCCGCGACACCTCGCGGGTCGGCAGTTTTTTTGCTGAGGACGCCAACGTGTTCGATGAGGGCCAGCACCGGATCGGCACGCAAGCCATCGCCCAATGGATGCAAGACACCGCGCAACGTTATGAACCACGGGTCGAAGTGCTCGACGTTCAGCAACGTACCGGCAAAGTCCTGGTGCACAACCTGATTTCCGGGACCTTTCCCGGCAGTCCGCTGGAACTGCGCTACATGTTCCGCCTCAACGAGCAGGGCAAGATCGCCCGGCTGGACATCTCTGTGTAAACCCGAGCGCATGGCATACTGCCGCGCATGAATGTCGACTCTCCCCTAAGCGCCTGGCAACACGCCATTGAACAGAAGGGCTTCGTCCAGGACGAAGCCCAGGAACATGCCGTGTGGGCGCTGCAAAAATGCCACGAAGCCCTGCATGAAGGCCGCACGCCGATCACCGGCGTTTACCTCTGGGGGCCGGTCGGACGGGGCAAGACCTGGTTGATGGATCAGTTCTACCAAAATCTCAAGGTCCCGGCCCGACGCCAACACTTTCACCATTTCATGGGCTGGGTGCATCAGCGCTCGTTCCAGCTGACCGGCACCGCCGACCCGTTGAAGGCGCTGGCCCGTGAGTTGAGCCAGGAAGTGCGGGTGCTGTGTTTCGATGAACTGTTCGTCAACGACATCGGCGACGCGATCATTCTCGGGCGTTTGTTTCAGGTGATGTTCGAGCAGGGCGTGGTGGTGGTCTGCACCTCCAATCAACCGCCGGACCAGCTATACGCCGATGGCTTCAACCGTGACCGCTTCGTGCCCGCCATCGAAGCGATCAAAAAACACATGCAGGTGATCGCGGTGGATGGCGGCGAAGACCATCGCCTGCATCCCGGCGCGGGTCTGCAACGGTATTGGGTGGCGGCGCCCGGGCAGCCGAGCGCGCTCGGTGAGGTGTTCAACGGGTTGACCGCAGGCCAGCCCACGTCCAGCGATCCGATCACGGTTGGTTACCGCTCGGTCACTGTGGTGCAGGCCAGTTCGACCGTACTCTGGTGCCGCTACGCCGACCTGTGCGAACAACCGTTCGCCGCCATGGACTTCATGGCGCTGTGCGACACCTTCAGCGCTATTCTGTTGAGTGAAGTGCCAAATCTGAGCGCACAGAAACGTGAAGGACGCATCGCCCGAGGCACGGAAGACGGTGCCGAACGGGTCGTGGCCGGTGATCGCGAGCTGCCGCAATTGTCGGTGCATGACGACGGTGTCCGGCGTTTCATTGCCCTGGTGGACGAGTGCTACGACCGCAAGGTGCCGCTGTACCTCGAAGCGCAGGTGCCGATGGCGGCGTTGTACACCGAGGGTTATCTGGAATTCCCGTTCCGCCGCACGTTAAGCCGTTTACAGGAAATGCAGTTGCAACGTTTCGCCGAAGCCTGATGGCCGGGAGCCGCGAATATGAATCAGCCTCTGTCTCACCATTTGCTGACCATGGCCTATCAGAATGCCTGGGCCAATTACCGACTCGCCAAGGCCTGGACTCAGCTGAGCCCGGCCGAACTGGCGGCACCGCGAGTGAGCTTCTTCCCCAGCCTGATCGCCACCCTCAACCACATCCTGACGTGCGACTGGTTTTACGTGGATGCGCTGGAGCGGGAACTGCGCGGGGACGATCCGCATCCTGATTGCTATGTGTTCTTTGCCAAAGACGAGCCGTTCGCTGCGGCTGCCGACTTGCAGCGTGAACAAGCGCATGTGGACCGTCGCCTTATTGCCTATTGCGAACAATTGCGCGACGCCGACCTGGGACGCATCGTGACCATCGCCCGGGACACGCCGCAACATGACAGCCGTCTGCGCCTGCTGTCGCATTTGTTCGAACACCAGCTGCATCATCGCGGCCAGGTCCACGCGATGCTCAGCGGCACCTCGGTCACGCCGCCGCAGCTGGACGAGTTTTTCTGTGCCGGGGAGTCGCACCTGAGGGCTGAGGATTTTGCCGAGTTGGGCTGGACCGAAACGCTGATCTGGGGCGTTTGAAACAGGTTCGGGTTGCCGCCGAATGCACCTCGCGATAATGTCCATCGACCTCCCGGCGCGAGCGACGCGCTGGGCCAATTTGACGGGACGTTGACGATGGAAATGGAATCCGCAGAAATTCTAGTGCTTCAGGCCAGCTACACCAATGGGCTGCATGCCGAGGCAATCGGTGTGGTGCTCAATGCCTACGCCGAAGACCCGATGGGCGGCGGGCACCCACTGCCCGAGGACATCCTGCGGCAACTGCCGGGGGAACTGGCCAAGCGTCCCCATGCATTCAGCGTGCTGGCGTTTGTCGGTGGCGAACCGGCCGGGCTGGTCAATTGCTTCGAAGGTTTCTCGACGTTTGCCTGCCGGCCGCTGGTCAACGTGCACGATGTGGCGGTGATGCCCAGGTTTCGCGGCCTGGGGTTGAGCCAGAAGATGCTGCAAAAAGTTGAAGACATCGCCCGCCAGCGCGGCTGCTGCAAGATCACCCTGGAAGTCCTCGAGGGTAATGCCGTCGCGCAGGCGTCTTATGGCAAGTTCGGATTTGCCCCCGGCATGTTCGACCCGGCCCATGGCCGAATGCTGTTTTGGACCAAGGACCTTTAACGCCACATGAGCCGCCTCGATGACGCGCAAGGCAGGGCACCCGTGAAAACGGACAAGCCGTGGGCGATTTTCCTGATCTTTCTGCGCCTGGGGCTGACCTCGTTTGGCGGTCCTGTTGCCCATCTGGGCTATTTTCGTGACGAGTTCGTGGCACGTCGGCGCTGGCTCGGCGAAGCCGCCTACGCCGAACTGATTGCCCTGTGCCAGTTTCTGCCGGGCCCGGCGAGCAGCCAGGTGGGCATGGCGCTGGGTTTGTCCCGCGCCGGCTATTGGGGGGCATTGGCGGCGTGGGCAGGGTTTACCTTGCCCTCGGCGCTGATCCTGACGCTGCTGGCATTGGGCATCACCCACAGTGGCTGGGCGTTGCCGGCCGGTTTGATTCACGGGCTGAAAATTGTCGCCGTCGCCGTGGTTGCCCAGGCCGTGTGGGGAATGGCCCGCACGTTATGCCGAGGTCCGGTGCAAGTGGGCATCACGCTGCTGGCGACTGCCGGGGTGTTGCTCTGGCCAACGATGGGCGGGCAACTGACGGTGATGGCCGTGGCGGCGCTGATCGGCCTGGTCTTGCTGCACAACGCCAATGCAGCGCCACGGGAGGGTTTGTCGATTCGGGTCAGTCGCGTGGCCGGCTGGCTGGCGATGGCTGTGTTCGTGACGTTGCTGTTGGGGTTGCCGTTGATTGCGCATTACTGGCCGGACTCGCTGACCAGCCTGTTCGACCGTTTCTACCGCACGGGGGCGCTGGTGTTTGGCGGCGGCCATGTGGTGTTGCCGCTGTTGCAAAGCCAGGTCG
Source organism: Pseudomonas sp. SJZ077 (assembly GCF_007993905.1). Taxonomy (NCBI): domain Bacteria; kingdom Pseudomonadati; phylum Pseudomonadota; class Gammaproteobacteria; order Pseudomonadales; family Pseudomonadaceae; genus Pseudomonas; species Pseudomonas sp. SJZ077. The sequence continues at coordinate 147,264 of NZ_VIUJ01000006.1, forward strand.
TGAGCACGGGATTGCTCGACAATGACGTGTTTCTCGCCGGTTACGCCGCCGCGCAAGCGATGCCAGGACCATTGTTCACGTTTGCGGCGTTCCTTGGCGCGTCCATCAGCGACTGGAGCGGCGCGCTGGTGTGCGTCCTGGCGATTTTCCTGCCGTCGCTGCTGCTGGTGATCGGCGTCCTGCCGTTCTGGCAGCGCTTGCGTGGCATTGGCCGAGTGCAAGCGGCGCTGGCCGGGGTGAACGCCGGGGTGGTCGGGTTGTTGCTGGCTGCGTTGTATCAGCCATTGTGGACCACCTCGATCCTCGGGCCGCTGGATGGTCTGATGGCGGTCCTGGCATTGATGGCGCTTCTGTTCTGGCGGTGCCCGCCGTGGTTACTGGTGCTGCTGGGCGGGTTTTGCGGGGTGCTCCTGGGCGCGTGAAAACTGTCGAGCGGGCATAAAAAAGGGCGTCCCTCAGAACGCCCGTTTGCCATCGTTTATGTCGGCCGATAGGTTTCGGTCACTTGCGCGGTCTGATCGTTCGGAACCCTCAGCTCGATCGTCCTGGTCTCGATGCCGTTGGCCTGCTGTTGTTTGAAGTGCAGGGTTTCGAAGTAATACCTCATGCGCTCGGCGCCGCCTTCTGCAAAGGCTGCGGTCGAACCGAACATCATCAGACTGGCAAGAATCAACGCGGTACGTTTCATGGTGTGCCTCCTACTGCGGATAGGGTGCTCTTTCGTCCATGAACCAATGTTGCCAAGCCATTATCCGCCGATTCCGTCAGCTGGATATGATCTGCGTCAGAGCTTCCAGTCCAGGCTCAGGGTGACCGTGCGCGGGTCACCCCAGTAGACGCCGTTGTAGAAGCCGACGTTGTCGTAATACTTCTTGTCGAACAGGTTATCGACGTTCAGCGAAGCCGACAGGTGCTGATCAAATGCGTAGCGCGACATCAGTTTGACCACGGTGTAGGCCTCCTGACGGATGTTGGTGCTGGCGGTGATGATCTCGCCATCGGCGCCACGGCCGATCGGGCGCCTGGCGGCGCGGTAGACGTCGCTTTGCCAGTTCACCGCGCCGCCCACGGTCAGTGCCTGCCAGTCGCCGGGCAAGCGGTAAGCCGTGGAGAAGCGGAACATGTTCAACGGCTGGTTGGTGTTGTTGCGCTGCTTCTCGCCATTGGCCGAGTGGGTGTAGGTGTAGCCGGCCGTCATGTTCCAGCCTGCCATCACTTCACCTGAGACCTCGGCTTCGAAACCCTGGACTTTGTTGCCTTTGCCGCCCGATTTGAAGAATTCCTCACCGGTGACCGGGTCCGGTGGCACCGAGTCGTCGAGTTCGGCCACGTTATCCTGCTTGCTCCAGAACACCGCGGTGGCGAGGTTCAGTCGCTCTTCGAGCAGGCTGCCCTTGAGCCCCAGTTCATAGTTGCTGCCGACCACTGGCTCGAGGTAGTTGTGATTGCTGTCACGCTCGTCCTGCGGCTTGAAAATATCGGTGTAGCTGACATAAGCGGTGTATTCAGGCGTGATGTCGTAGAGCAGCCCGGCGTAAGGTGTCCACATGTCGTTGTGCTTCTGGCTGGTGGATTCGACACCGGTCAGTTGCAGATTGCCGTCGTATTGGTTGGCCTTTCTTGAAATTTCCCACGTGCCATAGCGACTGCCGAGTACCGCGTGCAGGTCGTCGGTCAGGGTCAGGCGCGTGGCCAGGTAACCGGCCTTTTGCCGGGTGCTTTCATCGGAGCCTTTCAGGCCGGTGACGGTGTCCGGGAATTTGGGAATGCCACCCATGTACTTCCAGTCGGGGACTTTCTCGTAATCCGGCGACCGCGGGCCGTCTACCGTGTAAGGGTTGTCTTCGCTGCGTTCGGCTTCGCCATAGCCGATCATCATTTCGTGCTCACGCCCGAACAGCGAATAAGGGCCGGACACGTTGAAGTCATAGGCTTTCATTTTTTGCGTGCCGACCATGTGGCTGACGTTGGCGATCATGCCGCTGCGATCGGCCTCGGGGAAGCCGCCACCGCCGTAGTAGATCTTGCCGTCGGTGTCACTCTCACGGTGGGTGTAAGCGGCCTTGAGGTGCCAGTCGGCGCCCAGTTGCTGGTCCAGCGTGGCAAACGCGGTCTTGTCTTTCAGTGGCCAGGAACTCCACGGTGTGGCCATGTTGGTGGAGCGTCCGAGGTTGGCTTTGCTGCCGTCAGCATTCCAGTAGGGCACGGTGCCCCAAGAGGTGCCTTGCACCTGTTTGTTTTGGTAGTCGTATCCCACGGCCAGCACGGTGTCATCGGTCAGGTCAGCTTCGAGAATCCCGTAGCCGACTTCCCGTTGCAACGCGTACTTGTCTCGGTAGGAACCGCTGTCGCGATAAGCCAGCACACCGCGACCGCGCAAGCGGCCGTCGAAGGCCAGCGGTCCGCCGACATCGACGTAACTGTAGTAATCGTCATAGCTGCCGCCGCTGACACCGGTCTGGGCCTCCCATTGTGCGGTCGGCCGTTTGCGCACCATGTTGATCGTCGCGGAAGGATCGCCGGCGCCCGTGGTCAGGCCGGTCGCGCCGCGAACCACTTCGATGCGGTCGTAAATAATGGTGTCGGAATCGGACTTCATGTAGCTGAAGGTGTTGAGCATTCCATCGATCTGGAAATTGTTGATCGAGTAACCGCGGGACGAATAGCTGACGCGGTCCGAATCGTTGTGCTGAACCACTACGCCGGTGGTCTGGCTCATGGCTTCGGAAAGCGTGCCGAGTTTGAAGTCGTCCATTTGCTGGCGGGTGACCACGGACACCGATTGCGGCGTTTCCTTGATCGACAGGTTGAGCCGCGTAGCGGTGCTCATGGCACCGGTGGTGTATGACTCGGTGTTTTCGGTGGTGCTGCCCAATCCCTGGGCTGTCACATTGGTTGCACCCAGTTCAAGGGTGCGGCTCGGCTCTTGAGCCGGGGCGGTTTCAGCCAGCAGGTCGGGGCTCAGGGCAGCACTGCACAGGCCCAGGGTAAAGGTCATGGAACGGGTGATAGGCGCGAACATCGCAGCCGACTCCTTGTCTTCGAGGGAAAAATTCCGTTTGTTCAAAGACGAAGGTGGGAGAGGGGATTTAGGTCTAAACGAGAATTATTGTTATTTTAAGATGTTTCGGAGACGTTAAGGCGGGGCTGGTGTAACCCTGTGGGAGCAAGCTCCCGCAGGGTTCTCGACAGAGTGAAAGATCGGCGCCGATCCCTCAGGGCATCATTTCTGCGCGACCGCCGGATCGGTCGGCGTGCTTTTCGGTTTCATCAGGCTGAAGTCGATCAGCGGGCGCGACTGACGCTCATACGGATTGCCGATCATCAACGGACGCGGCGTGAAGCTGTCGCTGACCAGGCTCTTGCTGCGGTCCAGCTCATCAAAACTCAGACCCGCCAAGTCCGCCCAGGTGTGGATCAGTTGCGAGCTGCTATAAGGCCGTGCCAGGTCACCGGCAAAACTCCAGTCGTGGGTTTCACGCCATTTCGGCGAAGCCCAGGCCATGAACGGAATGGTGTACATCGGCGCCGTCGGCTTGGCCTCGTTGCGTCCCAGCGTGCTGTGGCCCACGGAGTCGAAGACATCTTCGCCGTGGTCCGAGAGGTACATCAGGAAGCCGTTCGGATCGGATTTGGCGTAGTCCTTGATCAGGCTGGACACCACGAAATCGTTGTACAACACGGCGTTGTCATAGCTGTTGTACGTCGGTACCTGGTCGTCACGCACGCCGTCCGGCACGCCTTTGCGATCGGTGAACTTGTCGAAGGTCGGTGGGTACCGGTACTGATAGCTCATGTGCGTGCCGAGCAAATGCACCACGATCAGCTTGCGCGGTGCGGCGTCTGCCAGGGCCTTGTTAAATGGCGCGATGACGTCGCCATCGTACTGCGCGGCGTTCTGGTTGCGATTGTTGTTCAGGTACACCTGCTCGTCGGCCTGTTCGGAGAACGTGGTGAGCATGGTGTTGCGCTTGGTCATGGTTTGCTGGTTGGTGATCCAGAAGGTCTTGTAACCGGCCTGTTTCATCATGCTGACCACGGACGGCGTGGACAGGTAAAGGTCCGGGTTTTCTTCGTCGGCGAACGTCAGCACCTGCTGCAACGCCTCGATGGTGTACGGGCGCGGGGTGATGACGTTGTCGAAGACCGCCATCTGATCCTTGAGCTTGTCCAGTTCCGGCGTGGTTTCACGCGGGTAGCCATAGAGGCTCATGCGCTGACGGTTGGTGGACTCGCCGATCACCAGCACCAGGGTCGCTGGCTGGTTGGCCATCGTGTCCTTGAGGTTCTTGAGCGGTGGAATCTTGCTCGCGCTGTCGAGCATGTCTTGCATGCCGGCCAGGGTGTCGAGGTAACGGTGATACGCCACAGCCATCTGCCAAGGCACCGCCGGCTCGATACGGGTTTCGAATTTCTCGAAGCCACCAGCCAGGCTGCCGGTACGCGCGGTTTGCTTGATCAGCGGGTAACCGACCACGGCCACGATAATGGCCGTCGCGGCCACCAGCGCACGTCCACGGGGCATGTACACCGGGCGCAAGCGGGTCCACAGGAAATAAGCAAACAGTGTATGGGCGAGGAACGCCGCCACCATCCACCAGGCGAAATACTGGGTCATGTACTCGCCCGCTTCACTGATGTTCGATTCGAACATGATGAAGATGACGCTCTGGGAGAATTCCTGCTGATAGATGAAGAAGTAACCCAGGCTGGCCATCGAACAGGCCCACAGCACCACGCCGATCACCGCGGCCATGACACGAGTCTGTCTAGGGAACAGCAGCATCGGTGCAAGCCAGATGGCGCTCATCACAAAGGCTTGGCGGAACCCGGTGAAGCCCGAGGTGCCCGTCAATTGAATGAGTAATTGGGTGATGCCGGAAAAATACCAGAAGAACAGGAACAACCAGAGAAATCCTGCCCAATCAAAACCTTTCGCAGTCGTATTGCTGCGTTTAAACACAGTCATTCAGCGCTCCAGCCAAAAATATCAAATCGCGTCGACCCGTCGGGAGCCTTCCATGTTGCCGACGAACGGAAACCGCGCGGATACCGAGCGGCCATAATGAGCCGGAGTATCAACACGTCGATGTGAAAACTTTGTGAGTTGCCGCAAACGGCAAGGCTGGGAAGCGGTGTCGGAAACAGCAGAAGGCTGTTTCCGAGTCAGGCGGGGGATCAGGCGTGTGGTGCGCGCGCGGTGACGGGCAAGGGCTGAGCCGAAGAGCTTTGTGTGAGTAAGCGCAGCTGCGCGAGCTCCTGCTTCAACAGGTCGCGCTCTTCTTTCAACTGGCGCAATTCATCACGACGGATCGTGACGTAAAGGGTTTGTGCTGGCCGTGCTGCTTGTACTGTGCCCATTGCTCACCTCGCAAATGGCGTGCATCAACTGTAAAACCGCCCCGACATCGGGTGCTGTATTACTATCGGCACCGATTTTGATTTCTTTTGCCCCTGAAGGGAACTTTTTTATTTTTCATGGTCGTTGTGTCTTGAGTTCGATTTCCGACGTTATCAGTCAGGATCGGGCACAATGCCCGGAAACTTCACGCCAACGCTCTGGACTAACCCTCATTGGTCGCGTTGGGCTATAACCTTTGACACACTTTATTTGTAGTAGGGAGCATCAGCACATGCAACTCGGGATTATTGGACTGGGCCGCATGGGCGGAAATATTGCGCGTCGCCTGATGCTCAACGGGCATACCACCGTTGTTTACGACCGCAATACCGCCTTCGTCGACACCCTGGCAGCAGAAGGCGCCAAGGGCGTCATCGACTTGCCGGCGCTGGTCGCAGGCCTGGCCAAGCCACGTGCGGTGTGGGTCATGCTGCCGGCCGGTGCGCCGACCGAAGACACCATCGACTCCCTGAGCACCTTGCTCGAAGCCGGCGACACCATCATCGACGGCGGCAACACCTTCTATAAGGACGACATCCGCCGGGCGAAAACCCTGTCGGAAAAAGGCCTGCACTACATCGATGTCGGCACATCCGGCGGCGTCTGGGGCCTGGAGCGCGGTTACTGCATGATGATCGGCGGCGAAGCCGAGGTGGTGAAACGCCTTGATCCGCTGTTCGACAGCCTGGCCCCCGGCATGGGCGACATCCCGCGTACCAAGGACCGCAAGTCGGAAGACGATCGCGCCGAGCGCGGTTACATCCACGCCGGCCCTGCAGGTTCTGGCCATTTCGTGAAGATGATCCACAACGGCATCGAGTACGGAATGATGCAGGCCTTTGCCGAAGGCTTCGACATCCTCAAGACCAAAGCCAGCGAAAACCTGCCGGAAGACCAACGTTTCGACCTGAACGTGGCCGACATCGCCGAAGTCTGGCGCCGTGGCAGCGTGGTGTCGTCGTGGTTGCTCGACCTGACCGCCGACGCACTGGCCAGCGATCCGAAACTCGACGGGTACTCCGGCTCCGTGGCTGACAGCGGTGAAGGCCGCTGGACCATCGAAGCCGCCATGGAGCAATCGGTGCCTGTTCCGGTGCTGTCGAACTCGTTGTTCTCGCGCTACCGATCGCGCGGCCAAGGCACCTTTGGCGACAAGATCCTCTCGGCCCAGCGCTTCGGCTTCGGCGGCCACGTGGAGACTTCGAAAAAATGACCCGTCTGATCCGCAATAAATCGAAAGCAGAACCCGCACCACCGACCACGCTGTTTCTGTTCGGTGCCCATGGTGACCTGGTCAAGCGCTTGCTGATGCCGGCGCTGTACAACTTGAGTCGCGACGGTCTGCTAGGCGATGGACTGCGGATCATCGGCGTTGACCACAACGCCATCAGTGACGAAGCCTTTGCGCAGAAGCTTGAAGATTTCATCCGCACCGAAGCGGCCACCAAAGTCGGCAAGGGCGATGAAGCCCTTGACCCGGCGCTGTGGGCCAAACTGGCCAAAGGCATCAGCTACGTCCAGGGCGATTTCCTGGACGACAGCACATATCAAGCGCTGGCGGCGAAAATCGCCGCCAGCGGCACGGGCAATGCGGTGTTCTACCTGGCCACCGCGCCACGTTTCTTCAGTGAAGTGGTGCGCCGCCTCGGCACCGCCGGCTTGCTGCAAGAGACACCCGAAGCGTTCAGAAGGGTGGTGATCGAAAAACCGTTCGGCTCCGATCTGCACACCGCCGAAGCGTTGAATGCATGTCTGCTCAAGGTGATGTCGGAAAACCAGATTTACCGGATCGATCACTACCTGGGCAAGGAAACCGTGCAGAACATTTTGATCAGCCGGTTCTCCAACAGCCTGTTCGAAGCGTTCTGGAACAACCATTACATCGACCACGTGCAGATCACCGCCGCCGAAGCCGTCGGTGTGGAAACCCGTGGCAGTTTTTATGAACACACGGGCGCCTTGCGGGACATGGTGCCCAATCACCTGTTTCAGTTGCTGGCGATGGTCGCGATGGAACCGCCGGCAGCCTTTGGCGCCGATGCAGTCCGTGGCGAGAAAGCCAAAGTGGTCGGCGCGATACGTCCGTGGTCCACGGAAGAGGCGCGAGCCAACTCGGTGCGTGGCCAATACACGGCCGGCGAACGCGATGGCAAGTCCTTGGCGGGTTATCGTGAGGAAGCCAACGTAGCGTCCGACAGCAACACCGAAACCTACGTCGCGCTCAAGGTCATGATCGACAACTGGCGTTGGGTCGGCGTGCCGTTTTACCTGCGCACCGGCAAACGCATGAGTGTGCGTGACACCGAGATCGTCATCTGCTTCAAGCCTGCGCCCTACGCGCAGTTCCGCGATACCGAGGTCGATGAGCTGCAACCGACCTACCTGCGGATTCAGATTCAACCCAACGAAGGCATGTGGTTCGACCTGTTGGCCAAGCGGCCCGGGCCGGCCTTGAAAATGGCCAACATCGAGCTGGGTTTTGCCTACAAGGATTTCTTTGAAATGCAGCCGTCCACCGGCTACGAAACGCTGATCTACGATTGCCTGACGGGTGATCAGACGCTGTTCCAGCGCGCCGACAACATCGAGAACGGCTGGCGCGCCGTGCAGCCATTCCTCGATGCCTGGCAGCAGGACGCGAGCGTGCAGCGCTATCCGGCGGGCGAGAACGGCCCGGAGGCGGCTGATGAACTGCTGGCCCGCGACGGTCGCGTCTGGCACAGCCTCGGATGAGTGACGTCACGCCACAATCCATCCGTTTTCTGCTGAGCGACATGGACGGCACTTTGCTGCTGCCCGATCACAGCCTCAGTCAGCGCACCATCGAGGCCGTCCGTTCGTTACGTGAGGCCGGCGTGCTGTTCAGCCTGGCCACCGGGCGTCCACCGAAAGCCATGCTGCAGCAGATCGAAGCCCTCGGTGTCGACCTGCCGACGGCGGCATTCAATGGCGGCACGATCGTCCATCCGGACGGCAGCGTGCTGGTCGCGCATTATTTGCCGGCCACGGCTGCGCTGACGGCGTTGGCGCTGTTTGCCGATCAGGCGGACGTGGAAATCTGGGTGTTCAGTGGCGGTGACTGGTTGCTGAAAGACCCGCACGGGCCGATGGTCCCACGCGAACAGCACGGCCTCGGCTATCCGCCGGTGGTGGTCGAGAGTTTCGAGCCGTATCTGACGCGCATCGACAAGATTGTTGCCACCAGCCACAACACGCAGTTGTTGATTGAGCTGGAAGCGCAGCTGCTGCCGAAAGTGGAAGGCCAGGCACAAGTCTCGCGGTCGCAACCGGTGTACCTGGACGTGACAGCGATGCTCGCCAACAAGGGTGCCGCACTGGCGACACTGGCGGAGTTTCTCGGTGTGCCGCTGGAGCAGACTGCCGCGATGGGCGATGGCGGCAATGACCCGGCGATGTTTCATCGTGCCGGGTTGTCAATTGCCATGGGGCAGGCGGAAGAAGCGGTGAAGCGCCAGGCCGACGTGGTGACAGGTGCCAATACCGAAGACGGCGCGGCCCAGGCGATCGAGCAATACATCCTCAACGTGGGTTAAACCGCGTTATCGTTCTTCGCGGGCAAGCCTCGCTCCTACACTGACCTGTGGGAACGAGGCTTGCCCGCGAAGGCGTCAAACCTGCTAACTCAAAGCCAGAAACTCACGGCGTACCAACCCAGCACACCCATCACCACCGTATACGGCACCGCCATCCACACCATCCGCCCGTACGACAGGCGAATCAGCGGCGCAATCGCCGACGTCAGCAAAAACAGAAACGCCGCCTGGCCATTGGGTGTCGCCACGCTCGGCAAGTTGGTGCCGGTATTGATCGCAATGGCCAGCGTTTCAAAATGCTCGCGGCTCATATTGCCGGAGATGAACGCCTGTTTCACTTCGGTGATGTAAATGGTCGCCACAAACACGTTGTCGCTGATGGCCGACAGCAAACCGTTGGCAAAGAACAACATGCCCGGCTGTTGATCGGCCGGCAGCGCCAGCACCCACTGGATCAGCGGCGTGAACAACTGCTGATCGTGGATGACCGCAACCACCGCGAAGAACACCACCAACAGGGCCGTGAACGGCATGGCGTCCTTGAACGCGTTGCCGATGCGGTGCTCGTCGGTGATGCCGGTGAAGGCGGTGATCAACACGATCACCATCAAGCCGATCAGGCCGACCTCGGCGATATGAAATGCCAGCCCGGCAATCAGGATCAGCGCCGCCGCGCCTTGCACCAGCAACGCTGCGCGCTGGCGTGAAGTGCGTTCGGCATTGTCTTCGGCGGCATAGTTGGCCAACACCGCGCGCACGTTGTCCGGCAGCAGCGTGCCATAACCGAACCAGCGCAGTTTCTCTAACAGCACGCACGTCACCAGGCCCGCTGCCAGCACGGGCAGCGACACCGGGGCGACCTTCAGGAAAAACTCGGCGAAGTGCCAGCCCATTTCATGGCCGATCAACAGGTTCTGCGGCTCGCCGACCAGCGTACAGACGCCACCCAATGCCGTGCCCACGGCACCGTGCATCAGCAGGCTGCGCAGGAAAGCACGGAACTGATCGAGGTCGTCGTGGTGCAATTTGGGCAGGTGCTGGTCATTACTGAACTCACTGTCCTGACGCGGATCATTGCCCGAGGCGACGCGGTGATACACCGAGTAAAACCCCACGGCGGCACTGATGATCACCGCCGTCACCGTCAGGGCGTCGAGGAATGCCGACAGAAACGCCGAGAGAAAGCAGAACATCAAGGCCAGCAGGGCCTTGGAACGAACCCCCAGCAGCAGGCGCGAGAACAGAAACAGCAGCAGGTCTTTCATGAAGTAGATGCCTGCCACCATGAACATCAGCAGCAGGATCACCGGAAAGTTGTGCACCAGTTCGTCATAGAGTGCCTGGGGCGTGGTCATTTTCAGCAGCAGCGCTTCAATCAGCAGCAACCCGCCCGGCATCAGCGGATAACATTTGAGCGCCATGGCCAGGGTGAAGATGAACTCCAGCACCAGCAGCCAACCGGCCGCCACCGGACCGACGGTCCACAACACCAGGGCGTTGAGAATCAGGAAACCGACAATGCTCGCCTTGTACCAGCGAGGCGAGTGGCCTAGAAAGTTGTGCGCGAAGGCCTGGGCCATTGAACCGGACATCGGCTACTCCTTGTATTAAGAAGCGCGCAACTTGCCGTAAGCCGACGGGAAGATCAAGTGTGGGAAAAGTCGTCGGCTTAGCCGAGATAGCGCACCACAACCGCCCGGTAGTTGCCGTCCAGCGAATAACCGCCTACGACGATGCCTCCATTCGGCTGAACGGCCACTGATGTGGCGGTGTCCAGGCTGCGCCCCAGACGGGTGCGAACCCAACAAGTGCCCTCGGCAAAACCAGGATCGAGTTGCCCGCCCGGCAAGTACCGAGCCAGAAGAAAGTCGGCTTCGACTCCGCCAATCGTGGCGCCAACCGCCAGCACACGGCCGTCCGGCTGGAGTTGGGCGGCGTTCCACTGGCAGCCACTGGGTCCGATTTTCAGCAGGTGTGGCTGGCCACCGTTGCAATGAACGTCCGGGCGACCGTTGCTGTGCAGTGTCAGCGCCAGGCAATGCATCGGGTCGCGGCTGCTGCCAAAACAATGCAAATCACCATTTTCCTGCTGGACGATCTGGCTGACCTGAGCGCTGTGCCCCTCAACACTGAAAGTCATGAAACCATCCACGGCGAAGTGATCATCCAGACTGCCGTCGGGCAGGTAGCGCGCCAGCAAGCCTTCTTCAGGGAAGTTGATCGATCCACCGACCATGATCCGGCCGTCCCGCTGCAACAGCAGGCTGCTGAGCCAGGTGTTCATCAGCAAATGCCTGACCATGACAAAGCCGCGGCCGTTGAAGGTGGTGTCGAGTTCGCCAGTGTCGGTCAGGCGAATCAGCAGGCCGACGTGATCGGCCAGTTCGAAAGGGTGATTGGCCAGCAGCAGGATTCGGCCGTCAGCCTGTACCTGGACGTCGCAGGCTTCGGCCCCCGGTACGCCGGGAGGGAGCCAGGCGTCGCGCACGCCCTGGGACAGATTCCCCGGCAGGCGTATGACGCAGCATCCATTGTCGCCAAAGTCCCTGACCGGGTGACCTTGCGCGTCGAACAGCGCCAAGGCCGGCAGCGTCCGATGAGCGTCTTCATAGTGCAGGCCGGCGACCAGGATGTTCCCGTCGCCCAATACGAGGACTTTTCCCGCCATGGCCTCATGACCGCGCTGAAATTGCCCGATGACGCTGCCATGAGCGCCGAATGCCAGGTCTGCCGAACCGTCTTCAAGCAAGCGAGCCAGGCCAAAGCAATGGCCCCCTCGAGTGCCGACTTTCGCCGCCACCAGTACGCGACCGCTCGAGTCGATCGCCACGCCGTTGGCGATGCTCGACGTACTGCCGGCGAAATACACTTGGGTTTTGCCATTGGAGGCGAAGCTTTTATCGAGGAGGCCGGCCGTGCGCTGCGCGGCAGGTCGGGCAAAAGCAGTCAGGGTGGGCATGCGCGCATCTCCTTGCGAGCTGACCGAAACCCGGGAACCGGGAGGGCAACTGCGTGTGCAGAACATTCAATCCCTGAACGCTCGATTGCACAACTGTCACAACTCACAGGTGGAGGGTCGCTTTGTGCCAGAACAGTGACTTTTCGAACCACTGACAAGCCTGCCAAGTAATTCGTGGCGGGCAAGTTGGAATGGGGGGGCGTGACGACCGACGTAGTTCGCTAAAAGAAAGGAGAAGAGGCGGACAACTTAAGTCATCCGCCAACGTCCTTAGTGTGGCATCGACCACGATTGCAGGTTGTAACCTTCCTCGCTCAGTTCGGCGCGAGCTTCTTCAAGAATGTGTTCAAGTTGCGCGGGGTCGGAATAAGTACTGCTCGGAATTTGTGTGCGGCCAATGTGGGCATTGGTGCGGTCGATAATGGTCAGGCTGAGTTCGCCATTGCCATCTTGTGGGGCCCAGGCCACGCATTGAAAAGGTTGGAATGCGCGGTTGGCAATCAAAAGAGCTTCGTTGATACGGAGCGGGGCAGTCATGGGGTCTTCTCTCTATATGCCCAATCAAGTGACAGGCCGTCGGTTGGGCTTACCGTTCGGCTGGTTACTTGTACTGATGCCTTCAACCGGGGGTCAGGTCACACTCCATCAAAAGAAATTTCAACTTTCTTTCATATACTCAATGGCAGAGCGGTTTTTGAAAGCTGAATGAAAGGTTGAACTCGTTAGGTAACTAACAAACTCATTCTTATAACTAATAATGCGGTGTACCTATAGTCAAACGGTACAAGGGTGCGTCAAATTCTTGCTAATGTTACAGCCAGATCCGCCAAACGACTGTTTTTAATAATATTTCCTAAAGTTTGGCGTCAAGGAACAGTCATGATCGAAACGCCTGCGTTACGACGTCTGTTAGTAGTGGATCCCTGCGACGACTGCTATCGTCTGCTGCCGGGGCTGCGCTCTGTGGGCTGGGATGTTGACAGCTGTTCCTTAGAGAACGCCGCCGACCGAACGTGCGACGTCGGCCTCCTGCGATTACAACCTTTTCATCTGGAACGCCCGGAAGCGGTCAAAGAACTGATCAGCCGCAGCGGTACCGAGTGGATCGCCGTGCTCAACCAGGAAGTCCTGCGCCTGCAAAATGTCGGAGATTTCGTTTGCGAATGGTTTTTTGACTTCCATACCTTGCCGTTTGACGTGTCCCGGGTGCAAGTCACGCTGGGCCGGGCGTTTGGAATGGCGCGCCTGCGCGGACAGGGCACGATTCATATTGATCAGCCTGAGCACGAGCTGCTTGGCGACAGCAAGCCGATTCGCGAGCTACGCAAGTTACTGAGCAAGCTGGCGCCTACCGAGTCGCCAGTATTGATTCGTGGTGAAAGCGGAACCGGTAAAGAATTGGTCGCCCGCACGCTCCATCGACAATCCCAGCGTCACAACAAGCCGTTTGTGGCGATCAATTGCGGGGCAATTCCCGAACACTTGATCCAGTCGGAGCTGTTTGGTCATGAGAAGGGCGCCTTTACCGGCGCCCATCAACGCAAGGTCGGTCGGATCGAAGCGGCGAATGGCGGCACATTGTTTCTCGATGAGATCGGTGACCTGCCACTGGAGTTGCAAGCCAATCTGCTGCGCTTTCTGCAGGAGAAACATATCGAGCATGTCGGCGGCAGCCAGCCGATTCCGGTGGATGTGCGGGTGTTGGCGGCGACTCATGTCGACCTTGAGGCGGCCGTCGAGAAAAAAACCTTCCGTGAGGATTTGTACTACCGCCTTAACGTATTGCAGGTCGTCACCGCGCCGCTGCGTGAGCGCCATGGTGACTTATCCATGCTGGCCAACCACTTTTCCCACTTCTACAGCCATGAAACCGGGCGCCGCCCCCGCAGCTTCAGCGACGACGCCTTGATTGCCATGGGCAAGCACGACTGGCCGGGCAATGTTCGCGAGCTGGCCAACCGGGTACGTCGCGGGTTGGTACTGGCCGAAGGCCGGCAGATCGAAGCGCGAGACCTTGGGCTGATCAGCCAGCACGTCATTCCTGCGCCGATGGGCACGCTGGAAGACTACAAGACCCGCGCTGAACGCCAGGCCTTGTGCGATGTACTCAACCGCCACAGCGATAACTTGAGCATTGCCGCCAAAGTGTTGGGGATATCCAGGCCGACCTTTTACCGTTTGTTGCACAAGCATCAGATCCGTTAGACGCAGATTTAATGTTCCACACACAAAAGCCCCGCTGGGATTGAAGTCGCAGCGGGGCTTTGTTGTGGTGGATCAGAAGTAGTACGGGAATTTCAGGCTGAAGGAGAAGTCTGGCGAGTCGTCGGTCAGGCCGATGGCCAGGTTGGGTACGATCGTCAGGTTATCGGAGGCGGCCAGGGTCATACCGATGTTGAAGTTGGCCGAGTTGTAGTCGCTGTTGGAAATCGACTGCCAATCACCACCGTCCGGCCTGATCTTGCTCTTGCGGGCGAACTGATCGGTGAACGAGAACGACATACTCATCTTCTCGTTCAAGGCGAAGGCAATGCCGGCGCCGATCTGCCAGGAATCGCCCAGTTTCACGTCCCCTTTTACCTTGGAGCCGACCTGAGGGCTGATGTCGCTGAAAGAGTCTTGCACGTTATAGGTGTAGGACAGGCTGCCGAACAGCACGGCAGGGTCGAAGGTCTTGACCAGCGAGATACCTGGGGTGATTGCCCAGACACCATTGCCGGTCGGCAAATCCTCGGGGACCGAGAGGTTATCGTTGGTAGGGTCGCTGACCAGCTTGATGCCGTAGGGGTCCTTGCCGGTCGGGGCCTTGACGCGCAGTGTAGCGACCGCATCGGGCAGGCTGACCGACTCATCCAGAAACTTGTAGGCAACGCCAACGTTCACATCGCCGATGGTCGGGTCGCGAGTCACGGTGGCGTCAGACGTCACCGGACCAGCGCCACCAGCGCCGCCGGAGGAGTACGTTGATTCGCGGTAAACCACTGGGACGTTAATGTCGAACTGCCAACGTTGTGCCACGTTGTAGCGGGCAGTCAGGTCCAGGGTCCAGTTGTCGGCCTTGATGCGGTCGAGGTTGATGTTGCCGAGGAAAATCGAGTCCAGGGCCAGGAAGCCGTTGAGCGTCAAGGCGCGGGTATCGTAGTGCGTGTAGGTCAGGCCGGTTTCGACGCTGAACTTGCCGCCACCGAAGAAGCCGCTGGCTTCGTCATACAGGTTGGAAACGCTTTGCGCAGGTTCCGAATCGCCCTTGAGCGATTGGCCATAGGAGCTGCCGGTGGTGCCCGGCGCACCAGCGGCGACCGCCTGGTTACCCCGGGAGGGTTCGGCGGGGGATTTGGTCAGGCGCTTGGGAGCCGGTGCCTGCGGTGTTTCTTCGACTTGGCGAACGCGTTGCTCAAGTACCATCAACGCGTTCTGTTGTGCTTCGTAACGCTGTTTCAACTCCATGAGTTCTTGTTTCAGGATTTCGACCTGGGGGTCCGGTGCTGCGTAAAGCATTGTGGCCGGGGCCAGGCTACTCAAACATACCAAAGCTCTGAACGTAAAAGATCGTTGCATGTGTTAGCCGTCCCTTCTGACTACATCTGATGAGACTGAGCGTAGATCAGAATCCGATAGTGCGAAGACCTTTGAGCTGGTCCAGATTGCCGCTCACCGATCCGGCTGACGGCACGTTGTCACGCAGCACGACATTGAAGGAGGTGAGGTTGCGGACCTGGTTGCTACTGCCGAGCAATGTCGTGTTCTGCATCAGGCCACCCTGGGCCAGGCGTTGTACGGTATTGCCCTGGTTGTTGTTGGCCACGATGTTGAATTGCACACCCGTACCGGTCGAGGTAACACTCATTGAGCCCGCGCCATTGTTGCCGACCAATGTCGTGCCTGCGGCCAGTGCCTGGCCCTGCTGTTGCGTTGCTGGCGCTTGGTTTGCCTTGGTGACGTTGATATCAACGTTGTTGTAGGCCGTATTGTTGTCGCCGGCAGCCCGCACGACTTGAGTGACGCCTTCGGTGGTATTGAGGCCGTTGCCGCCGGTGACGGTGCCCGTGCCCGTGCTGGCGCCTTGCGAACGGGTCGATCCATTCCCTTTTTCGTCGATCATCGACACATAAAACTGTGGCTTGATGGTCGATTGTTGAATTTGCATCGTGGACGTTGCCCCGATCACTTCACCATTGGCATTTTGCCAAGTGCTGGTCATCGAAATGCCGAAACTGATAATCCGTCCTGGCATGACATAACGGCCACGCAGGGTTGCCAACTCCTGATCCTTCAGTTCAATGGGTTTGAACGTCTGTGCCTGGGTCGGCAGGCTGGCGGCCAGGCAGACCACGGCCAGCCAGATTGGAGTCTTCATGGGATGCTCCCGGAGCGTCGTGCTCCCTTGTTATTAGAAGAAGTCGCTTTGGATAAATCCAAAATCCATCAACTCTGCGTCTTGCACCGGGCTAAAGGCGTTGACGCGGTTCCTGGCGGTCAGCGGCATGGGCGGGTCGAGCAACGCATTGGTTTTGTCGTAACCCTGGCCGATGACGGCAAAGATGATGCCGTTCCAGCCTTTGATGAAGTCGTCGACTTTGTAGCGTTTATGACCGAGCACCGGATCTCCGATGTAGACCCAGCCCTGATGGACTCTTTGCATGACCACAAAGTGTTTGTAGCCACGGATATCCATGAGGACCACTACCGGGATTCTGATATCACTCAACGTTTCCGGTGCTACCCGATAGCCACGGGCTCGCATGCCGATGCTTTCCACGTAACGCTTCATGTCGAGCATGGAGAAGCCCTGGACACGGACAAGATCTTGATCGGAGTGTGCCAGCATGCCTTCGATGATCTGTTCTTCATTCACGTCCAGCCAATAGGCTTGGCGCAAGATGGTCGCCAGCGCCGCAGCGCCGCAACTGAAGTCGGTTTTCTGTTGTACCAGGTCGGCAAATTTGCGCTCGCGAACGCTCTGGATCGGCTTGTACACCAACGCGCCGCCCGGCAGGATGGAGAGCGGCATTTGTGCGGCCTCGATCACGGTGGCCACGCAAAGCAAAATTGCCAAGGCGATTATGCGCATGGTGGGACGCCCCCTGATGGTGTTGAAAGAGGCCCCCGTAAGGGGGCCTCCAGAGACAGCATTTAGAACGATTGGTTGGAAATGGCCAACGAGTTGCTTTGTTGGTTGCCCACACCAGCCGCCACGTTGACGCCCAGGTTGCCACTGCCGCCATTCACCGAACCGCTCAGGGTTGCAGTGTTGGTCACAGGGTTGGCCCAGCCAGTTGGAGTCAGCACTTGATAAGAGTAGGTGTTGCTCAAATCATACGAGCTGCTTTCACTGTAGGCTTTCGCTTTTGCGTACTCAGACTCGGACGATTTGCTGCCCGATTTTTCGTACGAGGAGTCAGACGACTTCGAGTACGACTTGTCATACGATTTTTCGAACGACGAATCGCGCGATCTGTCGTACGAGGAGTCGCGCGATCTGTCGTACGAAGAGTCGTGCGATCTGTCATACGATTTGTCTATCGATGCATCAAGCGTCGCGTCGAGCGATGCGTTAAGCGATGCGTCGGAAGACGAGCTGCGGGTGCGGTCGCCGAAGCCAAAATTGACGGTAGTGGAGTTGGAAGCCGCCGAAGTAGCGTCCAGCGTAGCGTTCAAGGAAGCACTCAAAGAAGCGCTCGAAGAACCGCTGGCATTGCTGCTGTTGGAACCGCTGGCATTGCTGCTGTTGGAACCGCTGGCATTACTGCTGTGAGAACCGCTTATATCAACGCTTTTTGACCCGCTGGCGTCATAGCTTTTGGAACCGGCTTTGTTCCAGCTGGAAGAAGCGCTTTGACTGCCGCTTGCCTCAAACGACTTATCTTTGGAGAAACTGCCGCTCGCCGTATTGGTAACGGTGATCGTATCAACGCGGTAGGTCCGATCAGCGTTGTTGTTCACGATCAGGCCGGGACCGTTTTGAACGGCGGACGCGGTGGCGGTTGCATTACCCAGTGGAGCATTGGCGTTGGCAATTGCCATGGTATTTTTCTGCTGGTTCAGATCGCCGCCAGCAATGTTGATACCCATGTTGCCGCTGCTACCGCCGCCGGATCCGCTCATCACGGCAGAGTTGGTGGAGCCAAAGTTGTCGACGCGGTTATTGTTGCTGACTTGCCTCACGTCAGCGGTGGCAGTGGCCGTGCCGAACACAAAGCTGTTATCGATCGCGGCGTTGTCGGAGGCTGCGTTGGCGATGGCGGCGGCGTTGTCTTGCTGGTTGCCGTTACCTGCCGCCACGTTGACGCCGACGTTGCCGCTTGCGCCTGCGGCCGAACTGCTCATCTCGGCCGAGTTTTCTGTCCCTTCATTCCAGATGCTATTGCCGGTACTGTTCTGCCGGTCCGTCGCATTGGCAGTCGCATTGATTGGGACCATTCTTGCAGGAGGGGTTTGTTGTTGGCCACCGTTGTGATGACCATGATGGTTGCCACGCCGATCATTTTGCCCAGCTTGTACAGCAACAGCCATGACCGCAGCAATTGCGAAAACCAGAGGCTTTAGTGCCATCGAAGGTTTCATGGTGATTCTCCGTACTTTATTTTAGGTTAAGTGTTGTTTCTTACCTTTTCGGGTCAATCCACGACCCTTACGCTCAGGGTATTGGCCATTCGGTTTCCCACCCCGGCGCTCTGATTCAACTGGATCACCCCACGGCTACCGGTGAATGCCTGGTCACTGGTAGTGACCTGGCGATGGCCTGGTGCAGAGTCAGTTGGATCGGAGTTGTTGAGCAGCGCCACGTTCTGTTGCATGAGGACGCTGTCGTCGATGCTTTGCGGCTGTTTACTAATGCTTATCCGCAGTGCGTTGGCTTGCTGGTTACTGGCGCCCGCGCTCTGGTTGACACCCAGTACGCCGTTGCCGTTACTGAAGGAGTCACCCTGGATGTTGGACTGGGCATCAATTCTGGGGTCGACAACGGTGCGCAAACGCTGGCGAATCTGCGTGGTCGCACTGGCATTGGTACCAATAGCGATGGCCCTGGCGTTGGCCTGTTGCTGAAGATCGCCCGCCGCCTGGTTGACCGTGAGGTTGCCTTGGTACTGCATACCCGAGCCGTCGATGTCGGCGTTATTGATGACGGGAGGTTGGGCAAAGGTCGATGCACTGCAAAACATGGCGATCATCAGCAGCGAACGATTCATCTTAACGGTCTCCCGTTATGATTTTCAGAGCACCCAGGCCTTGCTGGATGTTGGAATTGACCATATTGGCAATGCCGTTGCCCGAATTTCCCGAACGTCCGGCAGGGAGGTTGGACAGTTGGGTTTGGTTGCTGATGTTGCCGCCCAGGTTGTTAGTGTTTTGAGTGACCAGGCGGTTGATGCCTGCACCACTGGCGACGTTGGCAAAATCGCCGTCGCTCAACTCGTTCGTTTGCTGGAGAATTTGTCTGGACGGGTTGGCATTGACGGTCGTGGGGTTAGGGTCGGGGACGAGCGGCGGGATGGTTGCGTTGCGGGTCTGCACATCACGTTTGATAGTAATGATGCCGTTGTCAGCCTGCACGGGCAGGATGACTGTTGAGCCCAGCGCGCATCCGATCAACAGCAGGCTAAAGATGCTTCTATCAAATTTCCCCACGGCGGCAATTCCTTCTGTAAATGGAACGCTGGCCCTTATCAGCGTTGCGAGGTAGAGAGCAGAAGGTGTGCCGCTTTCGGTTATTCGTTTAAAAACAAGTGGTTGGATTAAATTGTCGGGGTGGTCAAAAAAATTGTGTAACGCCACTGAGACAGAGCTACGCAAAAACGACATCCACACGGGCGGCGGTGCACGCTGGGGGCGTTGAACGCAGGCTGTATCAGTGGCTTAACATTTTCTTGCAGGAACGCTCGGGCCGCTTTAGTTCGCGGGTTTGCGTGGGATTGGGTGTTTCAGGAATGGACAGTTGCAGCGGGGCGGGGCACTCCGGTCAGGCCTTGAGCAAACGTGTCACAGCCTCGAATGCGGCGTCCTTGCGCTGTTGCCAGTCACCTTGCAGCACCTGACAAGGTTGGCGGTGCAGATCAAGCCATGCACGGCTGGCCTGAAAAAACGCCTGGCGTTCTGCCAGTTGCGGCTGGCAACGCTGCCCGTCGTCATGCCAGGCCACGGTTTCAGGGCTCAGCAGCAAATGCAGGTCGTAGTGCCGGGCCAGCAAGGCTTGCTCGATCCATGCCGGGCAATCGCTAAACAACGTGCGACTCCAAAGGATATTGCTTAAGAGGTGCGTATCGAGGATCAGCAGTGACGGTTGCCTGGCGCGTGCTTCGTCCTCCCACGAAAGCTGGCCATGAGCTATCGATGTAATGTCATCGTAGCGGGTTTCACGGGCTTCGCTGTCGATAAAGTGTCGAACGTACTCATTGACTAATATGCCGCCAAAATTGGCGTGAATCTCGCCCGAAAGCCAGCTTTTACCGCTGGATTCAGGGCCCGCGAGCACCAGCACTTTCATGCGCGCAGAGCCGGGTCGGCGCGCCATTCACGCCAGCCTTGTACGGCAAGCAACAGGAACAACGCATAGAGGGCAGCAGTCAGGTACATGCCTTTATAAAGGAACAGTCCGACGAAAATCACATCAAGGACGACCCACAACGGCCAGCACTGCACGCGTTTTTGCGCCATCCATAACTGCGCCACAAGGCTGAAACCGGTCAGCGCAGCATCAAGCCAGGGCTGCGCGGCATCTGTCCAGTGCGCCATGGCGGCGCCCAGCAGCAGACTGCCGATGGCACCGGCCGCAAGGCCCGCAGCGATCGATTTGCTCTCAAGCCGACTGACCTGCCGGCCGCTATTGGCTTCGCCCGCGCGGGTCCATTGCCACCAGCCGTAGAGCTGCAGCGCGGCGTAGATCACTTGCAGGAGCATGTCCGAATACAGCTTCACTTCAAAAAAGATCCAGCTATAAAGCAGCACCATGACCAGGCCGATCGGCCAGCACCAGGGGTTCTGTTTGACCGTCAACCAGACGGCGATCACGCCGAGGGTGGCGGCAAACAGTTCAAGGCCGGACATGGGGGTTCCTTGGTGAAAACGAAAGAGGGGGGCGGATTGTACCCAGAGAGAAGGCAAATGCGTTAGCAACCCGAAACTGGCGTCTGACGCACACTTGTGGCGAGGGAGCTTGCTCCCGCTCGGCTGCGAAGCAGTCGCAAAGGCGCTATCGCGGTTTACCTGAAAAAACGGGATTGCCTATTCAGGGCCGCTTCGCGGCCCAGCGGGAGCAAGCCCCCTCGCCACAGGGTTCTGTGTCTGCTTTTACACGCGGAACTGTTTGAGCAGGCTGTTCACCTGCTCGCTCAAGTCCTTGAGCCGAACGCTGGCCACACTCGATTGCTCGGCCGCCAGCGCAGTGCTGTGGGACAAGCCTGCCGCCTGGGTGACGTTCTGATTGATGTCTTCCACCACATGGGCTTGTTGCAGGGTTGCACTGGCGATTGATGCGTTCAGCCCGTTGAGGTTGCGCAGCGCCTGGCCGATGGCATTGAGGCTGGCGCCGGCCAGACCGGCCTGTTCGATGGTCAGTTGCGAGGCTCGACTGCTGTCGCCAATCACTTTCACCGCCGCTTCGGAGTGAGTCTGCAGGCGCTCGATCATCGACTGGATCTCCGCCGTGGACTTCTGGGTACGCTGGGCCAACAGGCGCACTTCATCGGCCACCACCGCAAAGCCACGGCCTTGCTCACCGGCGCGGGCAGCCTCGATGGCGGCGTTGAGTGCCAGCAGGTTGGTTTGCTCGGCGATGGAGCGGATCACCTCCAGGACACTGCCAATCTGGGTGCTTTCAGCGGCCAGGGTGCGAATCACTTCCACGGCTTGATCGATGGTGCCGGACAGTTTGTCGATCTGCTGCAAGCTGCCATCAATGTTGATTTGCCCCTGCTGCGCCTGGGATTCGGCATCGCGCATTTCGCTGGCCGCATGCTCGGCATTCTTGGCCACGTCCTGCACACCGTAAGTCACTTCGTTGATCGCAGTCGCCACCAGCTCCATCTGCTGGGACTGTTGCTGACTGCGTTGCTGGGCCTGGGCGGCGTCATTGCCCAGTTCGCTGGACGACTGGCCCAGGGCGCTGGCGGACACTTGCAGTTCGCTGATCACCCCTCGCAGTTTGGCAGTGAAGGCATTGAAGTGCCGGGCCAGTTGCGTGACTTCATCCTGGCCATGGGTGTCGAGGCTGCGGGTCAGGTCGCTTTCGCCGCTGGCGATGTTGGCCATGGCGTTCACCGTGTCCTGAAGCGGTCGCACGATGCTGCGAGCGATCATGATCACCAGCAACGCCATGATCAGCGCAATCACCAGGCCGACGAACGAAGCCTTCCAGACCTGGCCGTAGAACTCGGCCTGCATGTCATCGATGTACACGCCCGAACCGATCACCCAGCCCCAAGGTTCGAACAATTTGACGTAGGAGGTTTTCCCGACCGGGTCGCTGGCGCCCGGCTTAGGCCAGCGGTAGTTGACCGTACCGGCGCCTTTGGCCTTGGCGACGGCCACCATTTCGTTGAACAGCGCAAAACCGTCCGGGTCGCGGATCGCCGAGAGGTTTTGCCCATCGAGTTTGGGGTTGGCCGGGTGCATCACCATCACCGGCGTCAGGTCGTTGATCCAGAAATAGTCGTTCTGGTCATAACGCAGCCCGCGCACGGCGGTCAGTGCCTGCTTCTGCGCGGCATCGCGGGTGAGTGTGCCGGCGGTTTCCAGGCCGTGGTAGTAAGTCAGAATGCCGCTGGCGGTCTGCACCACGTGCTGGGTTTTCTGGGCTTTTGCCTGGTATAGATCGGTATGGATCTGCTTGAGCATCAACACGCCCAACGTCAACAACATCAATACCGACACGATCAAGATGAGCCACAAGCGTCGGCTGATCGACACACTGCGCAAGCTGTTCATAACGCTGTCACTCCGATTTCTTTTTCTTGTAATAAACGATTGCCAGCATCCAACCACGCTTTGCCGGTCGGGCCTATACGACCCAAGTCTCATTACGCGGCAGCGTTATCGGGGCTTGTCTGATAGGATTTCGGCCCCGCGCGGAAAAACCTGAATCCAAGTTGATTTTTCACGGAGTTTTTACGGCTCCGTCTGGATCCTTTGCGCGCGGGACTTCAGCTACGCTTGGCGCGGTGAACGCTTAAAAAAACTAATGGGGCATGCCTTGGCGCATCGCCTTTGGGGGATTGATGGAACTTTGGACCGCCTTGCAGGCATTGATTTTAGGGGTTGTAGAAGGGCTGACGGAATTTTTGCCCATTTCCAGTACCGGTCACCAAATCATAGTCGCGGACTTGCTCAACTTCGGTGGCGAACGCGCGATGGCTTTCAACATCATTATCCAGCTCGGGGCGATCCTGGCGGTGGTGTGGGAATTTCGCCGAAAGATCTTCGACGTGGTCGTCGGTTTGCCGACACAACCAAACGCCCGGCGTTTTACCGCCAACCTGTTGATCGCTTTCCTGCCTGCGGTGGTATTGGGGGTGATTTTTGCCGATCTGATCCA
Organism: Pseudomonas sp. SJZ077; assembly: GCF_007993905.1. Taxonomy (NCBI): domain Bacteria; kingdom Pseudomonadati; phylum Pseudomonadota; class Gammaproteobacteria; order Pseudomonadales; family Pseudomonadaceae; genus Pseudomonas; species Pseudomonas sp. SJZ077. The sequence goes on from NZ_VIUJ01000006.1 coordinate 170,708, forward strand.
CGAATACCTGTTCAACCCGATCACCGTGGCCACGGCCTTGGTCGTGGGCGGGATCGTGATGTTGTGGGCGGAGCAGCGTCAGCATGAAGTGCATGCCCACACTGTCGACGAAATCACCTGGAAAGATGCCTTGAAAGTCGGTTTCGCCCAGTGCCTGGCCATGATTCCCGGGACCTCGCGTTCCGGCTCGACCATCATCGGCGGCTTGCTGTTCGGGTTGTCGCGCAAGACGGCCACCGAGTTCTCGTTCTTTCTGGCGATGCCAACCATGGTCGGTGCGGCGGTGTATTCGGGCTACAAATACCGCGACCTGTTCGTACCGGCTGATCTTCCGGTGTTTGCGATCGGCTTCGTCACGGCGTTCATCTTCGCGATGATTGCCGTCAGAGGCTTGCTGGTGTTCATCGGCAGCCATAGCTACGCGGCATTCGCCTGGTATCGCATTGCGTTCGGCCTGTTCATCCTGGCCACCTGGCAATTCGGCTGGGTCGATTGGGCCGCCGCACGCCCATGAATGACTCCAGCGCGCGCAACAATCCCGGACGCAGGTCCGGGGGCGAGCGGATCCAGCACCCTCGGCTGAAATTGCTGGTGTTGGCGATCCTGTGCGCGCTGCCACTGACGGGTTCAATGTCGTTGTGGCTGCATGGGGTGTCGCTGATTCCGCTGGCGGCTTACGGCATCGTCAGCGTGCTGGCGTTCTTTTTGTACTGGAGCGACAAGCGCAAGGCTCGCGCCGACAGCTGGCGGACACCGGAAAACGTGTTGCACGCGGTGGAGCTGGCGGGCGGATGGCCGGGTGCCTTGCTGGCCCAGCAAGTGTTTCGGCACAAGACTCGCAAGGTCTCGTTCCAGCTGGTGTTCTGGCTCATTGTGCTGATGCATCAGGTGTTCTGGATCGACCAACTGTTCCTCGGCGCTCACCTGTTTGCACTGCTTTAAAGCAACAGGCTGACCTGGGTGCGCTTGGGCAGCTTGCTCACCACCAGTTGATGGGAACGTTGCAACAACGCCTGAAGTTCCTCGGATCCCAGCGGGTAGGGCGTTTGCATGATGATCCACTGGGCCCGCGCCAGGTACGGCGCCGGGTGAATCCCCGGGCGGCCGCAATGCCCGAGGAACAGATCCTTGTCGACCTTGAAGGCCAGGGAATCGCCGCGCAGGTTCTGCAAGGCGAACATCTTGTTCCCGGCAATCGAAAACACCCGAACGCCTCCCCACTTGTAGTCTTCCCGCGCACCGGGCAGCGCGAGACAGAACTGCGCGACGTCCTCTTCGCTCATGCGTCCAGCCTTCATATCAATCGGTCCCCACAGGCATTGAATGATTCGATCAAATGGTCGATCCAGGCCCGCACGGCCGGCATCACCCCGCGCCGATGAGGGTAGACCGCTTGCAGCCAGCCGCCAGGCAATGACCAATCGGGTAGCAACTGCACCAGCGAACCATTTTCCAGCTCCTGTTCGCAATACATCATCGGCAGCATGGTGAACCCCTGGCCGGCGAGCGTGCAGGCCTTGCGCACGATGAAATCGTCAATGCCCAATCGCGCTTCCAGGCTCAAATCGTAGCTTTTGCCCTGCTGATCGAGCATGCGAATGTGCACCAGGCGGTCGGCTTCCAGCGCACCAAGCACCGGCAAGGATTTCAGGTCTTCGGGGTGGTTGATCTCACGTCCATGCAGGAAGGCCGGGCTGGCGACCATCGCCATCTGTGCCTGGCGCAAGCGACGGGTCACCAGCAACGGATCTTCATCGCCCAACTCACGGACCCGCAGCGCGACATCGACGCCTTCGGTGACCAAGTCGACCCGGCGATTGAGCAACATGACTTCCAGTTGCACCTGAGGGTGTTTTTCGAGGAAGCGGCTGATCACCGTCGGCAGCATTTCGTGGGCCAGCCCGACGGGGCAGGACACCCGCAAGCGTCCGCGAGGTTCGCTGGACATACTCGCCACGGCTTCATCGGCCATCTCGGCTTCCAGCAGCATCGCCTGACAGTGCCGCAGGTAACGTTCGCCCACCGCCGTCAGCTTGAGTTGCCGGGTGGTGCGTTGCAGCAGGCGCGCGCCGAGGCGTTCTTCCAGCTCGGCAATGCGTCGCGACAATCGGGATTTGGGAATCCCCAGCAAACGCCCGGCTGCGGCGAAGCCACCGGCTTCGACCACTTTGGCGAAATAGTAAAGGTCGTTGAGGTCTTGCATGATTGGAAATCCGATTGTTCTATCAGTGGGACGAACTATCGCATTGTTGCGGACTAATCAGCTATTGGTTTCATCTGTAGGATCCTCCCCATCAGATCGCCCGGTGGCGATCCTCACCTGGAGATCCCTTATGAAACTGCTGCATATCGATTCGAGCATTCTTGGTGACAACTCGGCTTCCCGTCTGCTGAGCAGCGAAGTCGTCAAAGCCTGGCAAGCCGCCGAGCCAACCGCGGTGGTGACCTACCGCGATCTGGCCGCCGATGCCATCAGCCATTTCTCCGCCACCACCCTGGTTGCCGCCGGCACCACCGCTGAACTGCGCAACGCCGCGCAACAGCACGAAGCCGAACTCAGCGCCACCACCCTGGCCGAATTCCTCGCGGCCGACGCCGTTGTCATCGCAGCGCCGATGTACAACTTCACCATCCCGACCCAACTCAAGGCCTGGATCGACCGCATTGCCGTTGCCGGTCAGACCTTCCGCTACACCGAAGCGGGCCCTGAAGGCCTGTGCGGTGGCAAGAAAGTCGTGATCGTCTCGACGTCCGGCGGTCTGCATGCCGGTCAGGCGACTGGCGTTGCGCACGAAGAGTACTTGAAGGTGCTGTTCGGCTTCATCGGCATCACCGACATTGAGTTTGTTCGTGCCCATGGCCTGGCCTACGGTGACGAAGTGCGCACCAAAGCCATGAGCGATGCCCACACGCAAATCAGCGAGCAATTGTTCGCCGCCGCGTAAGGCTTGCGTAAAGCGCTCAAACAGCTCAGGCACCACCCAAAAAACTCTGTATTCTGATCACGCAAGTGCCAGATGCAGGGTTTTTTGTTTCTGGCCATTACAGGTTGTGGCCCGGGTTATGCAGTCGAGGGTTACCGACTCCGGTCCAGTAACAAGGTGGGGCATCCCATGGTGCGTCTTTGTGCAACGTTTCTGATTTGCCTGCTCAGCAGCCTGAATTCAGTGCACGCCGCGCCTGCGCCGCACCCTCACTGGAGCGTCGGCTTCCATGAGATGAGTTTTCTCGATCCTCTGGACTTGCAGCCGATGCGCGCCATCGTGTTCTATCCCTCGAGCGACCGGGAACACACCAGCAAAATCGAGGGTTACACGGTCGAGGCAGGGGAGGACACCCACGTCGCCATGGGCCGTTTCCCGATGCTGATGCTGTCCCACGGCAACACCGGAACCCCGCTGGCGCTGCACGACCTCGCCACCTCGCTGGCACGCAAAGGGTTTGTGGTGGTGGCGGTGATCCATCCCGGTGACAACTCCCAAGACCACAGCCGCCTCGGTACGTTGAGTAACCTTTACGGCCGGCCCATCCAGATTTCCGAAGCCATTACCGCGACCCTGGGCGACCGTATGCTCGCGCCTTTCGTCAATGCCGATCAGGTCGGCGTGATCGGTTACTCGGCGGGCGGCGAAACGGCGCTGATCCTCTCCGGCGCCACGCCTGACCTGGATCGTCTGCGCCGCTACTGCCAGGAACGCCCGGACGACCACGATGCCTGCAACACCCAGGGCGAGCTGATTGTCGACCGGGATGATTTGCAGCCTGTGGCGGATCCACGTGTCCATGCCTTGCTGCTGATGGCGCCGCTGAGTCTGAAATTCGGTCGCCACACCTTGGCTGACGTACATGTGCCAGTGCTGCTCTACAGCGGTGATGGCGACAAACTGGTGGCGTTCGATAAAAACGCCGCCGCCTTGGCGCGCAAGCTGCCGATTGCACCAGACTTCAAATTGCTGGCCGGGGCAGGGCACTTCGTGTTCATGGCGCCGTGCAATGAAGAGCAGATCGCCGCCATGCCGGCGCTGTGCACCGATGCAGATGGTGTTGACCGCGAGGACATCCATCGCAACATGGTGTCCGAAGCCGGGCGGTTCTTCTCGCACGCGTTGGGCAAGCCTACCCGGGCCGGGATGCAGACTGCGGATCAGTAATTTCCACGCCAGCCCTGCGGTGTCAGCTGATTGCGCGACGCTTCAGCAATAAGGTCAAGCCGAGCCCGGTGACAGACAACATCGCCGCACTGAAGAAAATCCACGAATACCCAAGATTCAACGCCACCGCGCCCATCAACGGCCCGGCAATCGCCAGTGCCAGGTCGAAAAACACCGCATAAGCACTCAAACCCGCGCCGCGACTGGAGTTGGGCACTTGCTTGATTGCTTCCACCCCCAGCGCCGGGTACACCAGCGAAAGACCGAACCCGGCCAAGCCCGCGCCGATCAGCGCATAAGCGGTCGAAGGCGCTAGCCACAGCAGTACCAGGCCCACCGTTTCAATGCTCATGCACACAATCGCCGAGGTGAAACCACCGAAGCGGCTGATCGCGGAGATAAACAGCAAGCGCGACAAAATAAAGCAGATCCCGAAGACCGTCAGGCACCAGGCAGCGCCTGTCCAGCCGCGGCTGACGTAATACAAGGTGATAAAGGTCGTCAGGGTGCCGTAACCGATGGAGGCCAGGCTCAGGCTGGCACCGAAGGGCGCAATGCGCCCGAACACCGCCCAGAAGGGCAGGCGTTCGCCACGAATCACCGGCACCGAGGGTTTATTGCGGATCAGCAACAAGGCGGCCAGGGCCAGCAATGACAACGCGATCCCCAGGCTGGCGAAGCCGTACTCGGCGACCATCACCACGCCCAGCGGCGCCCCGATCGCAATGGCGCCGTAAGACGCAATGCCGTTCCATGAAATTGAGCGCGCGGTGTGCTCCGCGCCGACCTGGCCCATGCACCAGCTGATCGTGCCCACGCCAATCAAGCCCTGGGCGATGCCGAGCAACAAACGTCCGGCGATCAGGATCAACAGGCTCAGCAGTGGAAAGCTTTGCAGCAAGGTTGAAATCAACGTCAGCACACCGCTCAGCACAATCCCGGACAGGCCGTAGACAATCGCCCGTTTGGTGCCAATGGTGTCTGACATGCGCCCGGCCATCGGGCGGCTGAGCAGGGTGGCCAGGTATTGGGAGCCAATGGTCAGTCCCGCGACGATCGCGCTGAAACCCAACTGCTCATGGACATAGCCCGGTAACGCCGCAATCGGCAGGCCGATGCAGAGGAAGGCAATAAAGGTATAGAAAACGATGGAGACGATCTGCAGGGTGATCGCCATGGAGCTTTGCGGTGGCAGTTGCTGCACAGACATGACGGCTCGTTCGCGGGCGGCGGTGGGAGAACTGCATCATGGCTTGGGTGGGATATAAAAGGAAGCAGGCTAACTATATTCGTTGTGGTTGAGGGCACCCAAATCCATTCAGCCTCGAATGCAAAAAGCCCCGTCACCAGGACAGGGCTTTTACTTGCCGCTTGCAGCTTGAAACTAATAGCTGCTCTTAAAACACAACGCCCTGGCTACGCAGGTAGTCATCATAAGTACCGCTGAAGTCGATCACGCCGCTTGGGCTTAGCTCGATGATGCGGGTGGCCAACGACGATACGAACTCACGGTCGTGGCTGACGAAGATCAGCGTGCCCGGGTAGTTTTCCAGCGCCAGGTTCAGCGCTTCGATCGATTCCATGTCCAAGTGGTTGGTCGGTTCGTCCATGATCAGCACGTTCGGCTTTTGCAGGATCAGCTTGCCGAACAGCATGCGACCTTGCTCACCACCGGAGATAACCTTGACCGACTTGAGGATCTCGTCGTTGGAGAACAACATGCGGCCGAGGGTGCCGCGAACGATTTGCTCGCCGCCCTGGGTCCACTGGCCCATCCAGTCGAACAGGTTGCAGTCGTCTTCGAAGTCGTGCGCGTGGTCCTGGGCGTAGTAGCCCAGTTCTGCGGCGTCGGTCCACTTCACGGTGCCGGCATCCGGGGTCAGTTCGTTGACCAGGGTGCGCAGCAGGGTGGTTTTACCGATACCGTTCGGGCCGATGATCGCGACGCGTTCGCCCGCTTCAACCTGGAAACTGAAGTCCTTGAACAGCGGCTTGCCGTCGAAGCCTTTGGCCATGCGCTCGACAATGACAGCCTGACGGTGCAGTTTCTTGGTTTGTTCGAAACGGATGAACGGGCTCACACGGCTCGAAGGCTTGACTTCGGCCAACTGGATCTTGTCGATCGCCTTGGCGCGGGAAGTGGCCTGCTTGGCTTTCGAGGCGTTGGCCGAGAAGCGGCTGACGAACGATTGCAGCTCGGAAATCTGTGCCTTCTTCTTGGCGTTGTCCGACAGCAGTTGCTCGCGGGACTGGGTCGCCACGGTCATGTACTCGTCGTAGTTGCCCGGGAACAGGCGCAGCTCGCCGTAATCCAGGTCAGCCATGTGGGTGCACACGCTGTTCAGGAAGTGACGGTCGTGAGAGATGATGATCATCAGGCTGGAGCGCTGGGTCAGAATGTTTTCCAGCCAGCGGATGGTGTTGATGTCCAGGTGGTTGGTCGGTTCGTCGAGCAACAGTACTTCAGGATCGGAGAACAGCGCCTGAGCCAGCAATACGCGCAGTTTCCAGCCCGGGGACACTTCGCTCATCGGGCCGAAGTGCTGCTCGATGCCGATACCCAGGCCCAACAGCAATTCACCGGCACGGGATTCGGCGGTGTAGCCGTCCATTTCGGCGAACTCGGTTTCCAGCTCGGCCACGGCCATGCCGTCTTCTTCGGTCATTTCCGGCAGCGAGTAGATGCGGTCGCGCTCGGCTTTAACCTTCCACAGCTCTTCGTGACCCATGATCACGGTGTCGATGACGGTGAATTCTTCGTAGGCGAACTGGTCCTGGCGCAATTTACCCAGACGCACGTTCGGCTCGAGCATGACCTGGCCGCCGGACGGCTCAAGGTCGCCGCCGAGGATTTTCATGAAGGTCGACTTGCCGCAACCGTTGGCGCCGATCAGGCCGTAGCGGTTGCCCGCGCCGAACTTGACCGAAACGTTTTCGAATAGCGGCTTGGCGCCGAACTGCATCGTGATGTTAGCTGTAGAGATCAAAGGTTTTTCCTGCGAAGCATTCAGAGTAGCTAGGGTTGCGGCAGTACCGATTCAGTACCCGTTTCCGTTTTTCAAACCACGGGAAATGCATCCCGGTCAGAAGCGGAAGGTCCATCTGGCAATAAGTGGACAGCAGCAGTTGGAGCGCTTGGCCCGAGTCGAAGTGCGCTGAGACGGGGTTCATTCCCGTCATCAACCAAGGGGGGCGCGTAATGTTTGGCGGCGATTGTACTGGTCTGGCTCTTTAAACGATAGGGCGTTGAGGCCGCACGGGCGCTTTGGTGGCACCAGCGGACAGATTTTCACATTTGAAGGTTAACTATTGGTTACAAAATGAGACTAAAATGCCACTTTTCAACAGGCGCCGACCGTCGGCAGAGGCTCAAGGACGCGCCACCGGGACCGCTGTTTCGTATTCAGACGCTGCACAAGACCCTTGGGCCGCTAGGTTGGCCGGGGACGCAGTTTGTTCACTTCTGACATGTGACGATTTCTGTGAAACTGATCATTGCCGCTATTTACGTTGTATCCATTGCCTACGTCCACCTGCGTGGGCGGGTGCGCCACAAGCTGGGCCGCCAACTGAGCGATCACTCGTCGTTTCTCGCGCCGATCAATTGCTTCCTTTATCTGTTCTCGAAAATCCCCAACAAGCCTTATCTCGATCCGGCCGATTTCCCGGACCTGAGTCCGTTGCAGGCGCACTGGGAAGAAATTCGCGCCGAAGGCCAGAACCTGCTCAGGGCCGGGGAAATCAAGCGCTCGAACCAATACGACGATGTCGGTTTCAACTCGTTCTTCAAGACCGGCTGGAAGCGTTTCTACTTGAAGTGGTACGGCGACAGCCATCCTTCGGCGATGAAACTCTGCCCGCGCACCACTGAGTTGGTGCAAAGCATCGGGTCGATCAAAGCCGCGATGTTCGCCGAGTTGCCACCGGGTTCCAAACTGGTTCGCCACCGCGATCCCTACGCCGGCTCGTACCGTTATCACCTGGGCCTGGAAACGCCGAACGATGCCGGTTGCTACATCAACGTCGATGGTGAGAACTACCATTGGCGCGACGGTGAAGCGGTGATGTTCGACGAGACCTTCATTCACTACGCCGAAAACACCACCCAGCAGAACCGCATCATTCTGTTCTGCGACGTCGAGCGGCCGATGAAGTATCGCTGGGCGGCGGCGTTCAATGGCTGGTTCAGCCGTAACGTGATGTCAGCGGCGGGCGCGCCGAATGATGCCGGGGACAAGACCGGGGGCATCAACCGGCTGTTTGCCAAAATCTACGCGATTCGGCTGCGGGGCAAGGCGCTGAAGAAGCGTAATCGCAAACTTTACTACCTTGAAAAGTGGGCGATTTTTGGTGGGTTGCTGGCGGTATTTGTGCTGATCTGAATGTTGTATGCCGGCTTACAAACCCTTCGCGAGCAGGCTCGCTCCTACAGTTGACCTCGATCACTTGTAGGAGTGAGCCTGCTCGCGAAGGGGGCCTGACATCCAACGCGAAAACAACAATCAGCCACGAGAGGTCTTCGTGGCTTTTTTGTTCGCTGCGGGTTTAGCCGCCGGTTTGGCCTTGCCGGCAGTCTTGCCACCCAGACTACGTTTAAGCAATTCAGTCAAATCAATCACATCAGCTGTCTTGCGTTCCTCTTCACCCGTCGCCGTTTCCACATCCTCGATCTTGCCTTCGTTCGCCTTCTTCTCGACCAGCGCCATGATCTTGTCTTCAAAACTGTCGCGATAATCCTCGGGCTTCCAGTCGGCGCTCATGTCCTGCACCAGACGCTTGGCCATGTCGAGTTCGCCCTTGGCCAGTTCGGGCTTGGTCACCTCAGGCCCCAGCTCTAGCGTATCGAGGCTGCGCACTTCAGCGGGCCAACGCAGCATGACCAGCACCATGGCCGATTCCAGGGGCATCAGCGCCGCCAGGTGCTGACGGGTATGCAGGACAACATGGGCGAGGGCGACTTTATTGGTTTTGCTGAGGGTTTCGCGCAACAGCGCATAGACCTTGCCGCCGCGTTTATCCGGCGCGAGGTAGTAGGGCGTGTCGATGTTTTGCAGGGGGATCTGTTCGGCGTCGACAAAAGAAAAGATGTCGATGGTCTGCGTGGACAACGGGTGCGCCGACTTGATTTCTTCCTCACTGAGGACCACGTACCGGCCCTTTTCGTACTGCACACCTTTGACGATGTGTTCCTTGGTGACCTCCTTGCCGGTGACCTTGTTGACGCGTTTGTAACCGACCGGCTCCATGCTACGGCTGTCGAGCCAGTCGAAATCCACCCCCTGCGAGGACGTCGCCGACACCAGCGCCACAGGGATATGCACCAGCCCGAAACTGATTGCGCCTTTCCAGATTGCCCGTGCCATGGTCGTCTACTCGCGAGTGATGTGTTCAGGTGACCCGCGGCGCGGAGCAAAAGTTTCAGCGGGCTGCGGCCCGGTCCTGCTGGACCGTCAACTGGTGTTACATCTTAAGAAAGAGGTTTTAGTTAACAAATCCGAACCCCGGGCGTAGCGTGCTATCGAAGATTCTATCCACGCTGACGCCCAGAGGCTTCCAATGAACAGATTCGTGCTCGCCTGCACCGTACTGGCATTCAGTGGCCTGATGAGTCAGCTGGCCCAGGCCTCGCCACCATCGTCGATGCTGCTGGCCCAGAGCCCCACGGGCAATTCCAGCAACCCCTACAACAGCCCGATCCGCCGGGCCAATCCCAATAGTATGCAAGGCACACAACCCGCTGCCCCGGTCATTCGCGGGCCAAATACCGTCCCGGTGCCCCGTCCACCGACCCTTGATAACGGCGGCATCGGCAATCGCTATCCCCAGAACCATACCGCTCCCGCCAGCCCACCCAAATTCATTCCCAATCCGCCCCCTCGAGATGCAGGCACAAGCAACCGTTGAACGGCAGGACAGCGTTCTTGCCAGCTATTCGAACGACAAAAGGAATCGTGCATGTTGCGTAAAACCCTCTTGGCCACCTTCTGCGCCAGCATACTGATCACCGCCACGGCACCCGTTCTTGCGGCACCGCCCCGGGAGATGAAAAGCGAACAAGGCACCCTTGAGGTCTGGCAAGTTGCGAAGGGCCTGGAACATCCGTGGGCTCTGGCGTTCCTGCCCGATCGCAGGGGCATGCTGGTCACCGAACGGCCCGGCAACCTGCGAGTGGTGGATTACGATGGCAAGCTCTCGGCACCGATCAATGGGGTGCCAAAGGTCTGGGCCAAGGGGCAGGGCGGCTTGCTGGACGTGGTGCTGTCGCCCGACTTCAAGCAGGACCGGACGGTTTATCTGTCTTACGCCGAGGGCGGTGGTGCGGGCGACAAGGCCGGTACGGCGGTCGGGCGAGGCCAGTTGTCCGAGGACCTGAAAACCCTCAAGGACTTCAAAGTGATTTTCCGCCAGGAGCCGAAGCTGTCAGTCGGTAACCACTTCGGCTCACGATTGGTGTTTGATCGCGACGGCTATCTGTTCATCACCTTGGGCGAAAACAACGATCGGCCGACCGCTCAGGACCTCGACAAGCTGCAAGGCAAGGTCGTGCGAATCTACCCGGACGGCAAAGTGCCGGACGACAACCCCTTTGTCGGGCAGTCGGGCGTACGCCCGGAAATCTGGTCCTATGGCCAACGCAATCCGCAAGGCGCAGCGCTCAATCCATGGACTGGCGTGCTCTGGGAAAACGAGCATGGCCCCCGCGGCGGTGATGAAATCAACATCATCGAACGCGGCAAGAATTACGGCTGGCCGCTGGCGACCCACGGCATCAACTATTCCGGACAACCAATCCCGGAAGCCGAGGGCAAGACCGCAGAAGGCGCCGTGGCGCCGCACCATGTCTGGGAAAAATCCCCCGGCCTCAGTGGCATGGCGTTCTACGACGCTGATCGCTTCAAGGCCTGGCAGCACAACGTGTTCATCGGTGCGCTGGTGAGCCAGGAGCTGATCCGCTTGCAGGTCGATGGCGACAAAGTGGTTCACGAAGAGCGCTTGCTCGGCGAACTCAACAAGCGCATCCGCGATGTGCGACAGGGGCCGGACGGTTACTTGTATGTGCTGACCGATGAGGACGACGGCGGGCTGTACAAGGTAGGCCTGAAGTAACCCGATTCGACTTCTCTGGGCGGGTTGTGGCGAGGGAGCTTGCTCCCGTCCGACTGCGGAGCAGTCGCTTGAATGGGGCGCTTCGCACCCAGCGGGAGCAAGCTCCCTCGCCACAGGTCTATTTTCGGCAGTAGATAATCACCGCCGCCCGAAGCTTGCCCCGGCCAAAACTGCACATCTTGTCGAACTCGCCGTGGCTGACCGGCAAATGCTGGCAGTCCATCGGTTGGCGATGTTGGCTGTGGTCCACATCCGGGTCGTGCAGGTAGACAAATTCGTCATCGCAATCGGTGACGATCACCCAATGCGGCGCCTTGGAGCGGGTCAGCCGATAGCTGCTGATCAGCACCAGCGGTTGACCGCCATCGTTGAGTAAACGTGGAAGGTCCAGCGATCCACCAATCACACGCTCCACATCGGTTTCTTCCAACTGCGTGGTGAACTCCTCGTGGACCAAACGCATTACGTCTTTTTTATGCTCATCGCGCACGCCATCGAGGAACAACGGTCCCGCCATGCTCAGTTGCAGCCGCACCCGAAAACCCCGACGCCAGGCCGCCAGCGCCAAGCCTTGAGGGCTGCAGCCGCCGTGACCTGAGGTCATGAACACCGTCGTCGCCTCGCGCCAGATTTGCAGTTCCTCGCGGCGTTCCAGCCAACGCTCACCTTGCAGCGCGCCCATGGCCATCAGCAGGCAAGCCGGGCCGCAGGTGAAATCGGTGGTCTGCCGGTACCACGGGACCTGGATGTTGCGCGAATCGCAGTGCTCAAGAATGCGTTTTTCCAGGCGCAGCGCATCGGCATGGTCCTGGTAATAATCATGGATCAGCGCGAAACGCCGGTAACCATTGCGCTCATACAAGGCAATCGCCGCGGGGTTGTCGATCCGCACTTCAAGCCGCAAGTAGGCGCAATCATGTTCAAGGGCGCAGGATTCGATGCGTTCGAGCAACTGCTTGCCCAGTCCGCTGCCGCGGGCCTCGGTCGCGATCGCAATCGAGTAAAGCCGCGCCAGCGAGGTGCCTCGGTGAAACAGCACCACCGCATAGCCGACCAATTGCTCGCCATGCTGGGCCACCAACAACTGCCCATGCGCTCGAGTGATCATCCACAGAAAGCTGCGACTGTTGAGCCGGTCCGTGGTGAAACATTGCTGTTCGAGTTCCAGCAGCGCGGGTAAGTCTTCAACTACCGCCAAGCGAAAGACAGTGTTCATATGACCGCCGTAAAAGTTACGTAACGAAACGGGACTTTCGAAAAAGTTCGTGCTTAATAGGAAAGGTCTTGTTCTCCAACGGATCAATCACTATGTCAGCGGTACAAGGTCATTGGCGCGAAGTATCCGAGCAAACTTTGCCGGCAGCAACTTATTTAAATGACGCAGGCAGAACTTCAAGTCAGTTGATAATCATCGTCGAACGCAAGGAAGACTGGGCCTCGTATTTCCCCAGCGAGGACATTGTCAGCGCCCAGGAATACCTCGAACAGACGCGGGACAACGAACAGGGCAAGCGGGTCCAGGTGATCAACCTGTGCCGCAGCTACAAGTATCTGGGGCACGGCTATTACTGCTCGTTGCTGGCCGAAGCGCGGGGACACAAGGTCATTCCGTCGGTGCGCACCATCAGTGAGCTGACCAAGAAGTCGTTGTACGGCCTGGCCCTTGATGACCTGGATAAACCCCTGGAAAAAGCCCTCAGCAACCATCTTTACAGCGACACCGAAGGCTTTACCCTGACGTTGTACTTCGGCAAAACCAATATAGAACCCTTGCAGGATCTGGCACGGCAGTTATTTGAAGTGTTCCCCTGTCCGATATTATTAGTTGAGTTTCGCCGAACGAATGGCTGGCACATCGAAGGTATAAAGTCCGGGGCGTTGCATAAGTTACGTGAAGACCAGGAAGATCAATTTGCCAACTCTCTGGACAGTTTCAGTCGCAAGATCTGGCGTGTGCCACGCTCACGACGGCTGGCCCGTTATGACCTGGCCATCCTGCATGATCCGCAGGAAGCCTTGCCTCCTTCCAATGCGAAGGCGCTGGATAATTTCGTGCGCGTCGGTAAGACCTTGGGCATTGATGTCGAGCTGATCGAGCGCAAGGACTACGCACGCATTGCCGAATACGACGGCCTGCTGATTCGCGAGACCACCAGCGTTGACAACCACACCTATCGCTTTGCCAAAAAAGCCGAGAGCGAAGGGTTGGTGGTGATGGACGATCCGGCGTCGATCCTGCGCTGCACCAATAAGGTCTACCTGACCGACTTGCTCAAGAGCCATCAACTCGGCATGCCCGCCACCGAAATCCTCTATAAGGAACGACCGGAAGATTTCGAACGGGTCGGCGAGCGCCTGGGCTTTCCCTTGGTGCTGAAGATCCCCGACGGCTGTTTCTCCCGGGGCGTGATCAAGGTCGAAAGCCAGCAAGCCTTGCTCGAAGCGACCGCCGAACTGTTCGAGCACTCGGTGCTGTTGCTGGCCCAGGAATTTTTCTACACCGAATACGATTGGCGTATAGGCGTGCTCAACCGCAAACCGATCTTCGCCTGCCAATACTTCATGTCCAAGGGCCATTGGCAAATCTACAACCACAAGGCCAAGGGCCAGGACATCAACGGCGAATGCCGCACCCTGGCGGTCCACGAAGCGCCGCGCGCCGTGGTGGACCTGGCTGTGAAAACCGCCAATCTGATCGGCGACGGCCTCTACGGCGTGGACCTCAAGCAGTCCGGCGACAAAGTGGTGGTGATCGAAGTCAACGATAACCCGAACATGGACGCCGGCATCGAAGATGCGTACTTGCAGGACGATTTGTATTCGCTGGTACTGGAAGAGTTCGTCCGTCGCCTGGAACTGAAACGTCGCGGCCAGGCCTGGTGATCGGCCGATGATCAAAAGCTTTCAACTGGACGGCGGCGCCTTGCATGCCGTCGAACGACTGGATGCCGAGGTAATGCTGTTCAGCAACCCCGATGCCGCCGAACGGGATCTGTTGCACAGCCATTTCAAGCTTGATGAGCACGCGTTGGCCTCGGCCCTGGACCCTGACGAAGTGTCGCGCATCGAGTTCCACCCCGACAACCTGTTCCTGATCTGGAAGCGCCCGGAAAATTACTCCGGTGCCGGCAGCCTGGCGTTCGAAGTGTCGTCCTGTGGCCTGTTGTTTTCTGCACAGCGCCTGCTGGTGATCGCCACCGACGATGCGCCGCTGCACGGGCTCGGCACCCGACAGCGGCTGAACACGCCGCTGGATGTGCTGCTCGATCTGCTGTTCAACAACATCCATCACTATCTGGGCCACCTGAAGGTAATCAAGCTGGTTGCCCGGGAGTTGCAGCAGAAGTTCAACGCCTCGATGCAGAACCAGCACCTGATCCAGATGTTCAACCTCAGCGAAAGCCTGATCTATTACATCAACGCGATTCACAGCAACGGCGCAGTGCTGACGCGGTTGCGCAATCATGCCGCCAAGGAACACTTCAGCGCCGAGGCCATCGGGCTGATCGACGACCTGATTATCGAAAATAACCAGTGCTACAAGCAGGCGGAAATTTACTCCACGGTGTTTTCCGGGCTGATCGACGCCCGGGGCAACCTGATGAACAACAGCATGAACAATCTGCTGCGCAAGCTGACATTAATTAACGTGGTGTTTTTGCCGCTGAACCTGATTGCGAGCATTGGCGGCATGTCCGAGTTCAGCATGATGACCGGGGGCACGCCGTGGTGGGTGTCGTATCCGTTGTTTCTGACGGCGATGATGATTGGGGCGGGGGCGATGGTGCTTGGGCTCAGGCGGTTGGCGAAATGACGATGTCGACTGTCAGGCCGTCTTCGCGGGCAGCCTCGCTCCTACAGGGGGATACGCTCCAATGCAGGAGCGAGGCTTGCCCGCGAAGGCTCTATCCGCAACAGAACACTGCTTTGGATCAAACTCGCTGGCGTGCATCACCGCAATTCCTGCGATTCTTAAGCCCCCGAACCACGAGGTACAACAGCGGCCCGACGGACACGAAAACCGCCGTAATCAGCAGATACGGAATCACCGATAACCCCGACTGCCCACGCTTGCGCGCATCCTGGTACATCCAGACGCCTGCAAGTGTCGCCAACAGATAAAGATCAATCACCACCTGCGCAGTATCCGGGCGTGACATCAAACCGATGCCGAAGTCGATCAACGACTGCTCCGCCTGAAGCATCACGGAAACGGTGTAGCCGGCAAAGGCGATCAAGGCAATGAGGGGCAGGGCGACAGACTTCATGGTTTCCTTCCTTGGGACAATGAGCGATGTCCGCCAGCCTACAGAGACCGAGGAAAATTGACCATTGACTTGCCCGCAACGTCCGGCTAATTTCCAGCCATGACTTCCACCGTATTGCGCTGCCAGCCAAGCATTATTACCGCCATTCCTTATTTGGCGGGCTAGCTCACGACTGCAGCACCCAACCCGCCCTAGAGGCGGGTTTTTACTTTCTGTCTCCTGGGCCCCGATCAATGTCAGGAGACGACCATGAGCAGCACCCCCGCCCAGCAGGCCTTGCTTGAGCACTATGTGAAAAAGATCCTCGCCGCGCCGGTGTATGAGCTGGCCGTGCGCACGCCGTTGCAACCCGCGCCAGCGCTGTCCGAGGCCTTGGGTAATCAGATCCTGCTCAAGCGTGAGGACTTGCAACCGACCTTTTCCTTCAAGATCCGTGGCGCTTACAACAAATTGGTGCAACTGAGCGATGAGCAAAAGGCTCGGGGCGTGATCACCGCTTCAGCGGGTAATCACGCCCAAGGCGTAGCGTTGGCGGCGCGTGAATTGGGGATCGCTGCGACGATTGTCATGCCTTGCACAACACCAGCATTGAAGGTGCACGGGGTGCGCAGTCGGGGGGCAGAGGCCGTGCTGCACGGCGAGAGCTTTCCGTTCGCCCTCGAATACGCCCTGAGCCTCGCCGAGCAAACCGGTTGCACCTTCGTCTCACCTTTCGATGACCCGGACGTAATCGCCGGGCAGGGCACCGTGGCCATGGAGATCCTGCGCCAGCAACAAGGCCCCCTGGATGCGATCTTCGTCCCGGTGGGTGGCGGAGGTCTGATCGCCGGCATCGCGGCGTATGTCAAATACCTGCGCCCGGAAGTCCGCATCATCGGCGTCGAATCAGAACATTCCGCGTGTCTGTACGCGGCGTTACAAGCTGGCGAGCGGATCGTCCTGCCCACCGTGGGCACGTTCGCCGATGGCGTGGCCGTCGCGCAGATTGGCGCCTATGGATTTGAAGTCTGCCGGTTTTGCGTCGATGAAGTGCTGACCGTCAGCAACGACGAACTGTGCGCCGCCATCAAGAATATCTACGACGATACCCGCTCGATCACCGAGCCCTCCGGTGCCTTGGCGGTGGCCGGCATCAAGAAGTACGTCGCTCAAACCGGTGCGTGTGGTCAAACCCTGATCGCGATCGACTCGGGCGCCAATATCAATTTTGACAGCCTGCGGCATGTCGCCGAGCGCGCCGCGTTGAGCGACGCCTCAGCGTGAGGAGGGGCGCTGCGGTTACTCTTGAACGGCTTTCTCGACCTTGTCCGACGCCGACCAAATCCGATAGCGGACTTCGACGTCCTTGGGCACGTAGAGCACGATCGGCAACTTGCTGTTGTAACGAAGCATGAAGCCGTCACCGACCACCGGCACAAACGCCTTTTTACTCTTGCCGTCGGGGCAGGCCATCATCGTGCTCATCGGGCCGATGATTTTTTCCAGACGGTAAAAGGGGTAGCCCCAGCCTTCAAGGTTTTTTTCCTCAAGGATACCGCCCAGACGTTGGCGATTGCAGTCCACCGTCAGCGTCTTGCCCGCCAGCACCTCAACCTGGAAGTTTTCTTCCTGTGGCTGCGGCGCTACATGAATGACCTGGCGGGTAAAACCGCTTTCCGGTTTAGGGAACGGCGCGACGGTTTCGAGCTTTGCCGCACAGGCCACGCTCGAAAGGCTGGCAACAATCAGCCCGACGGTATTGATACAGGTCAAAGAACCCATGATGCCTCCTTGCGTGTGAGTAGGGTCAGCGGATACTGGATTGGCAGGCGCATTCTTACTGCCGACCGCCACCAATGCAAACCCGGTCGGGAATGTATGCAAATTGCAGGGTTCAAACTGCCCTTTCTTGCAGATTGCATGAGGCCATCTTCAGGCATGTCCGTTAAATCATTGATTTACCGATGAGCTGCACGGCGAAATTTGCGGCATGCTTTATGCTCAAGCAGATCTTAAGTTGACCAGGACATTATTGAGTCAGCTCTAACCACAAGGACGGTCTGCTGTGTGAAACGTAGAAACTCCGTCGACGGAAGAAACGGCGGGAGATTTCACCACGGACCGACGTTGAATTTTTCTGGCAGTCTCACAATCAGGAGAGAGTCGCCATGTTTCTTTCTGCCTTGGAACTTCGCAATATCGTTGAAAGCAGTTTTCTGCCGAAGCGCTGTCAGTGCACGCTCTCGCCGGACCTGTCGATGACCGTCAAGGTGTATTCAGACCGCAAAACCGATCACCTTGATTTGATAAAGACCGGGATAGATGCCAAGCACCTGAACGGTTGCCGTGAAATAAACGACCTGATTGCCGGTCTACGCTCTGAGATGCAGCATCAGGAAGAGAATCGACCACTGCATCCCGCCGGGAAAGCGCTTTAACCTGCAGTTTCGAATTCTGCCGACACGCGCCGGGCCTGGACAAACCCCAGTCCCAGCGCCGATTCGACCATCACCGCCAGCAATATGCCCGGCCCGGCATGGCCATTGAGCCATTCGCCAAAACCCAGTATCGCCAAGCCGAAACAACCCACGGTAAACCCGGTGCTCAGCGCATTGCGGGTGACCGACGGCGCCTCGTTCCGAACCAGATAAAACATCACGCCCAACGCCGCGAACAGCACTGCACTGCGTCGCGCGACAAACCCTGCCGCAGACGAATACTCAATACTCCAGATCGCCAGCAACCCATCCGGCATCAAACCCCAGACCAGGGCCAGCAGAAAACAGAGGAGGGAAGTGAAGGTCGACACGATACGAAACGATAACTGCATGGCGGATCCTTGCGGCAGTGAGGGAGGCGCCAAAGCATAGCGCCTGATCCCTCACAGGAGTACCGCAAAGTGCAAAATCAGACCTTTCAGTCAGTTCTGATAACTGCAAGCGTCAGAAAGCTTCCGGTAGCTGATTTCTCCAGGCTTGCCTGACGTATCGATGTACTTCATGTCGGCCGTGATCACCTTGCATTCCAGTGTGTTCGGCTCGGTCAGGGCGACCACTTTGCCGATGTTCAGCGGCATACCGTAGTGATAGGGGGTAGCTTGCGAGGACGACGTCTCGTTGGCCTGCGCAAGACCAGTAAACGCGGTGCAGGCGAGGGCGGAAGTCATCAGCAGCGTGCGGATGTTCATGGGGCGATCTCCAGTGCAGACGTTGAGTCAGTTCGACGGATTGAGCGTCGAACCTGCCGCACTGGGCGTCAGAGGAACCTGAGGGCGTGCGGTCCAGTAAAGTCTTGGACCGCGCGGTTAACGGATGGTTAACCCGGCTGAACGCCGCCTGTCGCGAGGGTGTTTCTGTCAGAGGTTTCACGTGGGAAACGATCTACGGGATCTTCGGCTTGGTCCTACAAGATCAGACGCCTTGTCGACTTTCGCCGGATGGGTAGGAGCGATTACTGTTTGGGCTCGCTGCAAAATCAGCGGACAGGTTTGGTCACCTGATTCCATCACATTTGTGTGCCATCATTCGCGCTTCGGACTTCTCAGTCCTCGTAGTGCGTTGCAATGGCGGCTGTGTGCTGGACGCCTTCGGGCGAGCCGATTTGATGGCGTCGGTTGACCAAGCCTGTACACAGCCGCCTCCCATCGTTTGGTCACGGTGCTGGCGATTACTAACTGCTCATCGAGTAATTACTATGCCAACGTTAAACCCGTTTCCCGATCGCTATCGCTCAATCAACAGCAGCGTTACCGACTCAAGTCCTTTGGTGATCGACACCGAAGCCAATCCTCAAGACATCCTCGAAGCCGCTCTACAGCGGGTCCGTGCCTCCAGTCAGCTGCTTGAAACCCTCCATTGCCAATGCTTCAAGCACGGCGATGTTCAGGATATTCCGCACATTACCCATGCGCTTTATCTGCTGACTCAGGATGGTTTTGATCTGTTGCAGGTGGCACAGCAGCGGATGATGGGGTGGAAGGCGCCGGTCTGACGCCACTGCGGTACATAACAAGCCAGTCTCCTGCGGACACTGGCTTGTTTACACGCGTACCGAGTTAAAGCATTCCTGAAAACTACGCTGTCCTCAGGTCACTGCTGCTTGCATCAGGAATCATCGCGAGCTGGACCTCGACACTGTTTTCTTTTTTTGCCATCCAGCGATCTACGTTGATTTTATGTTCCGGCGCTTGAGTGGCGGAGCCGTAGATGTCCTCAGGCACTAGTTTGAGGAAGCTAAGGGTGTGAATCCGTTGTCTTGATGTATCAAGCCGTCCAATTTCTGCTCTCAACACATTTGCCTCTTGCTGGTACTGCCGACGGTCAGATTGGTAAGCGAACCTCAGTTCAGCTTCTTTCGCCTTCAGCCGCTCCTGCATCTCTTGCAATTGGTAGTAAACCTGGTCGTACTCTGTTTTGGTAACCACGGTAGTCCCGCTTTCCTGGGTTTGCTGCCAGCGGCGCAATGTTGCCCAAGCGTACGGAATGTAGGAGGGCACCATGTAGTGATCGCTCATCTGGAACAGTTGCATCACAAAAGCATCACGGTCGGGCATATCGCCGAACTTTTTCAATGCCTTGGTGCAAGCCGCCTCTTCGATGGAGTCGCAACCTGGGTCCCAGAGAACCGCGGATTGCTCGCGCCCTTTAAAATGAACGGGCATGAAATGGTGCAGATTACCCTGGTGTTCGTATGGAGCACCGCCAGTTCGCGACAGGCCTATAGCGAAAATAAGTGCGCCTAAAGGGGCGGTGACAAAACTGAGGACCACGCCGGGCATCCAGATACTTTTGCGGGTGTTCATCCAGGGCGCGGGAACACTTGGAATAGGGTCGTTGCTGTTGACCATGCGGTGATGGGCCAAGCCTACCGCGCCATTGACGAAGTCGGCGTCACCGGCTCGTGGGGAGCCGTAGGTATAGAGAAGGACGTCGTATTCTTTAGTGTCACGTCGAAGCGCTTCAGCGAGCAAAGTTGCAATGGCTCCGCCGAGGCTATGACCGCAAATAATGACTTTTTGGTCTACGTGAAAACTATCGAGATAGGTAAGTATAAAAGTACTCATCGCTCGGTAGGCATCGTAAAAGCCTTTGTGCGCTTTACCTATGCCACCCGTAATAGGAACTTGCTCCGCATCTGTGTCTCGCACGAAGTCCACTAGTTCTAACGTTCCTCGAACGGAGATTAGAATAATTTCGTCATGGTGGGTTATGAAGGCCTGAGTATCGGTGCCGCCTTCGGCTTTGCCATCATCGAAGAAGTGCCATGTGGCGGGATGCTCTTGATTTGGGCCTAATTCACGATTGTTTTTTTTGTATAATGTGGGGTCGAACGGCAAAATCTCGAAACGCTTGGAGTAAGGCACATCTTCATAAAGTGGATAGTAAGCTAATGTCTGGGTTGAGTTGATTTTCCAAGACTCTGTGTAACTGGCAAGGCTATTACCAAACATATGCCCGACGCTCGGATCCAATGGAAACGTTACAGTGTCGATTGGTTTTTCGGCAGGCTCTTGACCAAAATTACAGTAGCTCAAGCTTGAAAATAGAGACAGTTGATACAGGTTCAATGCGCTGAATTCGTTGTCTTTCGACAGCATGGGGCGGAAGGCGCGCAGTGGGCGTACTTCAAGAACGGTATGTTTGTTAGGTATTAGGCTAATTCCATAGAGTTCCGATTCTATTGGTCCGAACCCGAGGTCGCCCATGGCTTTCATTAAACTTTGGTTTGGAGGGTATTTTCTAGGAGAGCAGGGTGGCAGGTGAGCAGTAAATTTCACCAAGTCTTTCACTTCGACATGAAAAAACTGGTCTGCCTTTTCCTTTGCAGGATTTTTCTCAACGCGTAAACCGTCTTTCCGTACAAAACGTGTTTTCTCGGCTTTTACCTGAAATTCTGTGATGGGAATGGGGTAGCTTTCTCGCTGCGAAAGGACAGAATAAAGATCATCAGTTCCTATATAAGGGGCGTCAAGGGTCAGTACGACGGGGCCTTGATAATGGTTGAAAACCTTCGCTTTTCCATCAGCGTCCAGTACTCCGGAATATTTTTGATGCGCACTATCCTGAAGGACATAGGAGAGCCCAGCGTAAGACTTTCCATTGCCGGTTTCATCTACTACTTGAAAACTAATCCAGTCGCCACGCAGTGGGCATGCTCCTGATTTTTCACTTAAGAGTGGATTGCAAGGCGCCTTCGGCTCCATAAAAAATATCCTTATTCAGTACAGGTGGGATAAACGGTGCAATCACGTCCATCTGGCATTTTAAAGGGCTTAAAATCGGTAGTATTGCCGCGACAAAACGCATAAGGATCTTCGAGGCTCTTTCCCATGCACCGTTTCCAGCCTTCAGGAAATTTAACCCATGTATCTCCCATGTATGGGGTTTCTTCCGTGGCAATTGAAAATACAACTTTGATCGTTTGACCCGCGAGCTTTGCTCGTTGTATGGGACCATTTTCAGCTTCGTCACTCACCTCGTTGGCCGCTGTGACAGATTTACATTTCAAAATTTTCACAATGTAACGATCGGGTCCAGCGGTGCGAAACAACCATTGACACTGCTTTTGCTTTATCAAGGTTTCGGGAGGTCTTGGTCTTTCTAAACTTCCATCCTCAAACGAAACCCCTGTGTGTGCCCTACCTACATTCCGGAAGTCAGCACCATATTTGGCATCAACCTCATACGCGAAGGTATCAAGCACCAAGGGGCACCCCCCTTCGATGCTGGTTAGCGGTACTTCGAATTGCGCTGTCTGGGCGTCGTTACTAAGCTTTTGCTCGAAGAACTTCAATCCGGGGTAGCTTCTGCTTTTTCGAGGTGGGACTGTACAACTCTCTCCCGTACGAGGCACATAGGATGCTTCACCTTTAATGCTGAATCCGGGTGGCAGTTCAGTGATCAGCGTGAAGCTATCCTGTTGTGCGACTGAGCATCCTGCAGTCCCGAGCGCCCCTAAGCCGATGGCCGCAGTTCGAACAAATCCAGTGAAAAAGTTTCGAAAAAACATTTTATTGTCCTTGTTCAGTGCAGTTGGGATAGACGGTGCAATCACGTCCATCCGGCATTTTGAAAGGTTTGAAATCGGTTATGTTCCCATTACAAAACGCATAAGGGTCTTCGAGGCTTTCCCCCATGCAGCGCTTCCAGCCAGTGGGGAATTTCACCCAGTTATCACCCATAGCCGGACTCTCTTCGCTTGAAATAGCGAAAACTACTTTAACCGTCTTTCCCACCAGCTGAGCAAGTTGCAGCGGACCTTTTGCAACTGTGCCGTTTTCCTGTTCAGGTGTTGCTACAGATTTACACTCCAGAATTTTTGCTATGTAACGTTTGGGCCCTACCGTACGAAAAAACCATTCACACTGTTTCTGCAATACCATGGGAGAAGGTGCATTTTGGCTGTCTGCGATTCCATCCTGAAACGCAATCCCCGTGTAATCCCTACCTAAATTGAGCCGAGCAGCTCCGTACTTTGCGTCTACTTCATATCCGAAACTTTTTAGTACCAAAGGACAACCACCTTCCGTACTCGTCAGCGGAACTTCAAACCGCGCCGTTTGTGCACCAGCGCTCAGCTTCTGCTCAAAAAACTTCAACCCCGGATAGTTCCTGCCTTTCTTCGCAGGCACTGAACACATCTCCCCCGTACGAGGCACATAGGATGCTTCACCTTTAATGCTGAACCCAGGTGGCAGTTCCGTCAGCAACGTAAAACTATCGGCAGGCTTGATGGCCGAACAGCCAGAAGCCACCATCACGCCCGCCGCAGCGAGGAACAAAGGCAAACGACCAGAAAAGTGTTCAGCCGTAAACGCTGTTTCGCCAGCCGCCACAAACTTACTCACGCTCTGGTTTGCCCAAACTCGCGTCAAAAAACCGCTGACACCGCGCAAAATGCTGCTCTGGGGTTTCACTCGGCAATGGCTGCCAAGCCACGTCTTCTGCGCATTTGGGATCAAGTCTCAGGCTGAGCATGAATTCGCGTTGTTCTGGCGTGTTCCATTGCCAGGTTTCAAGCAGGTCCATCTGTTCTTCCAGCCATTCGCGGACATTGCGGGTTTCGGAGAGTTTGGCGGCGGCCTCGACGTGGTACACCAGCAGCCAACGTTTCAGGTTTTCGCGCAAGATGCTGCGGGTACGCTCCGGCGCGTTTGGAATTCGCAACCACGGCGCGGGGTTGGGCACCGGGTATATTCGGGGCTTGGGGTTGTCCGCACTTTTCCATTGCTCCTCGTCCCAATACAGCACGCTGCTGATCGGGCCTAACAGCAACGGCCATTCGGTTTCGCTCAAGTTAGCGAGGCATCGAGCAATCACCCTATTGTCCTGAAAACGGAACAACGAACGCTCGCCATCTTCTTCAATCACCATCCGCGCTTGCCAGTGTTGGATCAGGCCGTCGAGATCGGCTTTTTCCATGCTGCCGATCCAACCCCAGTTGCGCTGCGGGTCGTCCAGCAGTTTGCGGAAGGCATCGGCGTTGGGTTCGTGCAGTTCGGTGAACCAGGGGCTGATGGCGGCGAAGTCGGCGTACTGGGTGCGTCGATAGAGCTGCACCGAGCGCTTCATCAATCCGGCGCTGTAGAGCGAAGTGACCGGGTTCGGCTCAGCGAGGCTGTCCAGGGCCAGGATCAGCACGCGATTGAGTTTTGCCTGTTCGCCGAGCCAGTTGTTCAGTGCGTCGCTCATGCTGCAGTCCCCAGATCGCACTTGCCTTCACGGCAGGCTTCGCAAATCGGGCAGCGTATGTCGCCCGCCGCACGGGCGGCTTTGGCCATGGCCATTTGTACGGCGGCCGGGACGAGCAGGGCGCCGGCTTTGTCCTGAGCGGCGGCCCACGGGATGACGGGCGGCAAAATCTGAATCCCTGTCCCCACCCCAGGCGAGCCCCCGGTGTTCACCTTCACCTCAGCCCCACTGATCGTCACACCCCCCGCATCTACCTTGACGAAACTCCCGCCAGCCTTGGCCGTCAGTTCCATTCCGCCTTCAACCACCACCTTCTCGCCAGCGTGGTAATGAATCTCCTGACCCGCCTCGACAAACTGCGCCGTCCCCACTTTCACATGCTGGGTCACCGCCACCGTCAGGTGATCATCCGCCCGCGCTTCAGTCTTGCGGTCCAGATGGGTAATCCGGTGTTCTTCAACCTTGAACTCGCTGAAAACATTGGCCTCGACCGTGTCATGGCGTTCATTGCCGATGCGGATTTTCTGGTCGTGCTCGATGTTTTCATCCCAATCGCGCTGGGCGTGCAGGTAGATCTGTTCCGCACCTTTCTTGTCTTCGATACGGAACTCGTTGTAGCCCTTGCCGCCCGGCGAGCTCAGGGTTTTGAAGGTGCTGCGGGTCTTGTTCGCAGGTAGGTCGTAGGGGACGACGTTTTCCTTGTGGAACAGGCAGCCGGTGATCAGCGGTTGGTCGGGGTCGCCTTCGAGGAAGGTGACGAGGACTTCCATGCCGACGCGCGGGATGGCGATGCCGCCGTAGGCACTGCCGGCCCAGCCGGTGGCGACGCGTAGCCAGCAACTGGTGGTGTCGTTGGCCTGGCCGTCGCGGTCCCAGTGGAATTGCACTTTGACGCGGCCGTATTCGTCGCAGTGGATCTCTTCGCCGGGCGGGCCGGTGACGATGGCGGTCTGGCTGCCCAGGACTTTCGGTTTCGGGTGTTCGAGGGCAGGGCGGAAGTGCGCGTCCCACGGGGTGGCGAGGAAGGTGTTGCGGTAGCCCTGATGGAAATCGTCTTTGTTATGGGTGACGTCGCTGGTGACGTTTTTGCCGAGCACTTGCGGCTGCTTGCCTTCGTGCACGACTTCGAGCAGCAGCCAGAGATCGTTCCACTCGGCGCGCGGGTGTTCGCTCAGGGCCATGAAGTGGCCGCTGACGAGGGTTGGCTCGTCGCTTTTGCCTTCGGCCAGTTTGTAATCGCTGCGATGGCGCTCCAGCGCGCGGGTGGCCAGTTGTTTGCCGCGCTCGCGGGTCAGGAAGCGGCCGGGGTAGTCGTAGTCTTCGAGGTCCGGGGTGAAAGCGCTCTTGGCGGCGCCTTCGGGCAGGATGCGTGGTTTTTCGAAGTCGTAGTCGCGGCGGCTGACGCGGGTGGTGCGGGTTTCCAGGCGCAGGTTGAAACGTTTGATCACCGGTTTCGTGGCGGCCATGCCGGAGTCTTGCTGGTAGGCCACGGGTGCGAGTTTGCGGAACACCGTCTGGTCATCGCCGAAGACGAGTTTGTGGCCGCTGGCGCTGTGCTGGAAGTGGAAGTGAATGCCTTCCTCTTCGCACAGGCGCTGGATGAAGTGCAGGTCGGATTCGTCGTACTGGACGCAGTAATCGCGCTCGGGGTAGATCGCGCCGAGCTGGAAACTGTAAGCGTCAGACAGGATGCCGCGCGCCTCCAGTACCTGGGCGATGATCTTCGGCACACTTAAATGCTGGAAGATCTGCTGGTCATGGTTGTGGCGCAGGTAAGCGAGTTGCGGGACCAGGCTGATGCTGTAGCGCGTCAGGCTTTTGCCGGAATCGCCTTGCTCGATGCGATAGACCAGACCGTGAATGATGCCCTTGCCGGTGGCGCCGAAGGTCAGGCAGCCAGGCTTGTGCAGCAACTCTTCAAGTTTCAGGTCGGGACGGGCGCTGACCAGTTCGATGTCGAAACAGAACGGTTGATTGAGGGTTTCGCGACCGACGAAGCTGAGCACTTGCAGGTCAACGGAAACGCCTTCCAGCGTCAGGGAAATATGGGTTGCGTTCGCGTCCAGCATGCCTTTAATTCCGTCCTTTGAATAAGCTGGTGCGGATGGTGCAGGATTAAACCGCCACGTTCAAGGCGCAAATGGCGTAGGAGTGGATGCGTTGGGCTATCGGGAAAACCCTTAGATACAAGGTTTCGGCCAATGAATGCAGGGGATTTTTAGTTATCTTTTCCTGGGTATCACTGCGCCACAACTTCCAGGCGGCCAAGAATCAACAGTCATTTCCAGACTAAAGTCCTCTTCGACCGATAAAAGCCTGCTGCCGCCATTGCCGATGATCCTGTTGATCGTTCCTGCGCTCTGCGTGGGAATGCCTCACTGACGCTCCGCGTCCGCTTTGGACGCGGAGCGTCCCGGGCTGTATTCCCACGCGGAACGTAGGAACGATCTGTCAGTTGAGTTGCTGCCGATACGGCAAATCCGGGCCGGTCTTGCTGCAGGTCAGCGCCGCTGCCTGTACCGCAAACTTCAACATTCCGTCGATTTGCCCGCACTCAAGCGATTGCACACCCGCAACCGAATCCAGCTGCTGCTCGGTCAACCAGGTAATCAACGCCGCCTGGAACGTATCGCCCGCGCCCACGGTATCAGCGATTTTCACTGAGCTCGCCGGTACTGACCACGAACCCTGAGTGCGGCTGAACACCGTGGCACCCTCACCACCTCGGGTCAGGAACACCAACTGACAGCGATGCTGCAACCAACCTTCAATCACCCGCTGCGGATCCTGCTCGGGGTACAACAGACTCAAATCCTCATCGCTGACTTTGATCAGATCCGCCAACTCAACCAGCGTCGCAATCCTCGAACGCCACAGGTCGATATTCGGTTCAGGATTGAGTCGGACATTCGGATCAAGGCTGATCAGGCGTTTTCCGCTCTCCCGCTGCACCAACGCCAGCAGTGTGTCGGCAATCGGCTGCACCACCAGGGAGAACGAGCCAATGTGCAAACCACGCACTTGCGGCCCCAGCTCAGGCAAATGTTCAGTTCTGAGCTGGCGGTCCGCGCAACCTTCACCACGAAAGCTGTAGTGCGGCGAGCCATTGGCCCCGACCGCGACCATTGCCAGTGTGGTCGGTGCGGCGAAGTCCACCAGGTAATCCGGGCGCACACCTTCGTCCTGCAGCACTTGCTGCAAGCGTCGGCCAAGGTAATCGGTGGAGAGTCCTGCAAAGAGCGCCGCTTCCACGCCCAATCGCCGCAAGCCAACCGCCACATTGAACGGCGAACCGCCGGCAATTGCCTTGAAATTCACTTTTGAAGCCAGGCCGCTGGCGTCGTCTTCACTGAAGAAATCGAACAGCGCTTCGCCACACACCAGATACATAGTTGTTCGCTCTTTAAAGGGTTGCGACATGTTGTTGATAACGTTCATAGGCCTGCTGACAGGCCGCCACATTGTCGGCAATCGGCAAGGTTTCACTGGCCAGATCGAGCTTTACACAACGCTCGCAAAGGTCCGCCAGACTGTCCTCGTGGCCGTTTGCCCTGGACTTGCACCACGCCGCCTGAATCGCTGCGCCCAGGGCTGCCGCTTCGCTCTGCTCGGTACAGATCACTGGGGTGTTCATAATGTCGGCGACGATCTGCCGCCACACCGGGCTTTTCGAGCCGCCGCCGATCAGGCAAATGCTGCGGCTTTGTAAGCCATTCTGGCGCAGCAGGTCCAGTCCATAACGCAAACCGAAGGTCGTGCCTTCGACGACTGCGCGGCACAGGTTGGCCTGGGTCAGGTTGGTCATGGTCAAGCCCAGCAGGCTGCCGGTGGCATGGGGCAGGGCGGGGACGCGCTCGCCATTGAGGAACGGCAGCATGCATACGCCTTCAGCACCGATGGGCGCCTGCTCGACCAAATCGTTGAAGTGTTCGATATCAAGGGCGAACAGCTCGCGAATGACCCCCGTGGCGTTGGTCAGGTTCATGGTGCAGATCAACGGCAGCCAGCCACCGCTGGACGAGCAGAACGTGGCGACCGACGCATCCGGGCTGACTTTCGGCTGGTCAGCATAGGCGTACACCGTCCCCGAAGAGCCGAGGCTCATGGTGATCGCGCCGGGCTTGATATTGCCGGTGCCGATCGCGCCCATCATGTTGTCGCCGCCCCCGCTGGAGACCAGCGCCTGCGGGTTGATGCCAAGCTGTTCGGCGATTCCGGGCAGGATCGTGCCGACTGCTTGATGCGCGTCGATCAACTCCGGCAACGCGGCTTGCAGGCGTCCGGTCGGGTCGATGTCGCGCAGCAACTGCAAATCCCATTGGCGGGTCCGCACGTTGAAATACCCGGTGCCTGACGCGTCGCCGTACTCGCTGCAACTGCGGCCGGTGAGCCAATGGTTCAGGTAGTCGTGGGGCAGGAGGATGTGGGCGATCCGGGCGAAAATGTCCGAGTGCTGTTCTTTGGTCCACAGCAGTTTGGAAACGGTGTAGCCGGGCGCGATGACCACACCCAGGCGCTCAAGTGAACCCTTTTCGCCACCGAGTTGAGCCAGGAGACGGTCATTTTCCGGGGTGGATTCGGTGTCGCACCAAAGCTTCGCCGGACGCAGCACCTGACCTTGGTCATCGAGCAATACCAGGCCGTGTTGCTGTCCGGAGACGCCGAGGCCAAGGATGTCCTGACCGTCGACTTTCGCCGCGAGTAACGCACGGCGGGTGGCCAGGGTGAACGCTTCGAGCCACTGGCCGGTGTCTTGCTCGCGGCGACCGTTGGCGCCGCTGATCAAGCTGTGCACAGCGGCGCCCTGGCCCAGGACCTGGCCAGTGTGGGCGTCCAGGATCACGGCTTTGGTGCCTTGGGTGCCGCAGTCAATGCCGAGGAATAGTTGTTGGTTTGCCATCGAAGGTCCTTGGATCGTCAGGTTCGACATTTAGGTTGTCGGTCAGTCCGTCATCGCGGGTAAGCCCGCTGCCACAGGGGATGTTTAGTCATGTTCGACAACGATCCAATGTAGGAGCGAGCCTGCTCGCGAAGACGGCAGCATTGTCACCGCCGCATTTACGCCAGCACCCGCTCCAGCGTCCGCGTCACACCCACCTCCCGCAAGCTGTTACAACACCATTCAAACGCCGCCACAAACGCCGGAGAACGGGGAATCGCCGTACCAAAGATCTCCTCAACTTCCAGCAACCGCTGGGTCATCAACGCATCATCGGCCACCAAGGCCTGGCAGAACGCCGCCCGCGGATCGGGAATCGAGTAAGTGTCTCCATTCTCATCCACCCCCTTCAAATACAACGCCCAGGCTGCCACCACCAACGCGGCACGCTTGGTCTCCTGGCCATCGGCAATCAGGCGATTGATCGTCGGAACGGTGAACTTGGGAAACTTCGACGAGCCGTCCGAACACACACGCTCCAGCTGATCGGCGATGGCCTGATTGGAGAAACGCGCCACCAGCGTGTTCTTGTAATCCGTCAGGTCAATGCCCGGCACGGGCGACAGTTGCGGGGTGACGTCCAGGTCCATGTAGGCACGCATGTAGCGCACAAACAGCGGATCATTCATGGTCTCGTGCACGAAGCGATAACCCTTCAGAAACCCCAGATACGTCAGGGCCAGATGGCTGCCGTTGAGCAGTTTGATCTTCATCTCTTCATACGGTGTGACGTCGTCGGTGAATTGCACGCCGACCTTTTCCCAGGCCGGACGCCCGTTGACGAACTTGTCTTCCAGCACCCACTGCACAAAGGGTTCGCAGACCACCGGCCAGGCATCGTCGACGCCATGTTTGTCGTGCAGTTGCAGCTTGTGTTCGGTGCTGGTCATTGGCGTGATGCGGTCTACCATCGCGTTGGGGAAGCTCACGCTGTTGGCGATCCAGTCACGCAGATCGGCATCGCGCAACGCGGCGAAGGCCAACAAGGCTTTGCGGGTGACGGCGCCGTTGTGCGGCAGGTTATCGCAGGACATCAAGGTGAAGGCCGGCGTGCCGGCGGCGCGACGTTTGGCCAGTGCGGCGCAGAGGAAGCCGAAAACGGTTTTCGGTGCATTCGGGTTGGCCAGGTCATGCTGGATTTGCGGCAGGTGCGCCATGAACTCGCCGTTGCTGTCGTCGATGCAATAACCGCCTTCGGTAATGGTCAGCGAGACGATGCGGATCTCTGGGCTGGCGAGCTTGTCGATCAACACCTGCGCGCCGTCTTCGGCCAACAGCATGTCGCGAATCGCGCCGATGACCCGGACTTCAGTGTCGTCGCTGTCGCCCAGTTCGAACAAGGTGAAGAGGTAATCCTGCTCTTTCAGATCGTCCCGGGCGCGACGGTCTTCGGCGCGCAGGCCGACCCCGCAAATAGCCCAGTCCAGGCCTTCTCCGGTATTCATCAAGGCGTCGGTGTAATACGCCTGATGGGCACGGTGAAAACCTCCGACGCCGATGTGGGCGATGCCTTGGCGCGTATCGCTCAGGGCGTAGGCCGGCAGGGCCACTTCGGGCGCGAGGCGGTTGAGGTTCTGTTGGTTGAGTTTCATCACAGGCTCTCTAAATCAGGCCGCTGCACGCAGCGGGCGGGTGAGCGCCACGCCGTCGGCATCGAATAAATGGCAGTGTTCGGCGTCCAGGTGCAGGCTTAAAGCTTCGCCGTAACGGCTGGCGAGGTCGCCACGAACGCGCATGGTCAACGCTTCGCCGGAAGCGGTGACGACGTGGCAGAAGGTGTCGCTGCCCAGGCGTTCGCTGACGTCGGCGGTGACCTGCAAGGTGCAGTCGCCGGTTTGTGCGAGGTTGAGGTGCTCCGGACGAATGCCCAGGGTCACCGCGCCGCCGACGTTCAGTTGGGCACCGCTCAGCGGCAGGGTGATGCGGGTGCCGGCGTCCAGCAGGACTTCACAGCTTTGGCTCTCGACTCGGGTGACTTTGCCTTTGAGGAAACCCATTTTCGGCGTGCCGAGGAACCCGGCGACAAACAGGTTGGCTGGCTGGTGGTACAAGTCCAGCGGCGAGCCGACTTGCTCGATTTTGCCGCCGTTGAGGACGACCACTTTGTCGGCCATGGTCATCGCTTCGACCTGATCGTGGGTCACGTAGATCATCGTCGCTTGCAGGTCTTTGTGCAGGCGCAACAGTTCCAGGCGCATCTGCACGCGAAGCGCGGCGTCGAGGTTGGACAGCGGTTCGTCGAACAGGAAGATTTTCGGGTTGCGCACGATGGCGCGGCCGATTGCGACACGTTGACGCTGGCCGCCGGAGAGTTGCTTGGGCTTGCGCTCAAGCATTGGCCCCAGCTCGAGGATGCGCGCCGCTTCACCGACTTTCTTCTCGACTTCAGCCTTTGGTACGCCGGCCAGATCAAGGGCGAACGACATGTTCTTTTTCACGGTCATGTGCGGGTACAGGGCGTAGGTCTGGAACACCATCGCCAGGTCGCGTTTGGCCGGACTGACTTCGGTGATGTCGCGACCGTCGAGTTCAATGGTGCCGCCGCTGACTTCTTCCAAGCCGGCGATCAGGCGCAGCAGGGTGGATTTGCCACAGCCCGACGGGCCGACGAAGACCACGAATTCCTTGTCGTTCACTTCCAGGTCGATGCCTTTGATGATGGAAAAGCCTTCGAAGCCTTTTTGCAGATTCTTGATTTTCAGGTTGGCCATGATGATGGGCCTCCACGTGTTGTTATTCAGTTGAGCCGGGCGGGCTTTTCTGTGGGAGCGAGCCTGCTCGCGATTGCGGTAAGTCAGATGCATTAATGCTGCATGACACTCCCTCATCGCGAGCAGGTTCGCTCCCACAGGGATTTGCATGTCGGCAGGTCATTTCACAGCGCCAAACGACAGGCCGCGGACCAATTGTTTCTGGCTGATCCAGCCGAAAATCAGGATCGGCGCACAGGCCAGGGTCGACACCGCCGACAACTTGGCCCAGAACAGGCCTTCGGGGCTGGAGTACGAAGCGATCAACGCGGTCAGTGGCGCGGCTTTCGACGAGGTCAGGTTCAGCGACCAGAATGCTTCGTTCCAGCACAGGATCAGCGACAGCAGCACGGTGGAGGCCAGGCCTCCCTTGGCGATCGGCAGCAGCACCCGGACCATTTCCTGCCAAAGCGTGGCTCCGTCGAGGCGCGCGGCTTCGAGGATGTCTTTGGGGATGTCCTTGAAGTAGGTGTAAATCATCCAGACCACGATCGGCAGGTTGATCAGCGTGTAGATCACAATCAGCGCGATGCGCGTATCGAGCAGGCCGAAGCTCTTGGCCAACAGGTAGATCGGCATCAGCACGCCCACCGGCGGCAGCATCTTGGTGGAGAGCATCCACAGCAGCGTGCCTTTGGTGCGCTGGGTTTCGTAGAACGCCATGGAGTAGGCCGCGGGCACCGCGATCAGCAGGCACAGAGCCGTAGCGCTGAACGAAATCACCACCGAGTTCCAGGCGAAGCTGAAGTAATCGCTGCGCTCGTTGATGTGCAGGTAGTTCTCCAGCGTCGGCGTGAAGATGAACTGCGGCGGCGTGGCGAACGCGTCGATTTCGGTTTTGAAACTGGTCAACACCATCCAGAAAATCGGGAAGAAGATCAGGATCGCGATGGCCCAGGCCAGAGTGCCGAGCAGCAGGCTTTGCAGGCGGCGGGATTGTTGAAGAGTCATGGCGCAGGCCTCAGGCTTTGTCTGTCAGGTTTTTGCCGATCATCCGCACCAGCACGATGGCCGCGATGTTGGCGATCACCACCGCGATCAAGCCGCCGGCGGACGCCATGCCGACGTCGAACTGCACCAGTGCCTGGTTGTAGATCAGGTACGCCAGGTTGGTCGAGGCATAGCCGGGACCGCCGTTGGTGGTGGTGAAGATTTCGGCGAACACCGAGAGCAGGAAGATGGTTTCGATCATCACCACCACCGCAATCGGGCGGGCCAGGTGCGGCAGGGTCAGGTGCCAGAAGATCGCGATCGGCCCGGCCCCGTCGAGGCGTGCGGCTTCTTTCTGTTCCTGGTCTAGGGACTGCATGGCGGTCATCAGGATCAGGATCGCGAAGGGCAGCCATTGCCAGGACACGATTATGATGATCGACAGCAGCGGGTAGTGCGCCAGCCAGTCCACCGGCTGTGCGCCGAACAGCTTCCAGACGTAGGCGAGAATCCCCGACACCGGATGGAAAATCAGGTTCTTCCAGATCAGTGCGCCGACGGTGGGCATGATGAAAAACGGCGAGATCAGCATCACCCGCACGATGCCGCGACCGAGGAATTCGCTGGCCTCCAGCAAGGCACTGATCAGCACACCCAGTACCACGCTGATTAGCAGCACGCTGCCGACCAGCAACAGGGTGTTGGTGGCGCCGGGCATGAACCCGGAGTCAGTCAGGAAGTAGGTGAAGTTCTCCAGCCCGACGAATTCGTTTTCGCCGGGATAGAGAAGGTTGTAGCGGATCATTGAAAAGTAAACGGTCATGCCCAGCGGCACGATCATCCACAGCAGCAACAACGCCACCGAGGGGCTGACCAGAAACCAGCCGGGATTGGCCAATCGGCTTTTACGCACCGGTTGGGGGATGTCCATGTGAGCTTTGGCAGTTGAAATATTCATGGCGATCACTTGCTCGAAATGCGGCGAGACCCTGTGGCGAGGGAGCTTGCTCCCGCTCGGCTGCGAAGCAGTCGTAAATCCGGAAAATGCGGTCTGTCTGATGAATCGCGTTTCCCGGATTTGGGGCCGCTAGGCAGCCCAGCGGGAGCAAGCGCCCTCGCCACAATTTGGATGGCTAGGGGTTATTTGGGATAACCGGCGCGTTTCATCTCACGTTCGGTGGTTTGCTGGGCCGCCGTCAGTGCCTGGTCGACCGTGGTCTGGCCAATCAGCGCCGCCGAGAACAACTTGCCGACCTGGGTGCCCACCGCCTGGAATTCAGGGATAGTCACCAACTGGATGCCGATGTAAGGCACCGGTTTGAGGGTCGGTTTGCTCGGGTCCGCCGCTTTCAGCGATTCCAGCGTGACCTTGGCAAACGGTGCGGCGCTCATGTAAGCCTCGCTGTAGGTCGAGGCCCGAGTGCCGGGCGGCACGTTGGCGATGCCGTCTTTTTCGGCAACCAATGCGCCGTATTCCTTGGAGGTGGCCCAGGCACTGAAGGTTTTCGCCGCGTCCTTGGCCTTGGAACTGGTCGGGATCGCCAGCGCCCAGGAATACAACCAGGCTGAACCTTTGTCGGTGGTCTCATGCGGCGCATAAGTAAAGCCAACGTGCTCGCTGACCTTGCTTTGGGTTTTGTCGGTTACGAAGGAACCGGCAACGCTGGCGTCTACCCAGATCGCGCACTTGCCGCTGTTGAACAACGCAAGGTTTTCGTTGAAGCCGTTACTGGAGGCACCCGGCGGGCCGGATTTCTTCATGGTGTCGACGTAGAAATTCAAGGCGTTTTTCCACTCAGGGCCAGTGAATTCCGGCTTCCACTGCTCATCAAACCAGCGTGCCCCATAGGCATTGGCGACGGTGGTGATCAGCGCCATGTTCTCGCCCCAACCGGCCTTGCCACGCAGGCAGATGCCGTACTGTTCTTTGTCTTTATTGGTGAGCTTGCTGGCGAATTCGCCGATCTGGGTCCAGGTCGGGCGCTCGGGCATGGTCAGCCCGGCGTCCTTGAACAGGTCGGTGCGGTAATAGGTGATGGAGCTTTCCGCGTAAAACGGCAGGGCGTAGAGCGAGCCCTTGACCGAAAGGCCTTCACGCACCGAAGGGAACACATCGTCGAGGGCGTAGGTGGCCGGCAGATCCTTCATCGGCTCCAGCCAGCCCTTGGCGCCCCAGAGTGCGGCTTCGTACATGCCAATGGTCAGCACGTCGAACTGCCCGCCCTGGGTGGCGATGTCAGTGGTCAGGCGTTGGCGCAGGACGTTTTCTTCCAGCACCACCCAATTGAGCTTGATGTCCGGATGCTCGGCCTCGAAGGTTTTCGAGAGCTTTTGCATGCGGATCATGTCGCTGTTGTTGACGGTGGCGATGGTCAGCGTCTGAGCGCCGAGGCTGACGCTGCTGAGGGTCATGCAGGTGAGGGCAAGCAGAGCTTTTACAGAAGGTTGCATCGTGCACTCCTTTTCTGCACCCGATGGGGGACAGAAGGACAGTTATTGTTTTTGTGTCTTCCGAGGGCAGGAAGAATGTGCACTGATTACAGCCTTCAATTGAGGATGTGACAAATCATCCGTCGCACTTGAATCGATACTTTTTTGCACTGGGATTAATGGGGGGAGATACAAGGACAGGCTTCACAGAGGTGAACAGTCATCGATTTTGTACAGGTTTTCTGACCCATTCGCGGGCAAGCCTCGCGCTCCTACAGGTATGGCGTATGGCCCAGAACGCCCTACGACCAAGACGTTCAGGCCAGATTCTGTTCGGTCAGCCGCTGTACCGCCAGCCGCCGGTAATGCGAGGGCGTCATGCCCTTGAGCTGTTGGAACCGCCGATTGAAGTTGGAAATATTGTTGAAACCCGATTCGAAACACACATCGGTCACCGGTTTGTCGCCATCGGCCAGCAACTCGCAGGATTTGCTGATGCGCAGGCGATTGACGAACTCGATGAAGCAGCGCCCGGTGGCTTGCTTGAACACCCGACTGAAATACGTTGGCTTCATGCCTAAATGCTCGGCGACTTCCTCGAGCGGCAGGTCCCGGGCGTAATGCGCAAAAATGTAATCCACCGCCCGGTTGGTGCGATCGATATTGTGTTCATCCGCCAGTTGCGGCGTGGTGGCCCCCGACAGCAACTGAAAATCGTCAGAAGCCGCGAGCAGCTCCAGCAGTATGAAAAAGTGCCCAAGCCGGGTGACGCCTTTAGTGTCGGCGATGCGTTGCATCAACGTCATGGCCTGGCGGATGGTGCGTTTGCAACGAAATTCGATGCCGTACTGCGCGCGCTCCAGCAGTGGCGCAAGGGTCTTCAGTTCTGCGAATACCTGATGACCGCTCTCGAACAATTCATCCGTGAAGTTGACCAGCATGTCGCGCTTGGGCACTACCTCGTCTTCGGCCACCTGGCTGATCCAGTTGTGAGGCAGATTCGGGCCGGTCAAGAACAGGGTTTCCGGGTAGAAGTTGCCAATGTAATCGCCGATGAACACCTTGCCGGAACTGGCGACGATCAGGTGCAGCTCGTATTCCTTGTGGAAATGCCACCGCACCAATGGGCAGGGAAATCCATGCTGGCGATAGATGATCGACAACCCGTTGTGGTCGTCCATCAGTTCGTAGGAAGGATCGGTGACTCTGGCGGTTCGGGTCATGTCAGGGCGCTTTTTATTATCATTGCGCCCTGATCATGCCTCTTTCCAGGCCCCTAATGCCAGTGTGCAACGTTCCGTGTGTCAGCCCGGAGTCCGCTCATGCAACGCATGGCCGTAAACCGCTTTCATGCTGTTGGCCGTCCAGCAATAACGAACGATCTCTGATTCGTCGAAAAAGTCGGTATTGATGATGCTGCAGCGCGTGACCCAGTCGCGGGTGGGATTGAACCAGTCATTGATCTGGGTTTTGATGTCCTGAGGCCCACCCAGAAATG
The DNA here is from genome assembly GCF_007993905.1 of Pseudomonas sp. SJZ077. Classification (NCBI taxonomy): domain Bacteria; kingdom Pseudomonadati; phylum Pseudomonadota; class Gammaproteobacteria; order Pseudomonadales; family Pseudomonadaceae; genus Pseudomonas; species Pseudomonas sp. SJZ077. Next base: position 207,450 of record NZ_VIUJ01000006.1, read on the forward strand.
CGTAGCTGGTGGCTGATAACGACCATAGAAACGTTTCGTACGGCGCGTCTTCGAGTGTGCTGGAAACATGGTTTTGCAGATCCTCGGTATCGGTAAACCGTTTGTTTATCCACTTGTGCGGGATGCGCGGCCAGAAGTAATCCTCATCCAGTTCCCGCCGTCCATGCGCCGCCAACACCACCCGGCGGCGAGGACTGATCCGCTTCAGTTCGCCGATGGTTTTTTCAGCGTCGCCGGGGGGGATCACTCGCTGCCCGAGTCGACTCACCAGAAGATCGTTGAGTTTCTGATAATCAAAGGGTTTGGACCCATCCGCGAGTTGGTGGAAATCCAGCACGATGAACTCATCGGGATTGCGGTCAAGGAACGCTGACACGTCTGTCATCAGTTCATCGAGGACCCGATGGGACTGGTATCCGTTGTGGTGAAAATAGAAAATCGACTGGTCCGCGCCCTCGGTGTAACCCAGGCGGATATCAAAGGCCCGGGCACCGTTGGACAGTTGCCAGGCAAATGAACCGTTTTGACACGTCGTCCAGTTGCCGATAACCACATCATAATTGGGTGCCTGTTTATCCATGCCGGCGTTATGGGCGCCCGGCCAGACGATATCGGTCAGTTTTAATCGATGGATATCCAGGACGTTACTCATCCACTTTTGTTTGTCTAACGTGCCCGCTGTGTTTTGGGTCATGACAGTTCCTTGTCGTTGACGCGCCCCCTCCGTGGGGCGACGAAATTCATGTATCAGAGTTGGCTGCACGCCACACCTGTGTTGATCGCCCTGCGCAGAAAGGCTTTCATGACCCAGCATAGAAGTGAGTAAGAGGATTTCCAGTCATGGAAACAGTTACACATAGATAGCCGTTTAATGGCACGCCGATTAGTTGGCTCGTTTGGCGGCTTTATATACGTTTGCGGTTCGGCAATAGGAAACAATTTGCGACTCTTCAATGAAGTCAACATTGATGATGTTGCACTTTGCCGCCCAATCACTTTTTTCCGGGTCGAACCAGGCATTGAGTTCATCATGAATATCCACGGGGCCACCGAGGGCGCTGTAACTCGCTGCCGAGAGCGACCATGGTGCCCATGTGCCTGGCGGGTAGGTCAGGACGCTCGTAATGTGCTTCTGCAGATCGGCGGCGCTTGTGATGCCGCTGCCAGACCATTGGTGTTCAATCTGTTCAAGGAACACGTTTCGATCAAGCTGCCAATGCCCAGGGGCCGCGACCAGGAGCCTTTGCTCAGAACTGATTTGCTTGAGTTGATGCAGGCTCAGAGAACGGTTTCGAGTGGGAATTATCTGGTGCCCCATAAGATGGATCATCATGTTGTTGAAAAAAGTGTAATCAAACGCATCCCCTTTTAGTTCGTGGAAGTCCAGGACAATGAATTCATCGGGGTTCTCGTCAAGAAACTGCCTCAGGTCGGTAAACAAGTTCCCCAAGGTACGATTGTTACGGTAGCCGTTGTGATGCATTCGGAATTTTCCAAGCCCCGGTTCCTTGGCGTCAAATACGAGTCTGATATCCAACGCTCGAGAGCCTTTGCACAGTTGCGAGTAAAACGATTGGTGCTGACAAGCCAGCCAGTGGGCGCCTGGAATAAGCGGCCAAGAGGCTTTCCAGTCGCTGCCAGCGTTATGGGTGCCCGGCAGGGTCAATTCGCAGAGTGACAACGTGTCAATGGCCGGCGTGCTGGCCATCCAGTTGTTAAGTGTCAGGTTGTTTTGAACAATGGTAGTCATTTAATGCATCCTTGCATCAAGTGGTAAGTTAGATAAATGCCGCCGGATAAGTTTGTCTGAATCTAATCCGGCGAGTTGTTTATAAGGTGGGGTGTGGAAGGGGGTCAATAAGCGTGACAATGCAAAGTGTGTAGCGATAGTGTCGATAGTTAGTGAGTGCGGTTTTTTGCTTCAATCCATTGCGCCATATACTGCGTACTTTTATGGTGGTGATGACGCAACATGCTGCCGGTAAAGTTATCCGTTCTAAGTTGGGCGAGGCGTTGTTGGCAGTCTATTAACTTTTCGATAAGTGCCGGGCCATGTTCGGCTTGTCTATAACGATTGGCCAACAACACCTGCCCTCTGGATTGGGCGTCCGTCCAGAGTGCTTCATCCTTGTACAACCGCACCGCATCATCGGCGAACTCCCGTGCCGTCCGGGCCACGGCGCCAGGCCAGGGATGCTGGCCGTGCATTGCTTCTGCGCCGATAGGCGTTGTGACTGTAGGCGTGCCACACAGCATGGCGTCGATGATCTTGCCCTTGATGCCCGCGCCGAAACGCAGCGGTGCCAGGCACACGCGCGCCGCCGACATCACTTGCAAGGCGTCTTCCGCCCAGTTCATGACATGGAATCCTTGGGCCGCGTTATGCAGCGCAGTGGCCTTGGGCGGCGTGTAAGCGCCATAGATGTGCAGTTGGGCGCCGGGTAGTTGTTCGCGGATCAACGGCCAGATCGCCGTTTTCATCCAGAGCACCGCATCCCAGTTCGGCGCATGTCGAAAGTTACCGATGCTGAGAAAGTGCGCCCGATCTTCAAAGGCAGCCGCCGGCACGCTCGGCGGTTCGACCATCAACGGGCACCAGTGCAGCAAATTGCGCGGCATCTTGAACTGCTCGACCAGCAACTCGATTTCCACTTCAGAGATCATCAGGTTCAAATCGCAACGATACAGCGCGGCCATTTCCCGTTTGGCCAGATCGGTATCGGCCATCAAGTCAAACTCTTCGCGCAATGCCGGTGCGAACAGGTCAGTGAAATCATTGTTATCGTCGCTGGTCTTCAAGCGATCCTTGAGACGCTGATGCCGGGCGTGCCGCAGGCTTTGCAGATCCGAAGTTTCAAGCACTCGCAAGGCGTCGGGGCAGTGTTTCTCGACACGCCAGCCGAATTGCTCTTCCATCATGAACTGATCAAACAGCACGATATCCGGGGCCAGTTGGCTGACGAAGTCGTCGAAACTGCTGTTGTTCAATTCGATCGGGACTTCGCGAATGCCTAGCGCCGTCAGATCCGCGCGATGTTCACCGGTGCCGGCCGGACTGCTGAAGGTAATATCCCAGCCTTGTTTCAGAAACGTATCCAGAATCTGCATCACATGCCCACTGGCGGCCGAAGAGCGGGGCTCGGGCCAGACGTAACCAATGACGAGGACTTTGGTTGCGCGGGGCTGATTCATGAACGGTATTTCCTTGACTCGGGATGAGGGCTGAGTGACGCGAGAGGCGCGGGATTTAACCATATCTGGCCGCAAGGGATCACGACGTCGATGGAATGTTCTGCCATCCAGGGCGGCCTGTGCACCCGGTGGTGGGCAGGCTAAGGCTATGAAAAACGTGCTCAGGTTTATCCGCACAGGTCCGGTAGCAAGGTTGTTAGTGTGATGGATTGTTTCAATAAACAGGGAAGGCGCATTGATTGCTCAAGTGCAGCAGGATCATTTATAGGCAGCTAAGGTTTGCCGTTGATACGGCAAACCATTTTTTGGAAAAAGTGCGCCTAAGAAAATGTAATGAATGATTAAGCAAGCATGCCTTTGACCTTGTCGCGCAACTGATCAATCGAAAACGGCTTTCCAATCACCTGCATGCCCTCAGGGAGCTCGATGCTCTCGGCATAACCGCTGGCGAACAGGATCGGCAACTCATGACGCAGCATCCGCGCCTGTTTCGCCAGTTCTCTGCCATCCATCACCGGCAAACCCACATCGGTCATCATCAAATCGATGTGCTGGTCCTCATCGTTGAGAAACTCCAGCGCCTTTTCGCTGCCATCGGCCTCAAGGACCTTGTAGTCCAGTTCCTCCAGTACATCGACGATCAGCATGCGCACGATGGCATCGTCTTCTACTACCAGGATGGTGGACGGGGTGGAGGACATAAGAGGGCTCTCAAGGTAAATTCAGGGTCGCAGGTCGATCGAAATCGCCGGGCTCTATCATGAGTAAGTGGCAGATCCCGACAAGTTCCCGGCGTTGTGCAAAAAAGAATAGCTGTACAAGAGACGGCAGGATAACCGCTCCTTAGATCGATCGCAGCTAAATGCGGGGATTTGCCCGGACAGGCCGCAGAAAGTTGGATCAATGTGCCCGTTTTGGGGCAAACTCCCTGGTTTTGAACAGTTCGACAAGGCCTCCCCATGCCCCCTGCGTCTTCGGTTGATGAGCAACGATTCCGTAAACTCCTGAGCCGCAACATCAGTCTGCCGTTGGGCGTTGGTGTGCTCAGCGCGGTGTTCTTTGTCTCGCTGATCACTTACCTGCTGTCGGTAATCCAGTGGGTCGAGCACACCGACCGGGTGATCAATAACGCCAATGAGGCGGTGAAACTGACCGTTGATCTGGAAACGGGGATGCGTGGCTTTCTGATCAGCGGCGATGAGCATTTTCTCGACCCTTACGAAACGGCCAAGCCGAGAATCGCGGTCGCGCTCAATACTTTGCTCGAACTCACGGCCGACAATCCGGTTCAGACCGATCGTCTGCGCCGACTCCAGGCCTTGCAGGTTGAGTGGGCCAACTATGCGCAATCCATGATCGAGTTGCAGCGCACTAACGGTGATTATCGCGGTGCTGTCAAAGCTGGGCAGGGCAAACGGCTGACTGACGAAATCCGCAAGCAATTCGAAGACGTGATCGACATGGAGCAGCAGTTGCGCACCACGCGCAACGAGGAAGTGCGCCGCACCACGATCTGGAGCATCTCCCTTTACCTGCTGTTCATCCTCGGCATCAGCGGTTTGCTGGCCTATATCGGTCGTCGCGATTTGCTCAACCTGTCCCAAAGCTATAGCGCCAACCTCGCCGCACAACAGGCCAGCGCCCGGCGCCTGGAACAGCAAGCGTGGCTGCGCAACGGCCAGACCGAACTGGCCGAGCAGGTGTTGGGGCAACTGTCCCTCAACCTGTTGGGGCGCAACATCCTGCAGTTCTGCGCGCAATATCTGGGCACTGCGGTCGCTGCTATTTATGTGCGCGAAGAACATGGCGGCCTCATACGAATAGCGTCCTACGGTTTTTCTCGCGAGCAGGAAGAGCGCGACCAGCAGATCTACAGCGATGAAGGGATTGTCGGCCAGGTGGCGCAACAGGCTCGCCTGATCCGTCTCGATGACGTGCCAAGCGACTATTTCAAAGTCAGCTCCGGTCTGGGCGAAGGCCTGCCGCGTAGCGTGCTCGTGGTGCCCACCAGCGACGATGATCGGGTCAATGGCGTGATCGAGTTAGGTTTCCTGCGCCCCTTGGACGACCGCGACGTCGAATTGCTCGAGCTGATTGCCGGCAACATCGGCACGTCAATCGAGGCCGCTCGCTACCGTCAGCGTTTGCAGGAAGTGCTGGCCGAAACCCAGCAGCTCAACGAAGAGCTGCAAGTTCAGCAAGAAGAACTCAAGACCGCCAACGAAGAGCTCGAAGAGCAATCGCGGATTCTCAAGGAGTCCCAGGCTCACCTGGAAACCCAGCAAGTCGAGTTGGAGCAGACCAACGAACAACTCGCCGATCAGGCACAGATCCTGGCCGATCAGCGTGATGCGATGGACTTGAAAAACACCGAGCTCAACCAGGCCCAGGCCCAGCTTGAAGAGCGCGCCGAAGAATTGCAGCGCTCGAGCAAGTACAAGTCCGAGTTCCTCGCCAACATGTCCCACGAACTGCGCACGCCGTTGAACAGTTCGCTGATCCTGGCCAAGTTGCTGGCGGAAAACCCTCAGGAAAATCTCAGCGCCGAGCAGGTGAAGTTCGCCGAGTCGATCTACTCCGCCGGCAATGACTTGCTCAATCTGATCAATGACATTCTGGATATTTCCAAGGTCGAGGCCGGTAAGCTGGAAATGCGCCCCGAGAACACCAGCGTTGCGCGTCTGGTGGACGGACTGCGCGGAATGTTCGAGCCGATGGCCGCTGACAAGAAGCTGGAGTTCGAGGTCGACGTGCAGCCCGGTTCGCCGATGATGCTGTTCACCGACCGCCAGCGTCTGGAGCAAGTCGTTAAGAATCTGCTGTCGAACGCGGTGAAATTTACCGAAAAAGGCATCGTCAGCCTCACGGTGGCGTCCCAGCCGAACGACGGCATCGCCTTTATCGTCCGCGATTCCGGGATCGGCATCGCCGCCGACCAGCAGGAAAGCATTTTCGAAGCCTTCCGCCAGGCCGACGGCACCACCAATCGCCGTTATGGCGGCACGGGGCTAGGCCTGTCTATTTCCCGCGATCTGGCGGCGTTGCTGGGCGGTTCGATCAGCGTCACCAGCGAGCCGGGGCAGGGCAGTGTGTTCACCCTCGTGCTGCCGCAGCAATACGTAGAACCGGGTGATGCGCCCGTCGCGCCGATGCAGGCTACCCCGGTCGCCGCAAAACCGAGGGTGACAACGCCCGCGCTGGTACCGCTGATTGCCGAAGTCGACATTCCACGTTTCGATGATGACCGCAGCAAGGCGCCATTCACCACCCGTTGCATCCTGGTGGTGGAAGATGAGCCGAATTTTGCAAACATTCTCTACGATCTGGCCCACGAACTGGGTTACCAGTGCCTGGTCGCTCACGGGGCCGATGAAGGCTACGACCTGGCCAGGGAGTTCATTCCCGACGCCATTTTGCTGGACATGCGCCTGCCGGACCATTCCGGGCTGACCGTATTGCAGCGTCTGAAAGAACATGCCGAAACCCGCCACATTCCGGTGCATGTGATTTCGGTGGAAGATCGGGTCGAGGCGGCCATGCACATGGGCGCGATCGGTTATGCGGTCAAGCCGACCACTCGCGAAGAACTCAAGGACGTGTTTGCCCGCCTCGAAGCCAAGCTGACCCAGAAGGTCAAACGGGTGCTGCTGGTCGAAGATGACGATTTGCAACGCGACAGCATTGCTCGCCTGATCGGCGACGAGGACATTGAAATCACCGCCGTCGGCTTCGCCCAGGAAGCGCTCGACCTGCTGCGCACGACCATTTTCGATTGCATGATCATCGACCTGAAGCTGCCGGACATGCTTGGCAACGATCTGCTCAAGCGCATGTCCACCGAAGATATCTGCTCGTTCCCGCCGGTCATCGTTTACACCGGACGCAACCTGACCCGGGACGAAGAGGCTGAGCTGCGCAAGTACTCGCGCTCGATCATCATCAAAGGCGCTCGCTCACCCGAGCGTTTGCTGGATGAGGTCACACTCTTTCTGCACAAAGTCGAATCCAGGTTGTCCCATGAACGCCAACGGATGCTCAAGACCGCGCGCAGCCGCGACAAAGTCTTCGAGGGCCGCAAAGTGCTTCTGGTGGACGACGATGTACGCAACATCTTCGCCCTGACCAGCGCTTTGGAGCAAAAGGGTGCAGTCGTGGTCATCGGCCGGAATGGTCGTGAGGCGATTGAAAAACTGAATGAAGTCGAGGACATCGATCTGGTGTTGATGGACGTGATGATGCCGGAGATGGATGGTTTCGAAGCCACCATCGAGATCCGCAAGGACCCGCGCTGGCGCAAGCTGCCCATCATTGCGGTGACGGCCAAGGCCATGAAGGACGATCAGGAGCGCTGCCTGCAAGCCGGCTCCAACGATTACCTGGCCAAGCCCATTGACCTGGATCGCCTGTTTTCGCTGATTCGCGTGTGGTTACCGAAGATGGAACGCATTTAGTGGAACGCATTGAAACAGTAGCGCGTAACAGCGAGATTGAATTGCGGTTGTTGATCGAGGCGATCTACCTCAAGTACAGCTACGACTTTCGCGATTATTCCGGCGCTTCGATCAAGCGCCGGGTCAATCATGCGTTGGCGCAATTCGAGTGCAATACCATTTCGGCCCTGCAAGAAAAGGTGCTGCACGATCCGACCGCGTTCATGCAGTTGCTGCAATTGCTGACGATCCCGGTCAGCGAAATGTTTCGCGATCCTTCGCATTTCCTCGCGATCCGCAAGGAAGTGGTGCCACTGCTCAAGACCTATCCGTCGATCAAGATCTGGATCGCCGGTTGCAGCACGGGTGAAGAAGTCTATTCGATGGCGATTCTGCTGCGCGAAGAAGGCTTGCTCGATCGCACGATCATCTACGCCACCGATATCAATCCCCGCTCGCTGGAGAAGGCCAAACAGGGGATTTTCTCCATGGAGAATGTCCGCGCCTACACTCACAACTACCAGCAGGCCGGTGGCCAGCGTTCGTTCGCCGACTACTACACGGCGGCGTATGGTTACGCGATTTTCGACAAGACGTTGTGTGAGAACGTGACGTTCGCCGATCACAGCCTGGCGACGGACAGCGTCTTTTCAGAAACGCAATTGATTTCGTGCCGTAATGTTTTGATTTATTTCAACAAAAAGCTTCAGGATCGCGCGTTCGGTTTGTTCCATGAATCCCTTTGTCACCGGGGATTCCTGGTGCTGGGCAGTAAGGAAACCCCGGATTTTTCCGCCTTCGGCAACCAGTTTTCGCCCTTGGTCAAACAAGAACGGATTTACCGTAAATCATGAACAATGCAGCGGATTTGCCTTCGATAGAAGCTATCGTGATCGGCGCTTCGGCCGGTGGGGTGGAGGCATTGCTCAACATTCTCAGTCCGTTGCGTAAAGGTTTCATGCTGCCGATCATCGTAGTCCTGCACCTGCCCGACGAGCGCCGCAGCCAACTGGCCGAAGTCTTTGCCCGCCGGGTCTCCATGCCTGTCGAGGAAGCTGGCGACAAGATTGATGTGGCAGCCGGAACGTTGTATTTCGCCACTCCGGGCTATCACTTGTCAGTGGAGCAGGACCGCAGTTTTTCCCTGAGCCTTGAGGATCGCGTGCATTACTCGCGGCCTTCCATTGATTTTCTGTTCGAGTCGGCGGCCGATGTCTATGGCCCAGGCCTGGCGGCCGTGCTGCTAACTGGCGCGAACCGTGATGGCGCACACGGATTGGCGCGGGTCAAACGTCGTGGCGGCCTGACCATCGTGCAGGACCCGGACGAAGCCCAGGTCGCGACCATGCCTCGGGCGGCGCTGGATTTGCACTGCCCTGACCACATTCTCCCAATACGCGGCATCGGCCGTCTGCTTGTCGAGCTGGAACGAATAGCATGCTAAGTAACATCCAAGCCAAATTGCTGATTGTCGACGATCTGCCGGAGAACCTGCTGGCACTTGAGGCGCTGATCAAGCGTGAAGACCGCATGGTCTACAAAGCCTTGTCCGCCGACGAAGCCTTGTCGTTGCTGCTGCAACACGAATTCGCCATGGCCATTCTCGACGTACAGATGCCGGGCATGAACGGCTTTGAACTGGCCGAGTTGATGCGCGGTACAGAGAAGACCAAGAACATCCCGATCGTGTTTGTCAGTGCCGCGGGCCGCGAGCTGAACTACGCGTTCAAGGGTTACGAAAGCGGGGCCGTGGACTTCCTGCACAAGCCATTGGATATTCACGCCGTCAAAAGCAAGGTCAACGTCTTCGTCGACCTCTACCGCCAAAGCAAGGCGATGAAGCAACAGGTTGAAGAACTGGAGCAGGCTCGCCGCGAGCAGGAAGCGCTGCTCAAGCAGTTGCAGACCACCCAGAATGAACTGGAGCAAGCGGTGCGCATGCGCGATGACTTCATGTCGATCGTCGCCCACGAAGTCCGTACGCCGCTCAATGGCCTGATCCTCGAAACCCAGCTGCGCAAGATGCACCTGGCCCGGGACAACGCGTCGGCGTTCACCCTCGACAAGATGCACGCCATGGTCGACCGTGACGAGCGGCAGATCAAAAGCCTGATCCGTCTCATTGAAGACATGTTGGATGTGTCACGCATCCGCACCGGCAAGTTGTCGATCCGCTCGACCAGATTTGACCTCGTGCAGTTGGTCAGCAACCTGCTGCAAAACTTCGCGCCGCAAGTTGACGCCGCCGAGTGTTCCGTTGCGTTTACCGCCGAGCAGCCAGTGGTCGGCAACTGGGACGAATTTCGTATCGAACAAGTGATTTCAAATCTGCTGACCAACGCCTTGCGTTATGGTGGCAAGAGCCTGATTGATGTCAGGGTCTACAGTCACGAGGGTCAGGCACGGGTCGAAGTGCAGGACCGCGGGATCGGTATCAGTGAAGAAAACCAGAAGCGCATTTTTCAACAGTTCGAACGGGTGTCAGCCAAAACCGTGGTCGCGGGGCTGGGACTGGGGCTGTTTATTTCCGAGCAGATCGTCGCCGCCCATGGCGGCTCCATCGCCGTCGAGAGCAAGATCAACGAGGGCGCCTTATTTCGCGTTTGTCTGCCGTTGTAGGAAAACAGCCGGATAAACGCAACCTCTGATCGACCCCATGGTCGTATCAGCAGCTATTGACCGAACAAAGGCTTCCCATGAGTGAAGATGCACAAGATGTAGTACTCATTGTCGAGGATGACCCCTCGATTCTGATGGTATTGTCCGCTTACTTGTCGGGTGAGGGTTACCGGGTGCTGCAGGCCGAAAACGGCGAGCAGGCTTTCGAAATATTGGCGAGCAAGCCGCACCTGGACATGATGATCACTGATTTTCGCCTGCCTGGCGGCATCTCCGGCGTGCAGATCGCCGAGCCTGCCGTAAAGCTGCGACCAGAGCTCAAAGTGATATTTATCAGCGGTTATCCGCAGGAGATCCGCGAGACCGACAGCCCGATCACGCGCAAGGCGCCGATCCTCGGCAAGCCATTCGATCTGAACGTGTTGCAAGAGCTGATGCAGGACATGCTGTCGTAAACAGCCCCGAAGCCCCCGTCATGGGGGCTTTCAGATTCTGATCATCTCCCGCACCTTGGCCGTCAACAGGTCGAAGGTGAACGGCTTGGTGATCATCTGCATGCCGGGGTCAAGGAATCCGCCGCGCACTGCCGCGTGTTCGGCATAACCGGTAATGAACAACACTTTCAGGTCAGGCCGGTATTGCCGACCGATCTCCGCCAGTTGCCGGCCATTCATCCCTGGCAATCCCACATCGCTGATCAACAAATCGATACGCTGGCCGGAATCGAGAATCGGCACCGCGCTGTCGGCATCGCCTGCTTCGACGAAGGCGTAGCCCAACTCACTCAGTACTGCGCTGACCAACACCCGTACCGCCGGATCATCCTCGACGATCAGCACGGTTTCTCCGTCCTGAGCATGAGGCGCGTGTGCGATGTCGATCAGCGTGTCCTCGACTAGCGCACCGTTGTAACGCGGAAGATACAGGCTCACCGTCGTACCGTTGCCCACTTCACTCTCGATGGTGACGTGGCCGTGGGATTGCTTGCTGAAACCGTAAATCATCGACAAGCCCAAACCGGTGCCCTGGCCGATCGGTTTGGTCGTGAAGAACGGATCAAAGGCTCTGGTGATGGTGCCTTCCGGCATGCCGCAGCCAGTGTCGGTCACGCGCAGCACGACGTAATCACCCGGTTGCAGGTTGCTGTGAACCTGCGTGAAACCTTTGTCCAGATGCTGATTCGAGGTGTTGACCACCAGTTTTCCGCCTTCGGGCATGGCGTCGCGGGCGTTCAGCACCAGGTTGAGGAGGGCGCTTTCGAGTTGGTTGGGGTCGGCCTCGGCCACCCACAAGTCCTCGCTCAACTGCATGTCCAGCTGAATGCTTTCGTTGATGCTGCGCTGCAGGAGCTCGCCCATGGACACCACCAGGGTATTCATTTTCACGGGTTTTGAATCCAGCGACTGGCGTCGGGAAAACGCCAGCAGACGATGGGTCAGACCGGCCGCGCGATTGGCCGAGGTCACCCCCAGATCGATCAGGCCGTCCAGGTCATCGGTGCGACCTCGGGCCAGGCGTCGACGTAGCAACTCGAGGCTGCCGATGATGCCGGTCAACATGTTGTTGAAGTCGTGGGCGATACCACCGGTGAGTTGGCCGACAGCCTCCATTTTCTGCGACTGTCTGAGGGCTTCTTCGTTATGACGCAGTTGGGCGGTACGTTCCTCGACCTGTTGTTCGAGGGTTTCAAGCGTATTTTGCAGACGCAGTTCGCTTTGGCTCAGGTCAATCAACCGGTCCCTGGCTTCATACTGCCGTCGTCGCCCACGCAATGCGGTAGTGACCAGGCTGATCAATGTCACCGGATGAAACGGGCGCTCGAGGAAGGTCACGTTGCCCAATTGCGGGCCGAGACGTGACGCGGGGTTTTGTTCCGGCCCGCCGTGGTGGGTCAACAGTACGATCGGCAGGTCTGACCAGGCCGGTTGTTCCTCGATCAAGCCCAGCAGCGGTTCGAGGTCGCAACCCAGCAAGGCTTCCGAAGAAATCAACAACAGGCCGGCACCTTGTGCCAGCTCGCTGCACAGCGTGACCAGATCCCGTGTCACAAGACCCTCGAATCCCGCCTCGTTAAGCATCATCAGCGCAATCTGGCTGTCACGTCCCAGCGGCGCGAGAATAAGCGCGCGCTCGGACATCGCCTCGACAACACTCACCGTTCATCATCCTTGAGCAGTGGCTGGCTGGCACCCAGATAGGTTGGAACGCCGCGCAATACACCCTGGAATGCATCCAAAGGCTCGCCGATGGTCATGCCTGCGCTGCCGATGCGGTATTCGCGAATGGTCGATTCGTGGCTGCCGGTGCGTTTCTTGATAATTGAAATGGCCCGGCGAACCTTGCCTACCGCTTCGAAGTAGCGCAACAGAATCACCGTGTCAGCCAGATAAGTAATGTCGACCGGGGCCTGCATGTCCCCGACCAACCCATGTTGGGCCACGGTCATGAACGTCGCGGCGCCTCGGCGATTGAGGTACAGCAGCAACTCGTGCATGTGCAGCACCAGCGCGTTTTCCTCGGGCATTGCGGCCTGATAGCCGTTGATGCTGTCGATCACCACCGTTTTGATGTTGCGCTCATCGACGCAACGACGAACCCGGTGCGAGAACTCGCCGGGGGACAGTTCGGCGGCGTCGACTTGCTCGATCAGCAGGTTGCCGGTGTCTTGCAGCGCCTGCAGGTCGATGCCCATGTTTTTCATGCGCTCGAACAGCAGTCCCAGCTCTTCATCGAAGATAAACAGCGCGGCTTTCTCACCCCGGGCGACGGCCGCGGCGGCGAAGATCATCGAGATCAGCGACTTGCCGGTACCGGCCGGGCCGAGAATCAGCGTGCTGGAACCGGTCTCGATGCCACCGCCGAGCAGGGCGTCCATTTCCTTGATGCCGCTGGTCAACTGCTGGCGGATATAACCGCCGCGGTGTTCAGCGGCGACCAGGCGAGGGAAGACGTGCACACCGTCGCCCATGATCGTGAAGTCATGGAAGCCGCCACGGTACTTTTGACCGCGATACTTCACGACACGTATGCGCCGGCGTTCGGCGCCGTAGTTGGGCGTCAGTTCTTCCAGACGAACCACGCCGTGCGCCACGCTGTGCACGGTTTTATCGAGGGATTCGGTGGTCAGGTCATCGAGCAGCAGCACGGTCGCGTCGTAGCGCACGAAGTAGTGCTTGATCGCCAGGATCTGCCGGCGATATCGCAGGGAACTCTGGGCGAGCAAACGGATTTCGGAAAGGCTGTCGAGGACCACACGGGTCGGCTTGACCCGTTCGACCACTTCGAAAATCTGTTTGGTTGCTTCGCCCAGTTCAAGGTCCGAGGAATACAGGAGGCTTTGCTGATGCTCGGCATTGAGCAGGCTTTCTGGTGGTGTCAGTTCGAAGATGTGGATGTTTTCATCCAGCTCCCAACCGTGGGACAACGCCCCTTGGCGCAGTTCGCGCTCGGTTTCTGAAAGCGTGATGTACAACGAGCGCTCGCCGGCACGGGCGCCGGCCAACAGAAAATGCAAAGCGACGGTGGTTTTGCCGGTTCCGGGTTCACCCTCCAGCAAGAACACATGGCCGCGGGACAATCCACCGGCCAGGATGTCATCCAGACCGTCGATGCCGGTGGCGGCTTTTGCACTGAACAACTCGTTAGATGTAGACAAAAAAAACCCTCTCATGACTAGGGGAAGCGAGGCAGCAGGCCTGATGTGCCTGAATGGACTGCCTGATCACTTGACCTTTTGCCATGGCGACGGTTCAACCTTTTTGCCGGTGTGATATCAGTGGCGTTATAAACCCTGCTGCAACGCCGGATCGTCTGGATTGAGTTGTTCCAGCTGCGCCAGAAGGATCTGCACGTTCTGCAATTGTCCGCTTTCTTTCCAGTAGTTGATGAGCAGCACTCGCGCCTTGCGATCCGCCGGATGGCGCTGGACGATTTCCTGCAACTGGTTTTGCGCCGCTTCCAGCTCTTGCTCGCCGTGCAACGTAGTCGCAAGGTCGTAGCGGTAATCCTTGTTGTTCGGCTCGATCTCGACCGCTTTGGACAGCCCAAGCAGGGCGAATTCACTTTGCCCGTGATGCAGCAACCAAAGCCCCAAGGCGTGTTGCAGGTAGGCAGAGTCGGGTTGAGCCTTCAACTGTTTCGCCAGCAATTGCCGGGCTGCGTCGCTTTGGCCTTGTTTATCCAGCACTTCAATCTGCATCACCAACGCCGGCAGATTGCTCGGCTCCAGTTGCAGCGTGCGTTCCAGCGCCTGCTGCGCTTCTTTCAGTTCGGCATTGTGCAAGTGCAGACGGGCCAGCTGGTATTGGGTTTCGGCGCTTTCCGGGAGACTTTTCAGGTCCCGTTCCCAGGCATCGATGGCTTGCTGCAACGGCCCGAAATACAAGCCCAGGTCATCCGGCGATAAACCCAGCAGCGCGTTGATCGCGGCAGACCGGACGCTTTGTTCGCTGTCGTCGAGTAATGGTCCGATCAGCAAACTGCGCTGCCCACTGGGCACCAGTCCGCCAATGCTTTTGATGGCTGCGATGCGCACGTCGGCCGACGGGTTTTGCAGGTCTGCATCCGCCAGTTTCAAGGCTTGCGGGCTCGGGTAGTTCGGCAGTTCGGCATGCAGCCAGACACGGCGCTTGGGCGACAGGTCAGGGCGACCCAGCTGCTGGTAGAGCACCCGTGCGGCCCCCGGTTGCCCGGCGCGCGCCTGGGTCAACGCTTCGCTATAGCCGCGCTTGATGGCTTCCGGCACCACGGGCGTCGTGCTGCGCAGGAAAAACCAGGCAAGAGCAATGGCGAACAGGACACAGAGGCTGATGAGCAAGTAGCGGCGGGACTGGGGCATGCAGGAATCCGGGGCTGGCAGCTTTTGCAAAGCTGTCAGCTTCGGTCAGGTAGGCGTGTGAGTCAAACCCTGACTCAGTCCGATGCCGGCGATTTTGCCTACAAGTCACGTCGACGTTGAAACCCGTCGAAGCCTTGAAGCAGTGACTACGCTTGCTGGAGATGGCTCGAAGAGTGTTCCCATGCAACCGCTGCTCCAGTACTTCAAGGCGATGATCAACCCCGGGCTCAAAACCGACCCTGATCCCTGCTATGGCAACGGGCTCACATTGTCTTCTGAAAAAGCAAAAAAAAGCCCCGCGACCGAATGAGGCGCAGGGCTAAAAAGTTGGTTGGTTGCGGCCAACCAAAGGAGCTCTTTAAAAATTACTTGCTGGCGACCGTCTCTGGTTGCCAGCCACCGCCAAGGGCTTTGTAGATCGCGACAATGCCGCGATAAAGATCGGTTTCCGCCGAGGCCTGGGTATCTTCAGCCGCCAGACGCTCACGTTGGGCATCCAGCAGGACGAGGAAGTCCACGGTGCCTTCGCGGTAGCGGATTTGCGCCAGGTCTGCGGCGGCGCGGCTCGCTTCGCTTTGACGGATCAGCGAGATCAGCCGTTGCTGACGTTTACCGTAGTCGCTGAATGCGTTTTCCGATTCTTCCAGCGCCAGCAGCACTTGCTGTTCGTAAGTCGCCAGCGCGCCTTCGGCATCGGCATCGGCGCCGCGCAGACGGGCTCGCACGCTACCCAGGTCGAACGCAGCCCACGTAATGCTCGGGCCGAGCGCCCAGGCATTGGCCGCCGCAGAACCGATCTGCGAACCACGGCCGGCGGTAAAACCAAGGAAGCCGCTGAGGCTGACCCGAGGGAACAGATCCGCCTTGGCCACGCCTATACGGGCGGTGGAGGAGGCCAGTTTGCGCTCGGCGCTGAGGATGTCCGGACGACGTTGCAGCAACTGCCCCGGGTCACCGATCGGCAATGCTTTGGCAATGGCCGGCAAGTCTTTTGGACTCAAGTCGACAGTCAGCTTGTCCGGACGCTCTCCCAGCAGGGTGGCGATACGGTTTTTCTGTCGAACCTGTTCGGCCTGTAACTGCGGCACGCTGGCTTCGACCGAGGCCAGGCGTGCATCGGCACGCTCGACGTCCAGTTGATCGCCGACGCCGGCATCACGCAGGCTTTCGGTGATCTTGCGCGACTCCTGCTGGTTGTTCAGGTTGGCCAGGGCAATCTTTTCGCGCAACTGTGCGCCGCGCAATTGGCCATAAGAATCCACCAGTTCGGCAATCATGGTGACTTGCAGTTGGTACAGATCGGCTTCGAGCGCCTGCTGTTCGGCATCGGCGGACTCGAGGTTGCGCTGGATACGCCCAAACAGGTCGATCTCCCACGCCATGTCCAGGCCAAGGTCGTAACGTTCGCTGTTGACCCGTTTGGTGGTCTGGCCCGGGATCTGACCCTTGCCCAAGTCACTGCTGGCGCGGCTGGTGATGGTGGGCATGGCGTCATTGCTGACGTCATCGCGAATCGCCCGGGCCGCTTTCCAGCGGGCGAAGGCCACGCGCAGATCACGGTTGCCTTGCAGCGATTGAGTCACCAACTGGTTGAGGGTCGGGTCTTCGAACTGCTGCCACCAGATGCCTTCGAAACGCGAGCGGTCGAAGTTTTTCTGGCCGGCAGCGCCGTCGGTGGCAGTGGTGATGTTGGCCGGCTCAGTGGCGGGTGTCTTGTAGTCCGGGCCGACGGCACAGGCACTCAAGGCCAGTACCAGAAGGCTCGGCAGGAAGGCTTTAAGGCTCATTGTTGCGCCTCCAGTTGCTTTTCCAGTTTTAGCGCCTTGGCCGCTTTGCGCTTTTCACCGCGCTCCACAAAGTTACGAATCAATACGTAGAACACCGGTGTCAGCAACAGTCCGAAGAAGGTCACCCCGAGCATCCCGGAGAACACCGCCACACCCATGGCGTGACGCATTTCGGCACCGGCACCGCTGGAGAAGACCAGAGGCACAACACCCATGATGAACGCGAAGGAAGTCATCAGGATCGGACGCAGACGCAGACGGCATGCTTCCAGGACCGCAGCCAGCGGGCTGAGACCTTCGTCCTGCTGTTTATCCTTGGCAAACTCGACGATCAGAATCGCGTTCTTACACGCAAGTCCCACCAGTACGATCAAGCCGATCTGGGTGAAGATGTTGTTGTCGCCTCCCGAAGCAATCACACCGATGATGGCCGACAGCAGGGTCATCGGTACGATCAGGATCACCGCCAGTGGCAGGCTCCAGCTTTCGTATTGGGCCGCGAGCACCAGGAACGCCAGCAATACGCAGAGCGGGAACACGAACAGCGCGGTGTTGCCGGACAGAATCTGCTGGTAGGTCAGGTCGGTCCACTCGTAGGTCATGCCGTTTGGAAGTTCTTCCTTGAGCAGTTTCTCGATCGCTGCCTGAGCCTGGCCGGAGCTGTAGCCTGGGGCTGCCGCACCGTTGATTTCAGCGGTGATGAAGCCGTTGTAGTGCATCACGCGGTCCGGGCCCGAGGTGTCGCTGACCTTGATGAAGGTCGCCAGCGGGATCATCTCGCCTTTGTTGTTACGCACTTTCAGCTGACCGATCTGGTCCGGTTCGAGACGGAACTGTTGTTCAGCCTGGACGTTGACCTGATAGGTGCGACCGAAGCGGTTGAAGTCGTTGGCATACAGCGAACCCAGGTAGATCTGCAGGGTGTCGAAGATGTCGCTGATGGCCACGCCGTGGGTCTTGGCTTTTTCACGGTCGATGGCGGCATCGACCTGTGGCACGTTCACGGTGTAGCTGGTGAACAGCGCGGCCAGTTCCGGCACGTTGTGGCTCTTGGTGATGATGTTCATGGTTTCTTTGTACAGCTCGTCGTAGCCCAGGTTGCCCCGGTCTTCGATCTGCAGGCGGAAACCACCGATGGTGCCCAGGCCTTGTACCGGAGGCGGCGGGAAGATCGCCATGTAGGCCTCCTGGATCCCGGCGAACTGGCCGTTCAATGCACCGGCAATCGCACCGGCCGACATGCTCGGGTCTTTGCGCTCGTCGAACGGTTTCAGGGTCACGAACACGATGCCGGCATTCGGGCTGTTGGTGAAACCGTTGATCGACAGGCCCGGGAACGCTACCGCACTTTCCACGCCAGGCTGTTTCAGGGCCAGGTCGGACATGCGTTTGATCACGTCTTCGGTGCGGTCAAGGCTTGAAGCGTCCGGCAGTTGCGCGAAGGCCACCAGGTATTGCTTGTCCTGGCCGGGTACGAAGCCGGTCGGGGTGTGGGCGAAACCGAAGAAGGTCAGCACCATCAGGCCTGCGTACAACAGCAGGGCAATACCGCTGCTGCGGATAACCCGGGCTACGGTGCCGACATAACCATGGCTGGCGCGCTCGAAGAACCGGTTGAACGGACGGAAAAGCCAGCCGCCCAACAGTTTATCAAGCACTTTGGTAAAGCGATCTTTCGGCGCATGGTGGCTCTTGAGCAGCACGGCGGCCAGGGCAGGGGACAGCGTCAGCGAGTTGAACGCCGAGATCACGGTCGAGATGGCAATGGTCAGGGCAAACTGTTTGTAGAACTGGCCGGTGAGTCCGGAAATGAACGCCGCCGGAATAAATACCGCACACAGCACCAGCGCCGTCGCGATGATCGGCCCGGTCACCTCACGCATGGCTTTCTTGGTGGCTTCTACGGGCGTTTCTCCCAGCTCGATGTGCCTTTCCACGTTCTCCACCACCACGATGGCGTCGTCCACCACGATACCGATGGCCAATACCAGGCCGAACAGTGACAGGGCGTTCAGCGAGAAGCCGAACAGGTGCATCACCGCAAACGTACCGATCAGCGAAACCGGCACCGCCACCAACGGAATGATCGAGGCACGCCAGGTTTGCAGGAACAGGATCACCACCAGAACAACGAGAATCAGCGCTTCGAAGAGGGTGTGGACCACCGCCTCGATGGAGCCGCGCACGAAGATCGTCGGGTCATAGACGATGCTGAAGTCCATGCCTTCCGGGAAGTTTTTCTTCAGTTCGGCCATCTTGTCGCGAACTTCGTTGGAGATCTCGATCGCGTTGGAGCCAGGGCGCTGGAAGATCGGGATCGCCACCGCAGGCTGGTTGTTCAGCAGCGAGCGCAATGCGTATTGGCTGGAGCCCAACTCAACGCGAGCGATGTCTTTCAAGCGCGTGATTTCACCGTTGTCGCCGGAGCGAATGATGATGTTCTCGAACTCTTCTTCAGAAACCAGACGGCCCTGAGTGTTGACCGACAGCTGGAACGCAGTGGCATTCGGCGCCGGGGGCGCACCCAGTGCACCGGCAGCGACTTGACGGTTCTGTTCACGAATTGCGGTTACCACATCGGTGGCAGTCAGGTTGCGCGAAGCGGTCTTGTTCGGATCGAGCCAGACCCGCAGCGAGTAGTCGCCCATACCGAACAGTTGCACGTCACCGACACCGCCCAGGCGCGCCAGCTCATCCTTGATGTTGAGCAAGGCGTAGTTGGACAGGTAGAGCATGTCGTAGCGTTTGTCCGGTGAGGTCAAGTGCACAACCATGGTCAGGTCGGGCGACGCCTTGTCGACGGTGATACCGATGCGCGTCACTTCTTCTGGAAGTTTCGGCTCGGTCCGGGTCACGCGGTTTTGAACCTGCACCTGTGCATTGTCCAGGTCAGTGCCCAGTGCGAAGGTGATGGTCAGGGTGATCTTGCCGTCAGCGGTAGACTGCGAGGACATGTACAGCATGTTCTCGACGCCGGTAATGGCTTGCTCCAAGGGAGCGGCCACGGTTTCACCGATGACTTTTGGGTTGGCGCCGGGGAAGTTCGCACGGACCACAACGGTCGGTGGCACGACTTCCGGGTATTCGCTGATCGGCAACTGGAACAGCGAGATGGCACCGGCGATCAGGATCAGCAGCGAAAGCACCGCTGCGAAGATCGGCCGTGAAATGAAGAATTGGGAAAAATTCATCGGAGTTGTCGTCCCTTAACCGCGTGGAGTCGCAGCAGCCAGTTTCACAACCGAACCCGGCGCGACCTTGGCAGGTGCGACTTGGGGCAGGTTGCTGGCTTCCAGCGCTTGTCGTTGTTGTGCGAGTGCCGCGAGGGTTTGTTCGCTGGCCATAGGGATCACTTCAGGGGTGACCGGCGAGCCAGGGCGAACCCGTTGCAGACCCTTGACGATGACGGTGTCATCCTTGTTCAGGCCGCTGCGCACGATGCGCAAGCCTTCGATCTTCGGCCCCAGTTCGACGGAGCGATAGGCCGTCTTGTTGTCGGCATCCATCACCAGCACGAATTTCTTGCCCAGATCGGTTCCGACCGCTTCGTCGTTGATCAGCACGGCGGAGTAAGTGCCGCTGCCGACCAGTTTTAAACGGGCATATAAGCCTGGGGTGTACTGTCCGTCAGCATTGTCAAAGACCGCGCGACCGCGGATGGTGCCGGTTTTCGGGTTGACCTGGTTGTCGACGAAGTTCATCACGCCTTGGTGCGGGTTGCCGTCTTCGTTGGACAGGCCGAGGTAAACCGGAGTGGTTGCACCGCGTTTGCCCTGGCGAGCGAGCTGGGTGTATTTGAGAAACACACGTTCGTCGGCGTCGAAGTAGGCGTAGACCTTATCGGTGGAAACGACGCTGGTCAGCGCGGTGGTGTCGGCAGTCACCAGGTTGCCGGCGGTGATTTCCGCACGGCTGACGCGACCGCTGATGGGCGCGGTGACGCGGGTGAAGCTCAGGTTCAGTTTGGCCAGGTCCAGTTGAGCCTGGAGAGCGCCGACGGCGGCGCGGGCTTCCTGGGCTGCACTGGTGCGCGAATCCGCCAGTTCGGCGGAGATCGCGTTGCTGGTGCGCAAGCGTTCGCCACGCTGGGCTTCGTTTTCGCTGCGGGTAGCGTTGGCGCGGCCTTGGGCAACCAGTGCTTCGAGGCGGCGGACCTCGGCCTGGAAGGGACGTGGGTCAATCTGGAACAGCAGGTCACCTTTCTTGACCAGTGCGCCTTCGGTGAAGGCCACTTCATCAATCTGGCCGGAGACCCGTGGACGAATTTCTACGGTTTCTGGCGCTTCAAGGCGCCCGGTGAATTCGTCCCACTCGTTGACCGGTTGTTCCAGGACCTTGGCGACGCTGACTTTCGCCGCAGGCATGGTAGCGGCAGACTCCGGAGCCTTGCCGCAGGCGCTCATCACCAGTACGGCCAACATGGCCAATGGGAAGCGCAAATGTTTGAGTGACTGTTCCATGGATGCATCCGCCAATGTATTGAGATGGGCGGATCATGAGCGGCGGGGTGGTATCGCACGAATCGAATGAAGCAAAGGTAACTATCATTCGTAATGATATAAGTCTGAAGCCAGCCCTCTAGCATGCGCCTTACATTGGACGGCGATCAATTGGATTGATGACAATTCTATGTTGCGCAGAATGCAAGGGATTGGCTTGAGACCTAGTCGTGGGCAAGCCCGCTCCCACAGGGAATTGTGGCGCTGATTAAATCCCTGTAGGAGCGAGGCTTGCCCGCGAAGAGGCCATCAGCCCCAACAAAAGATCAGGATCACGCCAGGCTATCCGGATCCCCGAAGAACATCTGGATCCTGGAGCGCAACCAACGTTCACCCGGGTCATTATCCTGCGACCCACGCCACGCCATGTGCAATTCAAAGCTGCGCACCGGCAAGGGCGGATCTTCAGCTCGCACCCCGCCAGCCGCCGTCAACGCCTCAGCGGTGTAGTCCGGCACCGTCGCGACGATATCGGTCCCGCTGATGAGTGTGCTGAGCCCGTTGAACTGCGGCACCGCGAGCACCACATGACGTTTGCGCCCGAGCTTTTCCAGTTCTTCATCTATAAAGCCGCTCAGGTCACCGGCAAACGACACCAGCGCATGGGGGCGGGCGCAGAAGTCATCGAGGCTCAATGGCCCCGGCACCGTATCGGCGCGCAACAGCTTCGGCATGCTGCGGCGCAGCACTTTGCGCTTGGCGTTGGCCGGCAGGTCGGCGGTGTAGCTGACGCCGATGGAAATCTCCCCCGAGGCCAACAGGCTCGGCATCAGGATGTAATTGGCCCGACGCACCACCAATACGATCCCCGGCGATTCCGCCCGCAAACGCTTGAGCAGCATCGGCAGCAGCGCGAACTCGACATCGTCCGACAGGCCAATGCGGAACACCGCCGTACTGGTCGCCGGGTCGAATTCTGCCGCACGGCTGACCGCCGTGGAAATCGAATCCAGGGCAGGAGAGAGCAGGGCGAAGATTTCCACCGCGCGAGCGGAAGGCTCCATGCTGCGCCCGGTGCGCACGAATAACGGATCATCGAACAGCCCGCGCAGGCGTGAGAGCGCCGCACTGATGGCCGGCTGGCCGAGGAACAATTTCTCCGCAGCACGGGTCACACTGCGTTCGTGCATCAATGTTTCAAAAACGATCAACAGGTTCAGGTCGACACGACGCAGGTCATTACGATTCATCTGGAGTCCTGGCAGAGTCATCAAGCTTGACGAGAGCGGCCATATGAGAACAATGGCCGGCATGAATATTACGGGGAAAGGCTGCTACTCTGCACCGAATAATTCAGTTTCCCAGGAACGGATGCTCCGGATTTTTACGATAACCGTTGATCCAATGGATGCTGCGGAATCAATGACAGGCATGTCGACTATTAATAGCCACTGATAGTCTTGGGTAGAAAGCCCAGATAGAGTTCAGGGCATTAGAGGTTTCTTTGACGAGGTTTGCGATGTCCCGCACGATCCGTTTTCACAAGTTTGGTCCAGCCGAGGTGCTCAAATGCGAAGAGCATGCGGCCGCTCTCCCTGCGCCGGGCGAAGTGCAGGTGCGCGTCGAGGCGATTGGCATCAGCTGGTACGACATTCTCTGGCGCCAGAACCTGGCCTCATCCCATGCTCGTCTGCCTTCTGGCCTTGGCCATGAGATGTCCGGCGTCGTGACAGCAGTCGGCGAGGGCGTCGATGACCTGGCAGTCGGTGACAAGGTCGCCAGCTTCCCGGCTGAAAGCCCCAACGACTATCCGGTCTACGGCGAGCAGATCGTTCTGCCTCGCTCGGCATTGACCCGTTATCCGGACGTGCTCAGCCCGATTGAAGCGGCCGTGCATTACACGCCGCTGCTGATTGCCTACTTCGCTTATGTCGATCTGGCGCGTGTCAAACCTGGGCAATTTGCCTTGGTGACTGACGCGAGCCACTGTGCCGGTCCATCGTTTGTGCAACTGGGCAAGGCATTGGGCGTGCGGGTAATTGCCGCCACCAAGACCGCTGAAGAACGTGAATACCTGCTGTCGCTGGGTGCCGAGAAAGTAATCGTCACCGAGGAAGAGGATCTGCTCATGCGGATCAACAAAATCACCGACAACCGCGGCGTGGATGTGGTGTTCGATGGCCTCGGCGGTCCGCAGATGTCACTGCTCGGCGATGTGCTCGCGCCTCGTGGCAGCCTGGTGCTGTACGGCCTGCAAGGTGGTAACCAGACGCCGTTCCCGGCCTGCGCAGCGTTCCAGAAGAACATTCAGTTCTTCGTTCACTGCATCGGCAACTTCACTGGCAAGCCGGAGCTGGGCATCATCCAGGATCAGGTCGCACTGCAACGTGCCTTGCGCGACATCAACCAGCTGACCGCCGACCGCGTGTTGCTGCCACTCAAGACTCGGGTCTTTCCGTTTTCCGAGTTTGTCGAGGCGCACCGCTACATGGATGAATGCCCGTGTCGCGAACGGGTTGCGCTCCAGGTCGATCCGGCGTAACACCACTGAAAAAAGTCCGTGCTTGCACGGACTTTTGCATTTCCCCCTCCGAAATTCCGAGACGTCCCCTCAACCTGCGACGAGTCAGTTCAGCAACTGAACTGGTTTTTGCTCTCAATCTGTATCTTCTAATCACCCTATAAGCCCCGATAATTGAATGATTACTTTCATCTCAAGGAATGAGCTATGGCTGGGTATTGGACAGATACTTTTCTTCGCGCTCCGGTAATACAAGCTCAACAAATAGCGTGTTATCGATCAATTGCCGAAAAATTAATCGCGACTTCTTTCTTTATTTCTCGTGCTACATGTCTGTGGGACGCTGTCGGACATTTCCTAGGATCCCTCGCGTGGTCGCAGGACCCTTGTCCTGCGGGGCTTTCCTGCCATCGTGTGCGGACAGGGTCACAAGTAAGCTCGATTCATTTCAAATAATTACTCAAAACTAAGTGTTAGGATTTCATATCAATCGAAACACTTTAATCATGTCAGTCAGCCGTTTGCGCAATGCACACAGTTGTTTGCGTGACATCGAACCTATGCGTAACAGGTAAACAATGATGACCCATACCCATGAACAGGCAATGAACTATGTTTATCAGCAAGTATTGCAGCGATTGCTGAGTTTTTTTTCACGCGCCGAGCGCACGGCACTGCAGCTGATGATTCAGCGCCTGGTGGTCTCCGCGGGTGGCATGGAGCGGATCGGCGAATACAAGGTGTTGTCGATCCAGTCCGGAACCCGCGACTGTTGCTACACGCTGGCATTGCTGCGCGCCGCACAATTGAGCATCGCTGGCCGGGCGCCTGCGACGTTCCAGCTGCGAGTCGCGACCTTGCGCACGAATGGCGCAAGCCCGATGGCCCTTGAAAACATCCATCACTGTTGCAGTGCGCTGTTTCTCTACGACGATCCTCGGGTCGAAGTGGTGATGGTCGATAACCGGGAAGTCCTGCCATTCAGCCATCTGGCGCCGGTCTCCGATGCAGGTCGCGAGTCAAATCGTCTCAATCTGTTGATGGTGGGTCACCGGCGAACCTGGAACGGGCCGCTTGACCTGTGGGATGACGGGTACCTGGCGGCGGGCGAGTTTTATGGGCAAATCTGCCGTTGGGACCGAGGCGTCGATGCGTTGGTCAGCAGCGATACACCTCGCCAGCAAAAGCAGTTCATGCATGGGTTGACCCGTGCGGCGCAAAAGGCTGGCCTCAATGCATCGAATGACCCTGAATCCGGTTATGAGGAGCTGTTCGCGCGACTGGATGAACTGGGCAGCGATTGCTACCGCGAGTTTTATTCTGAGCATGGGCAAGCTGAGTGGCGGCCGGCCGAATCATTTGAGGCGTGTCGGCGCACAACCTTCATCGATATTCACGACATGCTGGTCAGCAATCTGGAAGATCGCTGGCCGCTACTCACCGATTTCCTCGGGTTTCAGCCTGACGAACTGGCGGCCCAGCTTAGTGATAACGAGTTTGTCAGCCTGACGATTTCTGCGCACGTTCGGGGGCTGGAGGCGTGTTTTGTTCATGGCCGTACCTATGAAGCAGGCGTCGCCGAGTACGTACAGCGGGCCTTGGTCATGATGCGTCGCAAACAGCTTCCCGAGCGCTATTGCGAGCAGGTAATGGAAACGTTCGTTAACCCGACGACAATGTCCGACCAGCGTGCATTGGCAGCGGCGCAGGCCCAGAAAAGCCTGGGCTTGAGTGAGGCTCAACTGGTGTGCTTGCTGTTCGCGCCCTTCGTCGATAACGGCGCCTCGCTTGAGCGTTTTCTACGCCAATGCCATCCCGGTATGCTCGTGGCGTTGCCTGATCTGCACCGGGCGATGCAGGGCAAGTCGGCTCCCGAGCAGGTGCTGCAATGGATGGTCGACGTCAGCGGGTTGACCGTCAAGTTGATCGGCACGCTTTACCGGATGGGACCGGTTGCGAGGGGCGAAGGGCCGGGCCCGGCAGTCGGTAATGCGGATGAGCCTGCGCTGGACCTCGACGCGGGCAACGCCGCAAATGGCGAACGGTCAACGGGTCGTTGAAAATGCTCGGGGTTACCGCGCTCATCCACCCACCCCACGCGGCGCGTGGCGTGCTTGGTCATCACCCATGAAAGGACCCCGCGAAACCGACTTTGCCTATCAGGCGGTGTACCGTTACCTGACTAACCTCATCAACGAGCCCGTCAGCGACACGCGGGTCCGCCTCCCTTCATTAAGGCAATTGGCGGACCGTTTGAGCGTATCGATTTCGACGATTCAGTACGCCTATTCGCTGCTGGAAAAGGAAGGGCGGGTGTATTCGGTCGCCAAATCCGGCTATTACGCGCTGCCCGTGTCGTCCATTCACCCGCTCAGCAGCGGCAATGACCTGCTCGAGACGGTTTATGTGAACGCCAGGCGACCGGGGATGCTGGTGTTGAGCGCGGATGAACCGGCGTTGTTGCAGCCCTTGGACAGCCCGTTGTTGCTGCTTGAAAGAGAACTGCTGCGTCAATATCCGCGTCAGCCGCAACCGACTTCACAACCTTGTGGCGAACTGGAACTGCGCGCCGCACTGGCCGCACGCTATACCTCGTCTCCGGCACGTTGCTGGCACGCCGATAATGTCTACATTGGCGCCGATTTGCGTGGTGTCCTGGAAATACTGATCGCTGTACTGTGTCTCAAAGATGCCATGGTAGTCGTCGAATCGCCCTGCGACTGGATGATCCTGCGCTTGCTCCAGGACGCTGACGTCCAGGTCATCGAGTTGCCCCTGCAAGCCCATGGCGGCCTGGACCTTGAGCAGCTCAAGCAACTGCTGGAGACCAAGCCGGTGCGGCTGGTCATGCTTTCTTCCGGCCTCAACATGCCGCGCGGCAGCGTGGCTTCCCACAGCAACAGGCAGTCAACCGCTGAACTGCTGGAGCGTCATGGCAGTTGGGTGTTGGAGAACGACTGCTATGGCGAGCTCGCATTTGAGCCCGACGGCCTGCGGTTTCGCGATCTGCTGAACCCGGACCGGCTGATCGTTTTCTCCACCTTCGAAAAATCCATCGGGCCGGAAGCGCCTTATGGTTATCTGCTCTCGCGGCAATTGAGCGTCGAACTGCAGCGGCATTTCCTGTTACGTTCATTCCGGTTGTCACCGATTCGCCAGAAAGCCATCGCACGGCTTTACAGCAATGGACGAATCGATCAGCACTTGTTGGTATTGCGCCGGCTGCTCAAGGACCGCAAGGTGCACATGACCCAACTGTTACAGGAGCGTCTGGGGGATGCCTTGCACTTTGTCGAACCCTTGGGCGGTGCGACGATTTGGGTGCAATCGCTGCGTCAGGTCGATGTGCGTCGGGTGTTCCAGCGCCTGCTCAGGCACCAGGTGGTGATTGCGCCAGGGGAGCTGTTCAGCCTCCAAGGGTTGCACGCGCAACACTTGCGCCTGAGCCATACCTTCGGCGGCGACCACGACCTCGGGGCGGCCATGGGTTTGCTGGGCGATGCCTTGCGCCTGGAATCGATCGATTGAGCAGGGGTGGGCTTTGGCGATTGATAACATTTCCCTCGGGATCGATAACGTCGCGCTGCGGTCAAACTGCCAGTAAACTGCGCTCCTACTCCTGAACCACTCTATTCCAGAGGTTTTGCATGACACTCAGTCCTTTTGCGGGCAAACCGGCACCGGCAGAATTGTTGGTCGACATCCCGCGACTGGTAACGGCCTATTACACCGGCCAGCCTGATGCCGCCATCTCTACCCAACGCGTAGCCTTCGGCACGTCCGGACACCGAGGCAGCTCGTTCGATCTGAGTTTCAACGAATGGCACGTTCTGGCGATCAGTCAGGCGATCTGCCTGTACCGCGAAGCCCAGGGTATCGATGGTCCGCTGTTTGTCGGCATCGACACCCACGCGCTGTCCACCCCGGCCGGCGCCAGCGCCCTGGAAGTGCTGGCCGCGAACGGCGTGACCGTGATGATCGCCGAGGGTGACGAATACACGCCGACCCCGGCAATTTCCCACGCGATTCTTTGCTACAACCGCGGCCGTACCTCGGGCCTGGCGGACGGTATCGTCATCACGCCATCGCACAATCCGCCGCAAAGCGGTGGCTACAAATACAACCCCACCAACGGTGGACCGGCCGATACCCACATCACCAAGTGGATCGAAGCGAAGGCCAACGAGCTGCTGGGCAACAAGCTGGCCGGGGTCAAACGCATCAGCTACGAGCAGGCATTGAAGGCCGGCACGACCCATCGTCACGATTACCTCAACACCTACGTCGCCGACCTGATCAACGTGATCGACTTCGATGCCATCCGTGATGCCAAGCTGCGTCTGGGTGTTGATCCGCTGGGCGGAGCAGGGGTGCGCTACTGGTCGGCGATTGCCGAGCACTACCGTCTGGACCTGGAAGTGGTGAACAAACAGGTCGACCCGACGTTCCGCTTCATGACAGTCGACTGGGACGGGCAAATCCGGATGGACCCCTCGTCGAGCCATGCCATGCAAGGCCTGATCGGTCTGAAAGAGCGCTTTGACGTAGCGTTTGCTTGCGACCCGGATCACGATCGCCATGGCATCGTGACCCCGTCCGGTGGTCTGCTGGCACCGAACAGCTACCTCGCCGTTTCCATCGATTACCTGTTCCAGAACCGTCCACAGTGGCGCGCCGATGCTGCCGTGGGCAAAACCGTGGTCAGCAGCGGCTTGATCGATCGTGTGGCCAAGCGCCTGGGCCGTCGCCTGTACGAAGTGCCGGTCGGATTCAAATGGTTTGCTGACGGTCTGTTCGACGGTTCGCTGGGCTTTGGCGGCGAAGAAAGCGCGGGGGCCTCGTTCCTGCGCAAGGACGGCGGCGTCTGGAGCACCGACAAGGACGGCTTGATTCCGGCATTGCTGGCGGCAGAAATGACCGCTCGTACCGGTCGCGACCCGAGCCAGGCCTACCGTGCGTTGACTGACGAGCTCGGCGAACCGTTCTCGGTGCGCGTCGACGCCAAGGCCAACCCTGAACAGAAGGCCTTGTTGAGCAAGCTGTCACCGGATCAGGTCACCTCGACCCAACTGGCGGGCGAAGCGATCCAGAGCATCCTCAGCCACGCGCCGGGTAACGACCAGGCCATTGGCGGTTTGAAAGTCATGACCGAGAACGGCTGGTTCGCAGCACGGCCTTCGGGGACTGAAGATATTTACAAGATCTACGCTGAGAGCTTCGTCAGTGACGAGCACCTCAAGCAGTTGGTTGCAGAAGCTCAGACCCTGGTGGATGGCGCTATTTCTGCGAAGTGATTGAGCGACCCCTCGCGGTCAAGCCTCGCTCCTGTATGGGCGGAGTCGATCACATGATTGTGAGCGATATCTATCCTGTAGGAGCGAGGCTTGCCCGCGAAGACGCCAGCACGGCCACTCAGGATTCAGATGTAAAAAAGGGGCGACCATCAACGGTCGCCCCTTTTTTTGCCCTGCATTTACCCGATCAAGCCAGATCCACCAACACGATCTCACTGTCCTCAATCGCAGTCACCCGCAACACCTGCTCATCCGCCACGGCAACACCGTCTCGAGCTTGTGCACGCAAGCCATTGACTTCAATGACCCCGGTAGCCGGAACCAGATAAGCGCGACGGCCACTGTCCAGGCGATACTCGGCGGATTCACCGGCCTTCAGATTGGCGGCCACCAGCCGTGCATCGGCACGGATTCGCAGGCTTTGATCGTCACCCGCCTTACCGCTGGCTAACGTCACGAAGCCTTCACGCTGGCCTTTCGGGAATGGCTTGGCGCCCCAAGAGGGGGCCAGGCCGGATTCGTTCGGGATGATCCAGATCTGAAAGATCCTGGTTTCGTTCGCTTCCAGGTTGTATTCACTGTGAGCGATCCCGGTGCCGGCGCTCATGACCTGAACGTCGCCCGCTTCGGTGCGGCCCTTGTTGCCGAGGTTGTCTTCGTGGGTAATTGCACCTTCACGAACATAGGTGATGATTTCCATGTCCCGGTGCGGGTGTTTAGGGAACCCAGTGCCGGAGGCAATCACGTCGTCGTTCCATACCCGCAGGTTGCCCCAGTTCATGCGTTTCGGGTCGTGGTACTCGGCGAACGAAAAGTGGTGGTGGGCATCCAACCAGCCATGGTGGGCGCCGCCCAGGGAGCTGAAAGGTCTGAGTTCAAGCATGATCGTCTCCTGAAAAAGGTTCGTCATGGGGCAGAGCGCCTGAGCCACGAAACGAGAACCGGTGGTTGATGGCGGGCATCATCTATCAGGCACCAATCGATAAAAAGCGTAAAAAATGCCTCATCATGATCGGATAAGTTGATATCAAATAACCTCGAAACGTTCTCATCCAGCCTTCACTTCATCGTATAAGCCAATGACCTGTAAGCATTTCACTAGAACTCAACGGCAAATACGGACACCATAGCCCTCGTCAGCCTCACACCCTGGAGTCAGCCCGCGTGCCGCAACACACCCCCGATCTTCCTCCCGAACTTCGTCCCCTGGCCGAGATGCCACTGCTCAAGCGCCTCGCCGCCCGGTTTTTTGGCCATGGCTTGACCCGTCTGCGCGCGCAACACCGTGCCTCGTGGTTGCACGGGCAAGCCGATGGGTTTCGCAGTGGTCACAGCGCCGGGGTCGATTACGGCTATAAGGAAGGCAAAGCCGAGGGGTTGGAAGAAGGCCGGCAGGTCCTGCTGATCCGCGATTCGCGCTCCACCGAGCACCGGCCACCTAATGTCGATCACAACTTGTTCGACGATTGGCGCCTGCCACTCAGCACTGAGCTTAAGAAGCGCATGAAAGCCGATGTCGCCCGACTGCTGCCACCTCACGCCCAGCCCAGCGCCGCCCAGTGGAAAATGATTTTCAGCGACACGCCTTCGACGTCGGTGATTGCCGGGGCGGGTGCAGGCAAGTCGACGACACTGGTCCTGCGTATCCTGCTGCTGACCCATTACCTGGGCTTCGAGCTGAGCTCGATGACCGTGGTGACCTTCACCCGCGAGTCGCGCAAGGACTTCATTAATAAGCTGACCGAATTGTTTGGTGTGTGGGGCCGGGCGCTGAGCCTCAAGGAGGCGCGCGACCTGGTGCGCACCTTCCACTCGCGAATCCTGCCGATGGTTCGCAGCCTGCCGGGCTTCGAGCGCCTGCAAGCATTCGAAAACCTCAGCAATCGCGCGCAAAACGGCGATGAGGAGGTCGACAGCAATCCCTTCGACCTGCGCATCAATGACGCGCAGCGTCAGCAACTCAATGCGTGTTTTCACAGCCTGCACACCCGCGATGAGCGTTTTCGCGAACTGATCAAGCCATTGTCCCGTCATGCCTTGCAACTCAAGGAGCTTGAGCGCGATCACCCCGATGTGCAGAAGCGCGTGGCGGTGACCGAGTTGGCGGCCAAACGTGACGAGGAGCTCTGCGACACGATTGAGGACCTGTGGTTTCGTGCCGGCGCCTGGCCAATCAAAGGCATCGAGCCCAATCGGCAGGCTTTCGATATCAATGGTGCGACTTTCCATTTTCACGGCTACATTCCCACGCTGGACGCCTGGGTGGTACTCGGTTTTGACCCACGGGAAAATCCGCAGGTCTGCCGCCCGAATGCCAAGTTGACTGTCCGCGCGGAATGGGCGGTGAAGCGCACCCTGTTTCAAGCTTTCTGTCGTAAACCATTGATATGGCTGGATAGTTACGAATCATCAAAGCGCGTGCTGGCTTCCCTGGCAGGGGATGCCAGTGCCGGTCCGGGTTTCGATTACAAGGTCAAGGGTGAGCTGGGATCAGCCCCCTTGCTGGATTGTTTTGTGGCCGCCGCCGGGTTTATCGAGAACTTGGGCCTGGATGTTCCGAGTGCCGTAGGCCAGATGAGTTTCGCCAAGGATGACCCGGACCGGTATTTCTTCGAAGCTCTGAGCCTGTTCTGGCGCGCCCTGGAAGATCATTTGCTTGATCAAAAGCCACCGGTGATGACCTACAACCGGATGTTTGCCTTGTTTAGCGAGCACTCCCCGGAAAACCTGAAGCTGCTGAGCGATGAGCTGCTAAGGCCCTTGTCACACCTGATGATCGACGAATTTCAGGACGTATCACCGCAAATTGTCTCGTGGATCCGTGCCAGTCTGGCCGAGATCCGCAGTCGCGGCCCGGCGATGCATGTGGGGCGAGGCGCGCAACGTTCGTCCTTGCTCTGCGTCGGCGATGACTGGCAGTCCATTTATGGCTGGCGCGGCAGTTCTCCAGCGTATTTCATGGAGTTCAACAAGGAATTCCCGTCACCGAGCACGACCAAAGTGATGCTCAGCGACAATTTCCGCAGTCATCAGCACATCATTGATGCGGCCGAGCATATCGTCCGCGCAGCGCCGTCGATCGCCGGGAAGAAGGCCAAGGCCAGCGGTGAACCCAAGGCGCTGTTGCCGGTGAACGTCATGGATCGGGATGATCAAGGCATGGCTCAACGCCTGATCCAGCATTATCGACAAGGTGATTCAATCTTGATGCTTTATCGAAAAAGCAGCGATAAGTTATTGATTGAACAACACATTCAGTCTGTAGTTAATGTGGATTCTAACTTGCCGTATGAAGCGCGGCGCATCAAACAGCTGACGTATCACAGCGCCAAGGGCTTGCAGGCTGACGCGGTGTTTTTGCTGGGTGATTGTCAGCATCTGACCAGTTCTCCCTACAAGAATCAGGCCTATCGCATGGCGGGCCTTGGCAAGACGGGCGACAACGAGCCATACGACAACGCACAGAAAGACGAAATCCTGCGACTGGCTTACGTCGGCATCACTCGGGCGGTGAGTCATTGCTACTGGTATGTCGACGGGCAGGATACTCAGGCGGCGAACATGCCCAAGGCGTCTGACCGGATTGGCAAGGACAAGCCATTCTTTGCTGATCATCGCCAGGGTCAGAAACTGGCCTGAGCCCGAGCCCCACAAAAAAGCCCACATGATGTGGGCTTTTTGTTGGGCGTTTGGCCTTCAGGCATAACTCTTGAAGGCTTGGGGAGGTATGAAAGACTCTAGCTCGTCCTCCACGGCTTCGATTATTCGTTCTACGTCCGCGGCATTCATCACGGTTGCGCATGGAATGCCTGCAATGGCGATCATGGTCTCGCCACTGGCGCGGTCAAACAGGCGGGCAATCATGCTGCCCGGCGCGTCCATGCTCGCCTCGAATCCCATGGGATGGAAATGCCAGCGCATCAGCTGACAGGCGTTTGGAAACGTAACTTTGCTGAAAGACCCTTTATTCATGTGTTGCCCGCCTTCTTCATCGAGCGCTTCCTTTAGCTCATGTTAGGAGGGAAGAGCCTTCAATGGCTCAACCGGTGACTGCCTTTAAAAGTAGCACCCGGATGTGAAAACCATGTGATTTTTTTCAGTCCGTTTGGCGATTGCTACCGTTTTTTTGATATGGATCACGTGCCGGGCCTTGCTCGGCGTTACCGGCGATCAGGCGTGGTCATTGAAGCCGCGGCCGAACTTCGGCAAGCTCGGCTTTTTTCGTCGAGTCCCTTATGCACGCCGATGATGATGGCCCCCTGCAAACCCAGGCCACGGGCGAGACGGTCATGCGCTACCACCTGTGCTGGAAACACCGGGATCTGGACGGTGTGATGGCGCTTTATCACCCGGATATTCAGTACAACGACTTTTTCCAGAACCGGGTCATGGGCCTGGATGAGTTGCGTGAGTACGTGCGCGGCAGCATGCCGCGTAACCCGGACGAAGCGCTGGAGCATTCCGATCGCATACGGCTGGACGGCAACACTGCGTTCATCCAGTACCAGATGACCTTGCGCGGCGGCGAAGGGCTGGTGTCGTTCCGTTCCAGTGAAGCGATCACGGTGCGCGACGGGTTGATCTGGCGAGTCAACGAATACGCGTCACTGGTGCGCGAACAACCCCAACGCAACACCGCTACGAATTCGCGCCCGGCCGCCAGCCGACTTGGGCTTTCACCGCGCCAGCTGAGTTTCATGGCTGAGGACCTGCAACAGTATTTCCAGCGCCAGCAGCCTTATCTGGATCCCGAGCTCGATCTGCAACGGGTGGCGCAGGAGTGCGGTTACAGCCGCAATCAGATTTCCTATCTGCTGAATCAAGTGTTGGGCCAGAGCTTCTATCGCTATGTCAACCAGGCGCGGCTGCAGCATTTACTCGCGGCGCTGGACGCCGCCATGCCATCGCTGCGCATTGATGAGCTGGCGTTTGCCGCCGGCTTCAACTCCTTGTCGGCGTTCTACAGTTGTTTTCGCCAGCACACAGGGCTGTCGCCCAAGGCTTACGTCAAACAAATTTCTTTGCGTGCACGCGCGCACGACAGCCCCTGAGGTCACGCACTAGGATCGACGCCATCGAAGTTTGAGTGGCGGAGTCTGGCATGTCGGCGTGGCGCACTATCAGTTTGTGGATGGATCAACTCGACGAGCCGTTGCTGGCGCGTCCTGCGCTGGAACATGACCTGGACGTCGACGTGGCCATCATCGGTGCGGGCTACACCGGGCTCTGGACCGCGTATTACCTCAAGCGCCTGGCGCCAGGCCTGGACATTGCCATCGTCGAAGCGCAAACCGCCGGTTTTGGCGCGTCGGGCCGCAACGGCGGCTGGCTGATGGGTAACTTGCTGGGCGAGGACCGTCTGTTGGCGGGTTTGCCGCCAGACCAACGTCGCGCCTCTTTCGATCTGCTGCACAGCATTCCTGATGAAGTCGAGATTGTCATCGAACGGGAGGGCATCGACTGCGATTATCGCAAAGGCGGGGTGCTGTACTGTGCCGCGCGTTATCCCGAGCAGGAAACCAGCCTGCGCGACTATCTGGACAAGCTTTACCGCCAAGGCCTGACCGAAAGCGATTACCGCTGGCTCAGCCCGGAGCAACTGACGCAACAGATCAGAGTGGCGAAGCCTTATGGCGGTATCTATGCACCGCACGTTGCGACCATTCACCCGGCAAAGTTGGTGCGCGGCCTGGCAGAAACGGTCGAGCGCATGGGTGTCAAAATCTACGAAAACAGCGCGGTCACGCAGTGGCAGTCGGGGAGTTTGCGCACGGCAAAGGCTCAGGTCCGCAGCCGCTGGATCGTGCCGGCGGTAGAAGGTTATTCGGTCACGTTGCCACCCCTCGGCCGTTATCAGTTACCGGTACAAAGCCTGATTGTCGCCACCGAACCATTGTCTGTCGCGACCTGGGACGAAATCGGCCTGAGCCGCGGCCAGGCGTTCAGCGAAAGCAGTCGACAGGTCACCTACGGCCAGCGTACGGCCGACAACCGCCTGGTGTTCGGCGCCCGGGGCGGCTACCAGTTTGCCGGAAAATTGCGCCATGACTTTGACCTGACCACCAGCGAAGTGGAGTTGCGGCGCTACCTGTTCAGCGAACTCTTCCCGCAACTCAAGAACGTGCAGATTACCCACGCATGGGGCGGCAACCTGGGCATGTCCCGGCACTTCAAGCCGCACATGCTCTGCGATCAGGCCAGCGGCATTGCCTTGTCCGGCGGTTATGGCGGCGAGGGCGTCGGCGCCAGCAACCTGGGCGGCCGAACCCTGGCGGATCTGATTCTTGAGCGCGATACCGAACTGGTTCACCAGCCTTGGGTCATGCCTCAAGGCGGTCTGGACACGCTCCGGGCCTGGGAACCCGAACCCTGCCGCTGGCTGGGTTACAACGCAATCATCCGCAGCTTCGTCCACGAAGACCAGACCCTGGCCAACCCGGCGAAAGCCCCTTGGCGCCGGAAACTGGCGAGCAAGGTGGCGGGGTTCATGGAAGGTTTCATGCAGTAAACACCGCGTTCTACATCTATAGGCTCAATCGACAGGTACTCCCATGGGCATCACCCAATTCAAGAACACCGCAACACTGGAACTGGAGGAGTCGAACCCCGTCGCCGTGCCGTTGGGAGCGCCGGTGGCGGTGGCTTCGACCACCAGCGTCGAACGCGACGACGGCGTCGAAACCGGCGTCTGGGAGTGCACGCCCGGCCGCTGGCGTCGGCAGATCGTTGCCCAGGAATTCTGTCACTTCATCCAGGGCCGCTGCACCTTCACCCCGGACGACGGTGAAATCCTCTACATCGAAGCCGGCGACGCACTGATGTTGCCGGCCAACAGCCTCGGCATCTGGGATATCCAGGAAACCGTGCGCAAGACCTACGTTTTGATTTTTGATTTTTGATCCTTTGATTGCCTGCCAAAAACAACCCATACAGGAATCGACTCATGATCCGAAAGACACTGACCCTGGCACCCCTTGCGCTTGTCGCGTCCCTCAGCCATGCCGCCGAGACCGTCAAGATCTATAACTGGTCGGACTACATCGCGCCGGATACCACCAAAAACTTCCAGAAAGAAACCGGCATCGCCTTCAGCTACGACGTCTACGACAGCAACGAAACCCTGGACGGCAAGCTGATGACCGGAAAATCCGGGTACGACGTGGTATTCCCGTCCAACCACTTTATGGCACGGCAGATTCAGGGCGGGGCGCTGAAGAAGCTCGACAAGAACCAGCTGCCGAACTGGAAGAACCTCAACCCGGTATTGCTCACGGCATTGCAGACCAACGACCCGGGTAACGAACACGGTTTCCCATACCTGTGGGGCAGCACCGGTATCGGCTACAACATCGCCAAGGTCAAGGCCGTGCTGGGCGACAACGCGCCAGTGGACTCCTGGGACCTGATCTTCAAGCCCGAGAACATGGCCAAGCTGCAAAAGTGCGGCGTCGCCATCCTCGACAACGGCCCCGAACTGCTGCCGGCCGCGCTGAATTACCTCGGGCTGCCGCACCACAGCAAGAACCCGGAAGACTACAAAAAAGCTGAAGCGCTGCTGATGAAAGTCCGGCCCTACGTCAGCTATTTCCACTCATCCAAATACACCAGCGACCTGGCCAACGGTGACATCTGTGTAGCGGTCGGTTTCTCCGGCGACATCCTGCAAGCCGAGAACCGTGCCAAAGAAGCCAAGAACGGTATCGACATCGGCTACGCCATTCCCAAGGAAGGCGCCGCGATCTGGTTCGACATGGTCGCCATGCCCGCCGACGCCCCGGACGAAAAGGCCGGCTACGCGTTCATGAACTACCTGCTGCGCCCGGACGTCATGGCCAGCATCAGTAACTATGTTCACTACGCCAACGGCAACCAGCAGGCCGACAGCCTGATTGACCCGGCCATCAAGAATGACACCAAGGTTTATCCGAGCCCGGAAATGATGGGCAAGCTGTTCGCCCTGGAGGCGATGCCGCTGAATATCGACCGGATTCGGACGAGGGTGTGGAACAAGATTCGGACGGAGAGTTGAGGGCATAACCCAATCGCGGCATTGACCGTCTGGACCTGTAAATTCTGACAGTAGATGGCTGGCAAAATCCTTTGTAGCGTTTCCGGCACAGACATGACGTCTGCAAAGGAGAATCGCAATGAACAAATCAGCTTTGCAAGCTTACGTTGAAGGAGAGATTAACCTCGCTGCCAAGCGAATCATCGATAAAGGCGCCCAGTCCGATGAAATCGCCTATGGCAGGTTGAAGGTCAACCTGAGCTTGCGTCGTATCTTGGTCGAAGCCCCGACACCTGAGGATCTCGGCCTATGGGGGGGCATCAATGACATCCTCCAGCAACTGGGGATTCTGGACAGTCGAGAAACGGTCTTGTCCGTTGTTGATGAGGTTTAGAAAGCAGTGATGGCGGTGGGTAAATGCGATGGTGAACACGCAACGTGTTCACCATCGACTCCTGTTCATCTGGAAGTCATCGCGGCTGGCTACCCCTCATCGGGCGTTTTATTTGGCTGGTGGCATTGCACTGGCACTCATATTAAAAGTCACGGAAAAGTGAGACGCTTTCGACAAAAAACAACTTACCTCTATTTAATATTTAAATACGCAATTGTCAGACAATTAGTCCGAAACCCTCAACTAAAAACTATATTTCGACAGCGCAGGCATTGTTTCCGGGTACTTGCCGGGGCTGAACAATTTGACGTCAAAAAAAATGTAGACGTTCGATTTCGAATTGTGTCAGTTTTCTTTCGCCTTCATTGGGCGAGTGATAGGACGATCTCGCCAGAGATTGTCGCTATCTGACAAAAACTGTTCCATTGCTAAACAAGGAAGTGTGTTTATGTCGAAAGTTAAAAACAACGCTATTGATCTTGCCGAACAGGCCTTTTCGCCATTGCAAGCATTGGCTGCGCCCAGTTCTGCGTACAACCAGATCGACAGCTTCAGCCATCAGTATGACCGGGGTGGCAATCTCACGGTCAATGGCAAACCTTCCTACTCCGTCGACGAGGCAGCGACGCAATTGCTGCGTGACGGCGCTGCCTATCAGGACAAGGACGGCAGCGGCAAAATCGAACTGACCTACACGTTCCTGACCTCGGCGTCGTCGAGCACCATGAACAAGCACGGGATTTCCGGTTTCAGTCAGTTCAGCGCCCAGCAGAAAGCCCAGGCCGTGCTCGCCATGCAATCCTGGGCCGATGTGGCCAAAGTCACTTTCACCGAGAAAGCCACAGGCGGCGACGGTCACATGACCTTCGGCAATTACAGCAGCGGCCAGGACGGCGCAGCGGCATTCGCCTACCTGCCTGGCACCGGCGCCGGTTATGACGGTACTTCCTGGTACCTGACCAACAGCAGCTACACGCCCAACAAGACGCCGGACCTGAACAACTACGGTCGTCAAACTCTGACCCACGAAATCGGTCAC
This sequence comes from Pseudomonas sp. SJZ077, assembly GCF_007993905.1. Lineage (NCBI taxonomy): Bacteria > Pseudomonadati > Pseudomonadota > Gammaproteobacteria > Pseudomonadales > Pseudomonadaceae > Pseudomonas > Pseudomonas sp. SJZ077. The sequence goes on from NZ_VIUJ01000006.1 coordinate 246,010, forward strand.
TCCCTAGGCCTGGCCCACCCCGGCGACTACAACGCCGGTGAAGGCGCGCCGACTTACAACGACGCGACCTACGCGGAAGACACCCGCGGCTACAGCCTCATGAGCTACTGGAGTGAAAGCAATACCGATCAGAACTTCAGCAAGGCCGGCGTCGAAGCCTATGCGTCCGGTCCGTTGCTGGACGATATTGCCGCCATCCAGAAGCTCTACGGTGCCAACACCACCACCCGCACCGGTGACACCACCTACGGTTTCAACTCCAATGCCGGTCGCGATTTCCTGAGCGCGTCTTCGTCGTCGGACAAGGTCGTGTTCTCGGTGTGGGATGCGGGCGGCAAAGACACGCTGGACTTCTCCGGTTTTACCCAGAACCAGAAGATCAACCTCAATGAGGCCTCGTTCTCCGATGTTGGCGGCATGGTTGGCAACGTTTCCATTGCCAAGGGTGCAACCATCGAGAACGCGATTGGCGGTTCGGGTAACGACCTGCTGATTGGTAATGGCGTGTCCAACGAGCTGAAGGGCGGTGCCGGCAACGACATCCTCTTCGGCGCGGGCGGTGCGGACAAGCTGTGGGGCGGTACCGGCTCGGACACTTTTGTGTTCGCAGCGAGCAGCGATTCCAAGCCGGGTGCGACTGATCAGATCCTCGACTTTGTCAGTGGCCTGGACAAGATCGACCTGACCGCCATCACCAAAGGCGCGGGCCTGCACTTCGTGAATTCGTTCACCGGTGCGGCAGGCGATGCCGTGTTGACCTCTTCGGGCGGTAACAGCCAGTTGGCGGTGGACTTCTCCGGGCATGGCGTGGCTGATTTCCTGGTCAGCACCGTTGGCCAGGCGGCGTTCTCGGACATCGCCGCGTGATGTAGCGCGATAAGGAGGGTGGCGCCGATGCGCCGCCCTCTGTGCCAAAGACCGCAGCCGGAGTACAACAACCTATGGCTCATAAAGCCTTTACCAACCTTACAACCGCGTGGCTCCTGGCGACGTTGATGATTTTTTTTGGAGAGACAGCCATGTCAAGCAGCCTGAAATTAGCGGATCCGTCGGAACTGGCCGGCAAATGGCAGGCAACTCTCAGCGCCAAAGATGACTCGCCAGAGTCCCGGGCGTTGCAAGACAAACCGTCCAACGTGTGCGTCATCGACTTTCAGCAAACCCAGACATTGGGTGAGGGCGCCAGCTGCCTTAGCGCCTGGCTGGATGGCAAAACCGCTACCGGTTGGTTCCCGGAACCGGACGGCATTGCGATCACCGGCAACGAAGGCTCGAAGATTCTATTTCTCAGCCGTCAACGTGATGGTGCTTATAAAGCCACATTGAAATCCGCGCTGGTCATAACACTTGTGCGTCAGACGCAGTAATTAAAAGGCAACGGCGAAAGAGCGACGGTCATTATCGTTATAAGCACCAAACCAGAATAAAAGTTGTTATTGGTTTGTAAGCGCTGATGCGCCAAACCTATATCTGCCTCTGCGCGGACAGTTAATGGAAACTTCGTCAGGCATGACGAGGAATAACACCTCAGGAAGAAACCATGAAGATGGCAATGAGCCCGGCCACCGCACCGTTATTCAAGGCACTGGGCGACTATAAGAGCATCCTGATCAGCGTCGGTTGTTTTACCGCGTTAATTAATGTGCTGATGCTGGTCCCGTCGATTTATATGCTCCAGGTCTACGACCGCGTGCTGTCTTCGCAAAACGAAACCACCCTGGCCATGTTGTCGCTGATGGTGGTCGGATTTTTCGCCTTCATCGGGTTGCTCGAGATCGTGCGCAGCTTCATCGTCATCCGCATCGGCAGCCAGCTGGAGCGCCGTTTCAACCTGCGGGTGTATCAGGCCGCGTTCGAGCGCAACCTGCTCAAGGGCGAGGGCAACGCCGGTCAGTCCCTTGGCGATCTGACCCACATTCGCCAATTCGTCACCGGTCCTGCGCTGTTTGCCTTCTTCGACGCGCCGTGGTTTCCGGTCTACCTCTTCGTGATCTACCTGTTCAACGTCTGGCTCGGTGTGTTCGCGACCGTGGGCGCGCTGGTGCTCATCGGCCTCGCGTGCCTGAACGAGGCAATGACCAAAAAGCCCTTGGGCGAAGCCGCCGGGTTTTCCCAGAAGTCCAGCCAACTGGCCACCAGTCATCTGCACAATGCCGAAACCATCCAGGCAATGGGCATGCTCGGCGTGTTGCGCAAGCGTTGGTTCCAGGTGCATTCGCGTTTTCTCGGCCTGCAAAATCAGGCCAGCGACACCGGCGCCATCATCAGCTCCCTGAGCAAAACCTTGCGGCTGTGCCTGCAATCCCTGGTCCTGGGCCTCGGCGCGTTACTGGTGATCAAGGGCGATATGACCGCCGGAATGATGATCGCCGGCTCCATTCTGATGGGCCGCGTCCTGAGCCCCATCGATCAGCTGATCGCGGTGTGGAAACAGTGGAGCGGCGCCAAGCTCGCTTATCGTCGTCTTGATTCGCTGCTGCAAGCCTTTCCACCGAGTGATGAAGCCATGGCGCTGCCGGCGCCGAAGGGGCAGATCACCTTCGAACAAGTCAGCGCCGGCCCTCCGGGGCAACGCGCGGCGACCCTGCACATGGTCAATTTCAGCCTGAGTGCCGGCGAAGTGTTGGGCGTACTCGGCGCCTCCGGCTCCGGCAAGTCGACCCTGGCCCGGGTGCTGGTTGGCGTCTGGCCAACCCTTGGCGGCACGGTGCGGCTTGATGGCGCGGACATCCATCGCTGGAACCGCGACGATCTGGGTCCCTACATCGGTTACTTGCCCCAGGACATCGAATTGTTCAGCGGCAGCATCGCGGAAAACATCGCCCGGTTTCGCGAAGCGGATCCGCAAAAAGTCGTCGAAGCGGCGCAACAGGCGGGCGTCCATGAACTGATCCTGCGCATGCCGCAGGGCTACGACACGGTGCTGGGCGAGGACGGCAGTGGCTTGTCTGGCGGCCAGAAGCAACGGGTGGCGTTGGCCCGCGCGCTGTACGGCAAGCCAAGCCTGGTGGTGCTCGATGAACCCAATTCCAACCTCGACACCGTGGGCGAAGCGGCGCTGGCCGGCGCCATCGCGCAAATGAAGGCTCAGGGCACGAGCGTGATTCTGGTGACCCATCGTTCCTCGGCGCTGGCTCAGGCTGACAAGTTGCTGGTGCTCAACGACGGTCGTTTACAGGCCTTTGGCCCCAGCCAGGAAGTGCTCAAGGCACTCTCCGGCGCCCAGGAACAGCAACGTGAAAAACCGGCGCAAGCACCGGGCGGGCTCAACATGAGTCGCCAGTATCAGCCTACGACAAGGAATTCGGGTGTATGACCAGCGCTCGCATGAACACTGAAAACGAAGCGACGATGGAACACGATTACATCGCCGAACGCCCTGAGCGTGATGCTCGTTTCTTCTCCCGCATGGGCTGGATTCTGGCGATCGTCGGTGCTGGCAGTTTCTTCACCTGGGCCAGCCTCGCGCCGCTCGACCAAGGAATCCCGGTGCAAGGCACAGTCGTGGTCTCGGGCAAGCGCAAGGCCGTGCAATCGATGAGCAACGGCGTGGTCAGCCGTATCCTGGTGAGCGAAGGCCAGGTGGTAAAGCAGGGCCAACCGCTGTTCCAGCTCGACCAGACCCAGGTCGCGGCCGATGTGCAATCGCTGCAAGCGCAATACCGCATGGCCTGGGCCAGCCTGGCGCGTTGGCAGAGCGAGCGGGACAACCTCAAGCAGGTGAATTTCCCCGCGGAACTGAGCAACGATCCCGACCCACGCCTGGCGCTGGTCCTCGAAGGCCAGCGGCAATTGTTCAGCAGCCGCCGCGAAGCGTTTTCCCGCGAGCAGGCGGGTCTGCGCGCCAACATCGAAGGCGCCAGCGCGCAATTGGCCGGCATGCGCCGAGCGCGTACCGACCTTTCGGCTCAGGCCAGCTCCTTGCAGCAACAACTGAGTAACCTTCAGCCCCTGGCAGACAACGGCTACATTCCGCGCAATCGCTTGATGGAGTTCCAGCGGCAGCTGTCGCAGGTGCAGCAGCAATTGGCGGAAAACAGCGGCGAAAGCGGCCGGGTCGAGCAGGGCATCCTCGAGTCGCGCCTGAAGCTGCAACAGCACATCGAGGAATACCAGAAAGAAGTCCGCACGCAACTGGCCGACGCGCAACTCAAAAGCGTGACCCTGGAAGAGCAACTGACTTCCGCCGGGTTTGATCTGCAACACAGCGAGATCATCGCCACCGCCGACGGCATCGCGGTCAACCTTGGGGTTCACACCGAAGGTGCGGTGGTCCGCCAGGGCGACACCTTGCTGGAGATCGTGCCGCAAGGCACCCGCCTGGAAGTGGAAGGGCACTTGCCGATCAACCTGATCGACAAGGTCGGCACCCACTTGCCGGTGGACATTCTGTTCACCGCGTTCAACCAGAGCCGTACACCGCGCGTACCCGGCGAAGTCAGCCTGATTTCCGCCGACCAGATGGTCGACGAGAAAACCGGCGCGCCGTATTACGTGCTGCGCAGCAGCGTCAGCGACCAGGCCATGGAAAAACTCAACGGGCTGGTGATCAAGCCCGGCATGCCGGCGGAAATGTTCGTGCGCACCGGTGAACGTTCACTCCTCAACTATTTGTTCAAACCGCTGCTCGACCGGGCAGGCTCCGCGTTGACCGAGGAATAAGGATGTTCGGCTGTATGAATAAGCTTTCAATGCTCGCAGCCACCCTGGCGTTGCTGACGTGCAACGGTGCGATGGCCGCCATGGGGCCTTTCGATATCTACGAGCAAGCGTTGCGCAATGACCCGGTATTCCTTGGCGCCATGAAGGAACGCGATGCCGGCCTTGAAAACCGCATCATAGGCCGGGCCGGGTTGTTGCCCAGGCTCGGTTACACCTACAACAAGGGGCGCAACACCTCCAAGGTCACCCAAATCAATGAAGGTCGGCCGGACTTCACCGAGGACCGCAACTACGGCAGCTACGGCTCGAACCTGACCCTTCAACAGCCGTTGCTCGACTACGAAGCCTACGCGGGGTATCGCAAAGGTGTGGCGCAGTCGCTGTTTGCCGACGAAGCGTTCCGCGGCAAGAGCCAGGAATTGCTGGTTCGTGTGCTGGAAAACTACACCAATGCGCTGTTCGCCCAGGATCAGATCGACATCGCGCTGGCGAAGAAGAAGGCCTTCGAACAGCAGTTCCAGCAGAACGAGCAGATGTTCCGCCAGGGCGAGGGCACGCGCACCGATATTCTTGAGGCCGAGTCTCGCTACGAACTGGCGACCGCCGAGGAAATCGAGGCACGCAACGAGCAGGACGCGTCCTTGCGCGAACTGGGCGCGCTGATTGGCGTGCCGGCCGTCGACATCACCGATCTGGCGCCGCTGGACCAGAACTTCCAGACCTTCAGCCTGCTGCCGGCCAACTACGACACCTGGCACGAGATGGCCGTGGCCAACAACCCGAACCTGGCCTCCCAGCGTCAGGCGGTGGAAGTCGCGCGGTATGAAGTCGAACGCAACCGCGCCGGACACCTGCCGAAAGTCAGTGCCTACGCTTCGGTGCGCCAGAACGAATCGGAAAGCGGCAATACCTACAACCAGCGTTACGACACCAACACCATCGGCATTGAAGTCAGCGTGCCGTTGTACGCCGGCGGCGGGGTGTCGGCGTCGACCCGTCAGGCCAGCCGCACCATGGAACAGGCCGAGTACGAACTCGATGGCAAGACCCGGGAAACCCTGATCGAGCTGCGTCGGCAATTCAGTGCCTGCCTGTCGGGGGTGAACAAGTTGCGCGCTTATCAGAAAGCCCTGAAATCGGCGGAATTGCTGGTGGTTTCGACCAAGCAAAGCATCCTGGGCGGTGAGCGGGTGAACCTGGATGCGTTGAATGCCGAACAACAACTATTTACCACCCGCCGGGATTTGGCTCAGGCAAGGTACGACTACCTGATGGCCTGGACCAAGTTGCATTACTACGCCGGGACCTTGAATGAGCAGGATCTGGCCAAGGTGGACGAGGCATTCGGTCAAGGCCCGAGATCTCAATGATTTGAGCTGTTGCATTGCAGCCCCTAGTGGGCAACCAGAATTCTAAAAACGCCAAAAAAGCGAGAAGTTGACATGGACGTACAGATCAAGCCGATGTCGGTCGGCACGTTATTGCTCTGGATTTCAGTAGCGCCAGGCTCGGCCCAGGCGCTTTATCAGGAAAACGGCACCCTGGGCGATGCGGCCAGTTGGCGCTCGGTAGAATTTCAGCGGGACTGGGGACTGGCCCGCATGCAGGCCGACCAGGCCTACGCCGCTGGCATCACCGGCAAGGGTGTGAAAATCGGCGAACTCGATTCAGGCTTCGATGCAGCCCATCCCGAATTCGCCACCGACCGTTACCACGCGGTGCTGGCCAGCGGCAGCTACGTCGACGGTTCACTGTTCAATGTCGACGGCACCCTCAACGCCAACAACGACTCCCACGGCACCCATGTCGCCGGCACCATTGGCGCCTCCCGCGATGGCACCGGCATGCACGGTGTGGCGTACAACGCGCAGGTCTACGTCGGCAATACCAACAAGAACGACAGTTTTCTGTTCGGCCCCAATCCGGATCCGCGCTACTTCAAAGCGGTCTATAACGCCTTGGCCGACGCCGGTGTGCGGGCGATCAATAACAGTTGGGGCAGCCAGCCACCGGACGTCAGCTATCGCACCCTCGACGATCTGCACGCCGCCTACGCCCAGCACTGGAACAAAGGCACCTGGCTCGATGCGGCGGCTGACGTTTCCCGTCGCGGTGTGATCAATGTGTTCAGCGCCGGCAACAGCGGTTACCCCAATGCCAGCGTGCGTTCGGCCTTGCCGTACTTCCAGCCGGACCTGGAAGGCCACTGGCTGGCGGTGTCGGGGCTGGATCAAAGTAACCAGCAAAAGTACAACCAGTGCGGAATCGCCAAGTATTGGTGCATCACCACCCCCGGCGCGAAGATCGACAGCACCATCCCCGACGCCGGTTATGCGATCAAGTCCGGCACGTCCATGTCCGCGCCGCATGCCACCGGCGCGCTGGCGCTGGTGATGGAACGCTATCCGTACATGACCAACCAGCAGGCGCTGGAAACCCTGTTGACCACCGCCACCCAACTCGACGGTTCCGTCACCCAGGCGCCCAATACCCGCGTCGGCTGGGGCGTGGCCAACCTCGAACGGGCGATGCGCGGGCCGGGGCAATTGCTCGGGCGCTTCGACGCCAATCTGGGGGCAGGGCAGAGCGATGTCTGGAGCAACGACATCTCGGACAACGCGCTGATCCAGCGCCAGAGTGAAGACGCGGCCGAACGCAGTGCCTGGCAACAGACGTTGAGGACCAAGGGCTGGGAGAATGGCATACCGGCCGGTGCCAGTCAGCAGGATCAGACGGATTACGCCGTCGGCATGGCCCGCGATCTTGCCGCCACCACTCGGGTCTACGAAGGCAGCCTGATCAAGTCAGGAGCCGGACGCTTGATGCTGACTGGTGACAATAGCTATCGCGGGCCAACCACGGTCAATGGCGGCCTGCTGTCGGTCAACGGTTCGTTGGCATCCAGTGTGACCGTCAATGACGGGGGCACGCTGGGCGGTTCAGGACGAGTCGGGGATCTGACGGCCAATCGCGGCGCTACCGTCGCGCCGGGCAACTCCATTGGCACCTTGCAGGTCGCCGGCGACGTCACGTTTGCACCCGGCTCGACTTACGCGGTGGAGCTGTCTCCGACCGACAGCGACCGGATCGTTGCGAGCGGCACGGCCACGGTCAGCGGTGCGACGGTCAGCCTGTCACTGGAAAACAGCCCGACCTTGCTCAGCACTCAACAAGTGCAAAGCCTGCTCGGTCAGCAATACAACATCCTGCAAGCGGCCGGCGGCATTCAAGGTCAGTTCGGTGCGGTGTTGCCCAACTATCTGTTCATCGGCGGCAGCCTCGATTACGCCGCCACCGGTATTCAACTGAGCGTGGAGCGAAACGACACGACGTTCGCCAGCGTCGGTCAGACGCCGAACCAACGCGCCGTCGCTTCCGCCTTGGAAGGGCTTGGGGCGGGGAATGCGGTGTACGAAAGCCTGTTGCTGTCGCCCACCGCGACGTCTGCACAGCAGGCGTTCCAGCAGTTGTCGGGGGAAATCTACCCGGCGTTGGGTTCGGTGTTGATCAACGACAGTCGATACCTGCGCGATGCAATCGGTGAGCGACTGGTTGACGCTAAAGGCGCGCAAAGCAATGGCTGGATCAAGGCGCTTGGGGCCTGGGGCAAGACCGATGACCGCCATGACACCGCCGGTTACACCACCTCGATCGGCGGCTTGCTTGCCGGTGTCGATGGCGCGATTGACGAGCAAACCCGGATCGGCCTGGTCACGGGTTACAGCGACAGTTCGGTGAGCATGGGCTCGGGCACGCATTCATCGGCCAAGGTCGACAGCTATCACTTGGGTGCTTACGCCGGCCGCGAACTGGGCGCCTGGCGCCTGAGTGCCGGCGGTACCTACAGCTGGCATCGCGCCGACGTCAAACGTGACCTGCAATACGGCGACGTCAGCGCGAAGCAGAAAGCCAAGGTCGATGCCGGCACCACTCAAGTGTTCGGTGAAGCGGCGTATCGCCTGAATCTGCAACCGCTCGCGCTCGAACCCTTCGCCAACCTGGCCTACGTGCACCTCGACACCGAGGGTTTCACCGAGAAAGGTGATGGCGCTGCACTGAAAAGCACTGGCGACACGCGGGATGCGGTGCTCAGCACCCTGGGCGTGCGCGCATTGAAAACGGTGAACCTGTCCGGCCAGCAGCAACTAGACCTGAGCGGCAGTCTAGGCTGGCAGCACAACCTGAGTAATACCGATGCTGAAGAACATCTGGCATTTGCCAGCGGCAGCACGGCGTTCTCGGTGGAAGGGGCGCCAATGGTGCGTGACGCGGCACTGGTAGGCGCGCATGCCAGCCTGGCCCTGAGCCGGGATATTCGCGTGAACCTCGATTACACCGGCCAACTGGCCAGCCGCGAGAAGAGCCATGGCGTAGGGCTGAGCCTCAATTGGCAGTTTTAAAAACACGAACAAAAAACGTGGCAAACATTAAATGTGGCGAGGGAGCTTGCTCCCGCTGGGTGGCGAAGCCGCCCCAAAACAGGCAGCGGTGATTTGGCAGACAAAACGCATCAGCCGGGCTCGCGACTGCTGCGCAGCCGAACGGGACGATGCGGCGTTCCGACAAGCCCCCTCGCTACAGGGATTTTGGCAAGACAACTAAGGATGGTCGCTGTATGAAAGTTAAGAACAACAACTTATTCGCCTTGAAAGCACTCAACCGAGCCCTGCTTTGTGCGCTGGCTTCAGTAGGCACCGCACAAGCGGTGCCCTACGTGGAAAGCGGCAAAGCAGGCGATCCCAACAGTTGGCGCAGCGCGGAGTTCAACGCTGACTGGGGCCTGGGCGCCATCAATGCCCAGGATGCCTACGCCGCCGGTTACAGCGGCAAAGGCGTGAAACTGGGGATCTTCGATCAACCGGTTTACGCCCAGCATCCGGAGTTTTCCGGTGCCAACAAGGTCGTCACGCTGGTCACCCGCGGCATCCGCGAATACACCGACCCATACATCCCGGTCAAAGCCGGCGATGCGTTTGTGTATGACGGTTCACCCTCGGTCGGCTACGACGGCAAGCTCGGCTCCCACGGCACTCACGTCGGCGGGATCGCCGCGGGCAGCCGTGACGGCAATCCAATGCACGGCGTGGCGTACAACGCGCAAATCATCAGTGCCGACAACGGCGACCCGGGCCCCGAAGACGGGATCATCCTCGGCAACGACGGCGCGGTGTACAAGGCCGGTTGGGATGCATTGATCGCCAGCGGGGCGCGGATCATCAACAACAGTTGGGGCATCGGCATCACCGATCGCTTCGACCTGGGCGGCCGCGACCCGGCGTATCCGCACTTCACCGTGCAGGACGCGCAACTGCAATTCAATCAGATCCAACCCATCCTCGGCACGCGCCAGGGCGGTGCCTATGACGGTGCGATCGCGGCCGCTCGCAGCGGCATCGTGACGATCTTCGCCGCCGGCAACGACTACAACCTCAACAACCCGGATGCCATTGCCGGCCTCGGTTATTTCGTCCCCGAAATCGCACCGAACTGGATGACCGTCGCGGCCTTGCAGAAGAACCCGGACCTCAACAGCCCGGACCTCTACAACATCAGCATCTTCTCGTCGCGTTGCGGCTACACCGCGAGTTTCTGCGTGTCGGCACCGGGCAGCAAGATCTTCAGCGCAGTCATCGGCGGCACCAATGCCGATAACATGACCATCGGCTACGCCAACAAAAACGGCACCTCCATGGCGGCGCCGCACGTTGCGGGCGCGGTGGCGGTGCTGATGGAACGCTTCCCGTACATGACTGGCGCCCAGGTTGCCAGCGTGCTGCGCACCACGGCCACCGACATGGGCGCACCGGGTGTCGACGCGCTGTATGGCTGGGGCATGATCAACCTGCGCAAAGGCATCGATGGCCCGGCGATGTTGGTCACCGAGCAAGACATACCCGAGGAGTTCCGCATCCAGGGCGCCTACGGCTCCAGCCAGTTTGTCGCGGACTTGCCCGGCATCGGCGCGATTATCGATGCGGGCAAACCGACCGAGCGCGTCTGTAATGACGTGCAGTGTGGCCGGGACGTCTGGCGCAACGACATTTCCGGCCACGGCGGCCTGACCAAGCAGGGCATCGGCACGCTGGTGCTGACCGGCGCCAACACTTACGCCGGCCCGACGCTGGTCAATCAGGGGCGATTGGCGATCAACGGTTCGCTGCTCTCGGCGGTCACCGTCAACGACAGCGGGATCCTCGGCGGTAACGGCCGCATCGGCGCATTGACCGCGAAAAGCGGCGGCACCGTGGCCCCCGGCAATTCCATCGGCACCTTGCAGGTCGCGGGTGACGTGACGTTCGAGCCGGGCTCGACCTACGCCGTGGAATTGTCGCCGACCAGCAGCGACCAGATCATCGCGGGCGGTAAAGCAGTGATCGAAGGCGCGACTGTCAGCCTGTCCCTGGAAAACAGCCCGACCTTGCTGACCACCAGCGACGTGCAATCGCTGCTTGGCAATCAATACAACATCCTGCAAGCAGCTGGCGGCATCGAAGGGCGGTTTGGCGCAGTCCTGCCGAACTACCTGTTCATCGGCGGCGCGCTCGACTACTCGGCAACTGGCATCCAACTGGCGGTAGAGCGCAACGCCGCGTCCTTCGCCAGCGTCGGCCAGACCCCGAACCAACGTGCCGTCGCTGCCGCTGCCGAGCAACTGGGCGCGGGCAATCCGCTCTATGAAACCCTGTTGCTGTCGCCAACCGCTGCCGTCGCGCAACAAGCCTTCCAGCAACTGTCCGGTGAGATTCATCCGGCGATCGGCACGTTGCTGATCAACGACAGCCGTTACCTGCGCGATGCCGTCGGCGAACGCCTGCGTGAGCGTGATCTGTTCGATGCCGCGGCACCCACCGATGACCGCAGCAATGCCTGGGTCAAAGTCCTCGGCGCCTGGGGCAAGAGCGACGGCGGGCATGACAACGCCAGTTCCACCAGCTCCATCGGCGGCTTGCTGGCCGGTGTCGACGGTCTGATCACTGAAGATACGCGGCTCGGTTTCGTCACCGGGTATAGCGACAGCTCGTTGAGCATGGGCGATGGCACGCATTCGTCGGCCTCGGTCGACAGCTACCACTTGGGCGCCTACCTGGGCCATGAAATCGATGCACTGCGCTTGAGTGTCGGCGGCGCTTATAGCTGGCATCGCATCGATGTGAAACGTGACCTGCAATTCGGTGACGTCAGCGGCAAACAGAAATCCAAACGCGATGCGACCACCGCCCAGCTGTTTACCGAAGCCGCGTATCGCCTGGACCTGCAACCGCTGGCCCTGGAACCGTTTGCCAACCTGGCTTACGTGCACCTCAACCGCGACAGCTTCACCGAGAAAGGCGATGCCGCCGCGCTCAAGGGGGGCGAAGACAACCGCGACGCCGTGCTCTCGACCCTCGGTGTGCGGGCGAGCAAAGCCATTGCCCTGTCGGACAAACAGCAACTGGAACTGTCCGGCACCCTGGGCTGGCAGCACAACCTGAGCAACACCCGTTCCGAAGACCACCTGGCCTTCGCCAACGGCAACACCGGGTTCAGCGTGCAGAGCGTGTCTCTGGATCGTAACGCCGCCGTCATTGGTGCGCGCGCCGGTCTGGCGGTGGCCAAGGATGTGCGTGTAAGCCTGGATTACAACGGACTGCTGGGCTCCAACGAGAAAGACCACGGTGTAGGTCTGACACTCGACTGGCAGTTCTGATTTAACGCAAAGGAAGCAAACAACATGGGACTGTTTGATTACAAAAATGCTGACGGCAAGGCGCTGTACAGCGACGCCATCGCCCTGACGCTGTATGCGTACACGCCAACCGGTCAGCCACTGCCGGCCACCGCGTGGGCGCCGATTGGCGCCAAGCAACTGGGTTATCAAGGCAAGGTCGGTGCTCAGGGCACTTTCTATGGTGAGAAGGACGGCTTCACCAGCGCCGAAGCCGAAGTGCTCGGCAAGTACGACACGGCGGGCAAGCTGATCGGTATCGGCATTGCCTTCCGGGGCACCGGAGGCCTGGGGTACAGCGACACCTTCGGCGACATGAAGAACAACCTGCTGGCCGCCGTCGGCCCGGTGGATTACGCGACGAATTACGCGAAAAACGCCTTTGACAACTTGCTCAAGGACGTTGCCGCGTTTTCCATCGCCCATGGCCTTAGCGCCAGGGATGTCATGGTCAGCGGCCATAGCCTCGGCGGGTTGGGGGTCAACAGCCTCGCCGAATTGAGCGGCAACAACTGGGGCGGCTTCTACAAGGACGCCAATTACATCGCGTTCGCCTCACCGACCCAGAGCGCTACCGGCAACAACGTGTTGAACATCGGCTACGAGAACGACCCGGTGTTCCGGGTGCTCGACGGCACCACGTTCAGCAGTGGGTCCTTGGGCAAGCACGACGGTCATCAGGATTCGGCGACCAACAACATCGTCAACTTCAACGACCAGTACGCGTCCACCGCGCAGAACCTGGTGCCGTTCAGCATCCTCAATCCGCTGAACTGGTCAGCGCATGGCTCGTTGGGCTATGCCGACGGTTTGAACCGGGTGATCGACTCTCGGTTCTACGACCTCACCGACAAGGACTCAACGCTGATCGTCTCGAACCTGGCGGAGTCGTCCCGGGGCACCACCTGGGTCGAGGACCTCGGACGCAGCGGCGAACCCCACACCGGCAGCACCTTCATCATTGGCACCGACAGCGACGATCTGCTCAAGGGCGGTGCCGGCAATGACTTCATCGAAGGCCGCGACGGTAACGATCGCTTGCGCGACGACGGCGGCTACAACCTTCTGCTGGGCGGCAAGGGCAGCAACACCTTCGAATTGCAGAAGCCGTTGCAGAACTTCAGTTTTGCCAACGACGGCGACGGCACCCTGTACGTGCGCGACGCCTATGGTGGCATCAGCATGACCCGCGACATCGGTTCGCTGGTGAGCAAGGAGTCGGGTTCATGGTGGGGCAGCAAGGAGGTGACTTACAGCGTCACTGCCAATGGCTTGCTCAACGGCAGTGAATTGACCCACTACAACCACTCGCTCAACGGTGACGCCTATGGCAACACACTGGCGGCCAGCGTCGACGGCGATTGGTTGTTCGGTCATGCCGGCGACGACCTGCTGCGCAGCGACAAAAGCCAGGTGACCTTCGTCGGTGGCGCGGGCAACGACCTGATGCAGGCCTCGGGAGGCCACAACACTTTCCTGTTCAGCGGCGCCTTCGGTTTCGACGCGATCAATGGCTATCAGGGCAACGACAAGCTGGTGTTCCTCGGCGTTCAGGGCGCGGGGCAGGGTTATGACTACAAGCAACACGCTTCGCAGTCGGGCCATGACACGGTGCTGAAAGTGGGCGATTTTGCCGTCACCCTGGTGGGAGTAGGACTGGACAGCCTGTCGGCGTCAGGCATCACGTTTGCGTAAAGGCTGCATGCACTAAATGCTCTGGGGCGCCTCGTGAATGAGGCGTCCTGGTTGTGAGCTATCTCTGACAATTCCAACAAAAGAGAGGCAATACCAATGGGTGTGTATGACTACAAAAACTTCGGCACAGCCGATTCCAAAGCGTTATTCACCGACGCGATGGCGATCACGCTGTATTCCTATCACAACCTCGACAATGGCTTTGCCACCGGCTACCAGCACAACGGCTTCGGCCTGGGCTTGCCGGCGACTTTGGTTACCGCGCTGCTGGGCGGCACCGATTCTCAAGGCGTGATCCCCGGCATTCCCTGGAACCCCGATTCGGAAAAAGCCGCCCTGGAGGCCGTGCAAAAAGCCGGCTGGACGCCCATCACGGCCTCGCAACTGGGTTATGACGGCAAGGTCGACGCTCGCGGAACGTTCTTCGGCGAGAAGGCCGGGTACACCAGCGCGCAGGTCGAAATCCTCGGCAAGTACGATGCTCAAGGCCATCTCAGCGAAATCGGCATCGCCTTTCGCGGCACCAGCGGCCCGCGGGAAATCTTGATCGGCGATTCCATCGGCGACGTGATCAACGATCTGCTGGCGGCGCTAGGTCCCAAGGATTATGCGAAAAACTATGTGGGCGAAGCCTTCGGCAATCTGCTCGGCGACGTCATGGCGTTTGCCCAGGCCAATGGCCTGTCGGGAAAAAACGTGCTGGTCAGCGGCCACAGCCTCGGCGGGCTGGCGGTCAACAGCCTGGCGGACTTGAGCGCGGAGAAGTGGTCCGGGTTCTACCAGGATTCCAACTACATCGCCTACGCGTCCCCGACCCAGAGCAGCACCGACAAAGTGCTCAATGTCGGCTATGAAAACGACCCGGTGTTTCGGGCCCTCGACGGTTCATCCTTCAACCTGTCGTCGGTGGGTGTGCACGATGCCGCCAAGGCCTCGGTGACCGATAACATCGTCAGCTTCAACGATCACTACGCCTCGACCGCATGGAATGTGCTGCCGTTCTCCATCCTCAACATCCCGACCTGGATCTCGCACTTGCCGACCGCCTATGGCGACGGCATGAACCGGGTGATCGAATCGAAGTTCTACGACCTCACCAGCAAGGACTCGACGATCGTCGTCGCCAATCTCTCGGACCCGGCACGCGCCAATACCTGGGTTCAGGACCTCAATCGCAACGCCGAGACCCACAAGGGCAGTACCTTCATCATCGGCAGCGACGGCAACGACCTGATTCAGGGTGGCAAGGGTAACGACTACCTGGAGGGGCGTGACGGTAACGACACCTTCCGTGACGGCGGCGGCTACAACATCCTGCTGGGAGGCAATGGCAACAACGTGCTGGACTTGCAGCAGTCGGTGAAGAATGTCGGTTTTGCCAATGACGACGCCGGCACCCTCTATGTTCGTGATGCCAATGGCGGTATCAGCATCACCCGGGACATCGGCAGTATTGTCACCAAGGAACCGGGGTTCTTGTGGGGGCTGTTCAAGGATGATGTGACGCACAGCGTGACGGCCAATGGACTTGCCGTCGGCAACAACCTGACGTCATACGCGTCATCGGTGAAGGGCGGCACGGGGGCCGATACGCTCAAGGCGCATACGACGGGCGATTGGTTGTTCGGTCTGGACGGCAACGATCATTTGATCGGCGGCCAGGGCAACGATGTGTTTGTGGGCGGGGCGGGGAATGACCTGATGGAATCGGGGGGCGGGATTGATACGTTCCTGTTCAGCGGTGCGTTTGGTCAGGACCGGGTGGTGGGGTATCAGGCAAACGACAAGCTGGTATTCCTCGGGGTTCAGGGGGTCGCGCCGAATGATGACTATCGGGCTCATGCCACGACGGTGGGGCAGGATACGGTGCTGACGTTTGGCGGGGATTCGGTGACGTTGGTGGGGGTTGGGCTGGACAGTTTGTCTGGCGCCGGGATCGTCATCGCCTGAGGGTGATGTGGCGCCGGTAAGGGCCTCTTCGCGGTCAAGCCTCGCTCCTACAAGGAATCGCACAACCCTGTAGGAGCGAGGCTTGACCGCGAAGAACAATAACGCGGTAAACCTGCCTGAGCACGTGACCCGACAGTCACCTGCGGACTCCAATACCTTGCAACAACAGGATTGAGTACTGGATCAGGAGATTACGCAACGTGAGTAACAGCAAGAAGCACCTCATCGGTCTGGCGCTGGCCCTGTTATCAGGAAGTGCCGCTGCGGAGTTGCCTCATAGCTCGATTTTGAGCCGCTATGGCATGACGCCAGATCAACTGCCCACACCGGCACCGTCGGAACCCGCCGCCCCGCTGGTAGAAAAAAGCCGTTTCCAGCTCCAGCCGGAAGAGCCTTTTGTGACATTTCGCTCGGGGGAAAAGCAGCCGGAGATGACAGGCAACATCAGCATCGACCACGCGATGCAGCAGGATTACGAGCGCTGCCAGAAGATTCATGAAGAACTGAGGAGGCGGGGAGGGAAGTTCATCTCCTGCGATAACAGTACGCCGTGGATGCCGTAGATTTTCGGCCTCTTCGCGGGCCAGCCTCACATCGCACAACCCTGTAGGAGCGAGGCTTGCCCACGAAGAACGATAATGCGGTTCTCAGTCTTCCTCGCGGACCGTGGCCACATCTTTGGCATTGACCTTCACCTTCGCGCCGGAAATATCCTCAAACTCGTAAAACCCGTCCTTGGTCTTGGTTTTCGGCATGTCTTCGGTCAAATACTGGGTGCCGTTCTGCAGCGTCACCACCGTTGGCGTGGAGCAACCGGCCAGTGCCAGGAAGGCTGCCGCTGCCAAAGGCAAACCCAGAGTCTTGATATTCATACCCACCTCTCAAATGCGTGAAAAAAGCCGCTATGCCGGTTGGTGCCGTGGAACGGCAGAAAGTTCGATGGCCCCCTGAAAATAGCCAAATAGCGCCGCCGCTTATCCTTTTCCGTTTGCACCGAACGCGCTGTAACTGGTATCTGTACGCATAACCAGTACTCGCTCGCCATGGCCCTTTTTTCCTGTGACTGAAAATCCTCTCGACGACCCGTTCTATTACTTGAACAACTTCATGCAAGTGCTTGATTGGCTTGAGCATCGTTATGCCGACGTGCTGAGCGTCGAGGAGCAAGCCTTCATCCGCGATTTTCGTCGGCAACCCCGCGAGTCCCGGGCGCTGCTGGTCAGGATGGTGATGCGCAAGGGCCTGCATTTCAGGGCCGGCAAATTGAGTTACGTCGAGATTGGCGACATTGCCAGTGCTGCCGAGCCATTGCTGGCGGCAGGCTGGATCTCTGCGCAATCGCCGCTACAGATCGAGGAACTGTTCGACGTTCTGCTCAAGGCCGAGATTCTTCACTGCTTCGGTGCCGCCATCGATCAACCCAAAGGCAAGAAGACCGAATGGCTGGCGACCCTGAGCGAGCAGTTCTGCGAGTCGCAGAGCTTCGCGCAATGGTGCCCGCAACTGAACGACCGGCTGTTCACGCTGACCATCATGGACCTGTGCGACCGCTTGCGGCTGATGTTCTTCGGCAACCTTTATCAGGACTGGTCAGAGTTCGTGCTGGCCGATCTCGGCATCTTTACCTACGAGAAAGTCGAATTCTGCGCCGAATCCCGGGGCTTGCGCAGCCGTGAAGACGTGGACGCCTGCCTGTTTCTGCACCACTGCCAGCAACGTTTCGAGGCCGGTGAAGAGGTGGCGGACATTGTCGAGCAGATCAACGAGGTGCAACTCGACAACCCTTGGCTGCAACGACGCCGGGGCAAGTTGCTGTTCCAGATTGGTCAGCATTGTGAACGCATGACGGATTTCTCCACGGCGCTGTCGATTTATCGCGATTGCGCCTACCCCGGCGCTCGGGTGCGTCTTATCCGTGTGCTCGAACGCTGTGGTGAATATCAGTTGGCCCTGCATCTGGCCACGCACGCGGAGCAATCGCCGGAAAGCGCCACCGAGCATCAGCATGTGCTGCGTGTGTTGCCCAGGTTGCGGCGCAAACTGGGCGGCCCGGCAATGAAGCGGCCATCGCCCCGGGAAATGCTGCGCCTGGACCTGCACTTGCCCAGGACCGATCCGGCGCTGTCGGTCGAATTTCATGTTCAGGCGCACCTGGCGGAGGATTCGGCGCCGGTGCATTACGTCGAGAACAGTCTGATCAACTCGCTGTTCGGCCTGTTGTGCTGGCCGGCGATCTTTGCGCCGTTGCCGGGGGCGTTTTTCCACCCGTTCCAGCGCGGGCCGGTGGACCTGCTCAACGAAGACTTCCATGCACGTCGGGCGGAGGTGTTTCAGGCCTGTCTCGCCGAACTCGATGACGGGCGTTATAGCCAGACCATCCGTGAGCGTTACGTCGCCAAGTGGGGCGTGCAGTCACCCTTTGTATTCTGGGGCGCGCTGAGCGAAGAACTGCTGGATCAGGCGCTTGACTGCCTGCCCGCCGAACACCTCAAGCACTGGTTCAATCGCCTGTTGCTGGACATCAAGGCCAACCGGGCCGGGATGCCCGACCTGATCCAGTTCTGGCCGCAGCACAAGACCTACCGCATGATCGAAGTCAAAGGCCCCGGCGATCGCCTGCAAGACAACCAATTGCGCTGGCTGGAGTTCTGTCACGAACACCAGATGCCAATCGCCGTCTGCTACGTGCAATGGGCGGAGCAGAGCGCTTGAGTTACAGCATTGCGGTGCGGGCGCTGTGTGAATTCACCGCCAAGGTCGGCGACCTCGATCTGCGTTTCACGCCGTCGCCAACTGCGCTGGAAGGCATCGTCGGGCACCGCACTGTCGCCTCGCGCCGAAGCGAGGGTTATCAAAGCGAAGTCGCCCTCGAAGGCCTGTATAAAACCTTGAAGGTCAAGGGCAGGGCGGACGGCTACGACCCGGCGCAAAACTGCCTGGAAGAAGTCAAAACCTATCGCGGCGACCTGAGCAAGCAACCGGCCAACCACCGGCAATTGCACTGGGCACAAGCGAAGGTCTACGGATGGCTGATGTGCCAGAAGCTGGAACTGGCGCAGATCAATCTGGCGCTGGTGTACTTCGACATTGTCAGCGAAAAGGAAACCTGCCTGGTCGAGGCCTTCAGCGCCGGAGAGCTGCAGTCGTTCTTCGAGCATCATTGCGGGCTGTTCCTGCTGTGGGCCGAGCAGGAGATGGCCCATCGCGAAGCACGCAATCACGCGGCGCAGCAATTGGCGTTTCCCCATGCTGACTTTCGTCCGGGGCAACGGCACCTGGCGGAATCGGTGTTCAAGGCGGTCAGCACCGGTCGTTGCCTGATGGCTCAGGCGCCAACCGGCATCGGCAAGACCGTGGGCACGCTGTTTCCGATGCTCAAGGCCCTGGCGCCGCAGCAGTTGGACAAAGTGTTCTTTCTGACGGCGAAAACGCCGGGGCGCAAACTGGCGCTGGATGCCGCGCAAGTCATCCTGGAGAGCGCCGATGCGCCGCCGCTGCGGGTGCTGGAGATGATCGCCCGGGACAAGGCCTGCGAACACCCGGACAAAGCCTGTCACGGTGAATCCTGCCCGTTGGCCCAGGGCTTTTACGACCGTTTGCCGGCCGCCCGCCAGGCCGCCAGCGAACTCAGCCTGCTGAATCAGGACGCCTTGCGCCGAGTGGCATTGGCGCATGAGGTCTGTCCGTATTACCTGAGCCAGGAAATGGCCCGCTGGGCCGATGTGGTGGTCGCCGACTACAACTACTATTTCGATTTCAGTGCGTTGCTGTTCGGCTTGTCTCAGGCCAATAACTGGAAAGTCGCGGTGTTGGTGGATGAGGCGCACAACCTGGTGGAACGCGGCCGGCAGATGTACAGCGCCACGCTCGATCAGTCGACCCTCAGCGGGGTACGAAAAACCGCACCGGACGCCCTGAAAAAACCGTTGCAGCGGGTCAATCGTGAGTGGAATGCCCTGCATAATCTGCAATTGGCGCCGTATCAGGCCTACGACAAGGCACCGGAAAAACTTCTCCAGGCGCTGTCGTCATGCAGCGCGAGCATCGGCGATTATCTCAACGATCATCCCCAAGACCTGGACAGCGCCCTACAGAGTTTTTACTTCGACATGCTGCAGTTTTGCCGGGTGGCCGAACTCTTCGATGAACAGTTCCTGTTCGACATCAGCAAGCGCGACCTCGAACGTAAACAAAACCTGTCGCAACTGTGCCTGCGCAACGTGGTGCCGGCCGGTTTCATCCGCCCACGCCTGACGGCTGCGCGCAGCACCGTGCTGTTTTCGGCGACGCTGAGCCCTCGGCATTATTACGCGGACCTGCTGGGTACGCCGCCGGATACAGTGTGGATTGATGTCGAATCGCCGTTCCATGCAGACCAGTTGAAAGTGCACATCGTCAGTCAGATATCGACCCGATTCGTCCATCGCCAGGCGTCCCTCGAACCGATTGTCGAACTCATCGCCCGCCAATTCAGCCAACGCCCCGGCAACTACCTGGCATTTTTCAGCAGCTTCGATTATTTGCAGCAAGTGGCGCAGTTACTGGCCGAGCGACATCCGCAGATCACTTTGTGGTCGCAGTCCAGGGGCATGGCGGAAGGGCAACGCCAGGCCTTTCTCGACCAGTTCACCGTGCACAGCCAGGGCGTCGGATTTGCAGTGCTCGGCGGAGCGTTCGGTGAAGGCATCGACCTGCCGGGCGCGCGCCTGATCGGTGCATTCATTGCCACCCTGGGGCTGGCGCAACTCAATCCGGTCAACGAACAGATGAAGCATCGAATGGCGGCGATTTTCGGCGCCGGTTATGACTACACCTACTTGTATCCCGGCGTACAGAAAGTCGTGCAGGCGGCAGGAAGGGTGATCCGCACTCAGCAGGATCAAGGGGTGGTGATGTTGATCGATGACCGGTTCGGCGACAGCAAGGTCAAACACTTGCTGCCGCGTTGGTGGTCGGTCGAACAGGCGCATTTGGCTTCAGGTGCGTAGGATTATTTACCTTTTAAAACAGGTACATATCTTGAAAGACAGACGTATTTGAACAAGCGGTGAAACAGCGCTTTATTCAAAGGGCAGCCAATCAATTTCAGCCGGCTCTTTGATAAGGAAATCAAGGCATGTCCTCCGCACCTAACTACACCTACACCACTGAACAAGTCAGCGCCGCGTTCAATGCCATCAAAACCACGCTGTTCCGCGGTATCACGGCCGAGGAAACGCCGAAAATCCTGGTGGTTGCCGGGCTTCAAGGCTCGGGTAAAACCTTCCTGCTGGAAAACACACTCCTGCCGACCAGGCGCTACGACAAGTATGTTCGTCTCTACCTGCCCGAATACCGGCAGAAACATCCTCAATACGCAGAGATGATCAAGCTTGGCGTGCTGCATGCCTATGAACATACCGAAGCTTTCGTACGAGAGCTTTGCGCCAAAATCTTCACCGAAGCCTTCACACTCAAATACAACATCATCATGGAGTGTGCGTTCGACAGCATCGATTTCGCGGCATTTCCACCACTCGCGACGGCGGCCGGCTATCAGTTCGAAACGCATATCGTTGGCTGCACGCTGGAGTTCGCTCACGTTTCGTGCATCAAAAGAGCCTTTAAAAGCCTGGAAAACCGCGAACTGGAAAGGTTTGTCACGCGATCGACACTGGAGAGCTCCATGAGGAATGAGCAAGCGGTGATCCTGGCCTTCGAAACCGCCTCGAAGGCGGTCGATCGTTCACAAATCACGGTGTATGAACGCGGGTTCGGGGCGCTGAAGGAACGCGTCTCGCGTGCTCATATCACCTACACCACAACCGCTTGCGTGACGCCCTCTACGACGCCAACGGCATACAGCGCCTATGAAAGCATCATCAATAATCATGTCCACACCCTGAGTGAGCGTGACGAGATAGTTAAAGAATGCCACCTGGCGTTACTCAACACCCAGACTTACGCCCAGGTTGTTCCTGACTTCGTTTACAACGACCTGTACGCCTACATCGTCAAATACGTGAACCGGTAAGCAGGCGAACCCACTCGGCGGCAAAGCGATGACAGTCTCCCGGCCAGCGCGCGGTCAACAACAGGCCATCACGGACGACGAACCCGCGTTGTGGCTGGTCCGCCGAATCACGCACCGCGAGGACGGGCCCGCGCAGGAAATCCGTCGGGCTGGACAGGGCGGCCGTGACTTCCGCTTCGACGGTTTGGGTATAGGTCCGGTAGTAGCGCCCTAGCCAGGCGGCGGTGATTGCCCAGGCAGGCAGCTCCATGGTATTGGCGACCAGGGCGGTGACCTTGCGCCCCTGCAACACCGAACGCCCGGTATCGGGGTCGAGGGTTCGGGCAAGCAACAGTACGCCGTGGCAGACCGCTGCCACGGGTTTGTCTGTCTTGAAAAAGTGCAGGGCAATCCGTCGCGCCTGCTCGGACTCCAGCAGGCTGCGCATGCCCTTGGCATGCCCGCCGGGAATCAGCAGTCCTTGGAACTCGCTGGGGTCCACATCGTCATAGTTCAGCGGTCGGCGAAAGGAGGGGTCTTCGATCATCCGGGCGTAGCTGGCCAGGTCGGCCTTGCGCGTCATCAGCAGCGGGTTCAACGGGCCGAAACCGATGTCCACCAAACGTGAATCGGCGTAGGCGGGCAATCCCTCGGGCGACGCAAAGCGCACCTCGATGCCGGCCTGACGCATGGCCTGCCATGGAACGCTGCTCTCTGTGGGATCGTAGTCGGAAGTGGGCAACAGAATCAGGATCATCGGGGCGCCTTGGAACCGCCAGGAATGGCGTTTGGCATCGAGAATAGGCGGAGTGAACGCTATGCTCCAGTGCACAACCGTTTTCTGGCTTACCAAACCCACGGTTTGACGCATACTTCGCAAAACAACAGTCACGGGTGTGATCGATGAGTGATAACCAGTCCAAAACCAACGCCATCGAGGAAATGCGCTTTCGCCTGCTGATTGATGCCGTGGTGGACTATGCGATCTACATGATTGACCCCGATGGCATCATCACCAGCTGGAACGCTGGCGCCAAACGTTTCAAGGGGTATGAGGAGAAGGAGATCCTCGGACAGCATTTTTCGCGCTTTTATACCGAAGAAGACCGCAGTGCCGGTCTACCCCAGCGCGCGCTGGATACGGCGATTCGCGAAGGACGGTTCGAGGGCGAAGGCTGGCGGGTTCGCAAGGACGGAACACACTTCTGGTGCCATGTGGTGATCGATCCGATTCGCGACCCGGCAGGCAATCTATTGGGGTTTGCCAAGATCACCCGGGACCTCACTGACCGCAAAATGGCCGAAGAGACGCTCAAGCAAAGCGAGCAGCAGTTTCGTTTGCTGGTTCAAAGCGTGACTGACTACGCCATCTATATGCTCGCCCCGGATGGACGATTGACCAACTGGAATCAAGGCGCCCAGCGCATCAAGGGCTACCGACCCGAAGAAGTCATCGGTCAGCATTTTTCACTCTTCTATACCCCCGAAGACCGTGAAGCCGGGGAACCCCAACGTGCGTTGGAGACGGCTATGCGGGAAGGGCGCTTTGAAAACAGGGCCTGGCGCGTGCGCAAGGACGGCACGCGGTTCTTTGCCCATGTGGTGGTCGATCCGATCTGGGGCGATACGGGCACGTTGCTGGGCTTTGCCAAAATTACCCGGGACATCACCGAGGCCACACAAGCACAGAAGGTTCTGGAACAAACCCGTGAAGCGCTGTTCCAGGCGCAGAAGATGCAGGCCATCGGCCAACTCAGTGGCGGGATCGCCCACGATTTCAATAATCTGCTGACCGTTATCCTGGGCAACCTGGAAATCGTCCGTAAACGCGTGGGAGACAATCCGAAAGTCACTCGATTGGTCGACAACGCCACCCAAGGTGCCCTGCGTGGAGTGTCCCTGACTCAACGCATGCTGGCGTTCGCCAGACGTCAGGAACTCAAGTCCGAATCCGTCGAAATACCCGCGCTGGTGGAAGGAATCAGCGGATTGTTGCGCAGCTCCCTCGGGCCTTCTGTACAGCTCGAAACCCGTTTTTCCCCTGACCTCGTTCCGGTCATGGCCGATGTCAATCAACTCGAACTGGCCGTGCTGAACCTCGCCACCAATGCCCGGGACGCGATGCCCAACGGCGGAAAAATCGTCATCAGTACCCGGACGGAAGACGTCTGCGACCAATCGACACTATTGCCGGAGCCCGGACGCTATGTTTGCCTGAGTGTTGCCGATAACGGGGAGGGCATGGATGAGGTCACCCTGGCGTCGGCCATGGACCCGTTTTTCACCACCAAAGGGGTGGGCAAAGGCACGGGGCTGGGGTTGTCGATGATCCATGGCTTTATCGAACAATTGGGCGGGCGATTCATTCTCAAGAGTCAGAAGGACATCGGCACTGTCGCCGAACTGTGGATACCCGCCGCGTCCATAGCCGCGCTCAATCATCCTGCCGTAGCGGAAGTGGCCGCTCCGCCAGTGGCTCAGTTGTGCGTCATGGTCGTGGACGATGACAGCCTGGTGCTGACCAGCACCGGCCTGTTGCTTGAGGACCTCGGTCACAGGGTGATCAGTGCGGTGTCCGGTGCCCAAGCGCTTGAGCTGTTCGAACGCGAGCAGCATGTTGACCTGGTCATTACCGACATGGCCATGCCACAAATGAACGGTGAGCAGTTGGCCAATGCCATCCGGGCGTTGAAGCCGGACGTACCGATCATTCTTGCCACGGGTTATGCCGAACGCCTCGAAGGCTTCGCGACCACACTCCCTCGCTTGTCCAAACCGTATACCCAACTCAATCTGGTCGAGGTGATTGCGCTGGCCATGAAGTGATGTGCGTCGTGCTCAGCCATTCACGTTCTTCTTGAAACCGCGCAAGTTCATGGCACACAAGCAAAACTGCAACACGATCAATGCGTAGGCGTGGGTGTGGTAGCCCCAAATCACCCACAAGAGATTGCTGACGATGAAGCAACTGAAACCCCACACCCTGCGCGAGGGTGATTGCGAGCCGATCAACCACGCCGCCAATACCGTGACCAGCATCGCCGGCCATTGCACCCAATCGAGAGTGTCCATCCGCAATCCTTGAAGTCAGCCTGTGTACTTGAAGGACCACGGCAGCGAAATAGCGTTCGAGTGAAGTGCATTAAATCCGGCTGAACTTTGCCCGGGCAGGTTTCGTCATAACGCTTTCCCAGTCCTTGTGTAATTTCCGTGCCCAGAATACTGACCGAACACACTGCCGAAGAAGTCTTGACCGAGCACAATGCCAAGATGTTCGGCTCGCCCAAGGAGCGGCTGGATTTCTACCGTCGGGAAATCCAGTATGAAACCAGCATCCTCGCCAACCGAACCGACGCTTACCTGGCCGCGCAGTCGTTCCTGGTGATTGCCTTTGCTTCCTGCATGGCCAACCTCAATCCCGAATGGGGAAAACTCTTCACCCTGGTGGTGCCGCCGTTCCTCGCGCTGCTGGGTTTACTGAGCTCGCTGAACGCCTGGCCGGGCATTCGTGCGGCCTACGACATCATCGACCACTGGCACTTCAAGCAAAGTGAGCTGTTGCGCAGCGAGCCATTGATGGGGCTGGCGTACGATGAATCCCCGCTGTTCAGTGAGATGGAATCGTCCCACAAGGGCTACCGCAAATCGCTGCTGTTTTCCGTGCGTACGCCGTGGATTTTCGCGACGTTCTGGGTGTTGCTGGGCACTTATGCGGTTTACATCCAGGTCACCAATCCCGGCGGCTGAATCGCAGACTAAAAAGCCCGGCATTTGCCGGGCTCTCTGACATCGACTACCAAATCAAGCCGCCAGATTGGACGCGCTCATTTCTTTCTTGTACTGAGCCTTAAGCGTTTCCATCTGCGCGCCCAACTCTTCCAGGGTGGCTTTGCCCAGCAGCTTTTTCGCCTGAGGGAACATTTCCGTTTCCTCTTCTTCGATGTGGTGTTCCAGCAGCTCCTTGACCACTTTCACCCGACCCGCGAATTCTGGGGTGGAAGGGTCGGTGACTTTCAGGTCCGGCAACACCAGGGAATCCACGGTGCGGTGTTCTTCCTTGGCTTCGTAGTACATGACGTCCTGTTCCTTGCCACCGGCTTTTTTGTACGCCGGGTACAAGACTTCTTCTTCGAGCCGGGTATGGATGGTGATCTCCATTTCGAGCTTGGCCAGCAACTCGGTGCGTTTTTTGACACCTCGTTCGGTGGATTCGCTTAACTGAGTCAGGATGACTTTTACGCGTTCATGGTCGGCTTTCAACAGGTCGATGGCGTTCATGGTCGAATCTCTCAAATAGTCACGGAATAGGCGCAAACGGTCTCATGGCCGTAGGTCGCTTTTACACTGGGAGCATTTGTCGTGCCGATTTCACCGCCATGAGTAACGCTATATAAAACAATTGGTTAGAAGCTCTGATGGCGAATTGAGGTCGTGCAGGCTGCATGAGTCTGGAAATTGACTCATGCAGTTCGCGGCACGAAGTTTTCCGTCGAGAAATGTGAATTGTCGGTGTTACCGTCGATCAGATTCGCCGCATCCTGACACCGGGTTCAAGGGATGTTCCGCTGACGGAGAGCGTGGAAACTGATGCGATAGCCGAAGGCGATTTCGCCAGCGGCTATATGGAGTGCGTCAGGGCGGATGCCCCGGGGGTTTTCAGGATCAAGCCCGGCCTTCAAGCTGCTGGCGCAACCGGTGGGAGTTATTCACGGACATCGGGATCGGTGGGAAGTCCGCGTTGAGCAAACGCAGGTGCTCAATCGCTTCCTGAAACTTCAAATCAGCCTTCCTGCGCATCGCCCTGTAACGTTCGAACCGTTCCAGGTCCATGTCGCCGTCCTCAAGCATCTCGAAAGCGCTTCGGCTCAACGCCTGGGCGTCTTCGAACATCTGGCGATTGCATTCCAGGGCAAACGCCCGGCAGGCTTTGATTTGATCGGGAGTTGAATAGTGAACCATGACCGGCACCTTACTTTTTTCGAGGTCCCTTTTAATAGGCATCGTTGCCACAGTGGAACCGAACCTGTCGAGTTCCGCCGTATAAAAGAAAACAGGCGGAATTAAGGTTGTGACTGTCGAGTTGCACAGGGATTTCAAATTTTTCGAGGCGAAAATTCGTTTGATTCAAGCTGTAAACACGCAGGTAAAAATCAAATAATTTGTTTCTTGCGCCGTTCATAGCGGGCGAGGGTGGGTTGCGTGCTGATGCCGTGGATCAAAATGCTCAACGCGACCACGGACAAGGTCAGGTCCATGCACAGCGTCGACACCGACTGACCCAGCCCGTGATTCAAGGCGTAGAACAAGTAATACAGGCTGCCGATGCCACGGATGCCAAACCAGCCGATCAACATTCGCTGGCGCCAATCGAGCAATCGGCCCCACGGCATCACGGCGACACTCAAAGGGCGAATCAGAAAAAACAACACCCCGCCGACCAGCAGGGCGCGCCAGTCCCAGTGAGCGATCAGCACGACGCCGAGCAGTGTCACCAGAAACACTTCCATGGCCCGCTCCACGAGGCTGCCAAAGGCGAGCATGTCACCCATCATGATGCCCGCGGCGACCTGGGTGTCTTCAAGGTTGTCGGTATCGCCATGCGCCGCGTGTTGTGGTTCGACGTTCTGGTGACCGACCACCGGCTGGACCAGATGCTCGGCAGGGAGTTCGTCGTTGCCCGTGGAGCTGACTTCTTCCTGGCGCAATCCGAGGCCAGCGGCGAACACCGACAGAAACCCATAGGCGTGGATAGACTCGGCCCCGACATACGCCAGGGCAATCAAAGCAAGGGCCAGGTAATCGTTCGGAGACAGCGTGCTGTCATCGTTCTTGATCCGCAGCGCCAAGGTCAGGCGCCCGATGCCGCGTCCCATCCAGTACCCCGTCAGAAAACCGGCCGGAACCGCCCAGATCAGACTGCGCAGCACCCAGTCGCCCAACCAGCCGGGGTTACCCTCGTGTTGCAGCAGGAGCAGGCCAAGGATCACGAACGGAAACGCGATCCCGTCATTGAGCCCGGCCTCACCGGAGAGGCCGAAGCGCACGCTGTCGTCATCCCGCGCGTCGTTGACCTGGACCAGCGCGGCGAGCACCGGATCGGTGGGGGCCAGGATCGAGCCGATCAGCACAGACGCGCCCCATGACAATTGCAATGCGTAATGCAGCAACACGCAGACGCCGACAATGGTCAGCAGCATCACCGGGCCGGCCAGGCCGACCGCAATTCGCCAGTTTTTATGTTTGAGGGGCGAGCGCAATTTCAGGCCGCAGACAAACAGAGAAAAGATCACCGCGACTTCCGTCAGGTGCTCCATCCAGATCGAAGCGTCAGCGGTGTCCAGTTTCAACAGCCCGAACCCGGCCGGGCCGATGGCGGCGCCCAGCACCAGGCACACCGCCGACGTGGTCACCGGCATCCAGCGCAGGTAGGACGAGGTCAGCGCCAGCGTCAGGAGTACAGCACCCAACACGGCCACCCATAAAATGAAACTCATGCTCGGTTCTCGCTGGGGGTGGACCGCGTTTGTTGGCCTCTGCGGATCAACCGACCGTGGCGCGCAGGTATTCAGGCGTCAGCACGTTGAACCACAGCAGAATCATCTCTACCAGAATAGTCACCAATACCAGGAGCCCGACGCCCCAGACGCACGCCGCATTCAGCAGGCCTTGTTCCTTGCGCTCGTGCATGAACGTCGGCAAGCCGACGAACAGCAAAAACGTCGAATAAGCCGAAGCAGCCATCAACACAATGATTGCCAGCCAGCGACTCGGGTACAGCCCGGCAATCCCCGCCAGGAAAAACGGCGTCGCGGTATACGCCGCAAAACCGATGCATTGATTGATGGTCGGACGCGCGTCGAAGGTGCGCGACATCCAGCGGATGAATCCCCCCATCAACGCCACGCCGGCGATGATGGTGACGTACAGCAGCACGCAGAGTTGCAACGCACTTTGGGTACTGAGTTTGACGGTTTCGTTCTCGGCCAGGCTCCAGCCGACATAGGTGGTGCCGATGAACAGGCAGACGGCGGGGATCAAGGCGAGCAGCAGCAAATGCGCGAGGTAATGGCGCGGATGTGCTTCCTCCTCCCGGCGAATATCCGTCCAGGCGAAATTGGGCTGGGTGAACAGTTTGACGATAGGTGCGGACATGACGACCTCCTCGAACGGCCCGTGATGGGGGCCTAAACGTATTGAGGGGAGAGATTTGTCAGGGGTTCATTTTTTCGCGACTTCGCGGAATGACGTGTAGCCGTTGGCGCAACCCTGTGGCGAGGGGGCAAGCCTCTCGCCACAGGGCCGCTGCTATTACAGCGGGCGGTCACAACATCGGTTTACCGCCGGTCACGCCGTACCGCTGGCCGGTGATGTAGCTGGCCTCGTCCGACGCCAGCAGCACGTAAATCGGCGCCACTTCCACCGGTTGGCCCGGCCGGCCCAGCGGGGTGTGCGCGCCGAAGTTCTGCACCTCTTCATCGGGCATGGTCGAGACGATCAGCGGTGTCCAGATCGGCCCCGGCGCCACGCTGTTCACCCGAATGTTTTTCGGCCCGAGCATCTGCGCCAGGCCACCGGTGAAGTTGGCGATGGCACCCTTGGTCGTGGCGTAGGCCAGGAGGGTGGGCTTGGGCATGTCCGAGTTGACCGAACTGGTGTTGATGATCGAACTGCCGGCCTTCATGTGCTTGAGCGCGGCCTGGCAGATCCTGAACATGGCGGTGATGTTGACGTCGAAGGTCATCACCCATTCTTCGTCCGGGATGTCTTCGAAGTGTTCGTGCGTCATCTGGAACGCGGCGTTGTTGACCAGAATATCAATCCGCCCGAAGCGTTCGACTGTCTTGTCCACCAGGGCCTGGCATTGCGCTTTCTGCGCGATGTCGCCGGGTAGCAGCACGCATTGGCGTCCGGCCTGTTCGACCCAACGTGCGGTTTCCTGAGCGTCTTCATGTTCATTGAGGTAGGCAATCGCGACATCGGCGCCTTCACGGGCGAAGGCGATGGCGACCGCACGGCCGATGCCGCTGTCCGCCCCGGTGATCAGGGCAATCTTGCCATCCAGCCGGCCCGAGCCTTTGTAGCTTTTTTCGCCGCAGTCTGGATACGGGTCCATTTTCTTTTGGGAGCCGGGGACAGGCTGGCCTTGTTTGGGGAAGGGTGGTCTTGGGTAGTCAGTCATGGCAAATCTCCGATCTCGGGGCACAGGATTCAAAGGGTTGACCCTGGTGTTTTGCCTTGAGTTCGGTTGGATTCAGGTGTGTGCACAAAACCCCGAATCCAGGCAAATCCCTTGTAGGAGCGAAGCTTGCTCGCGAAGGCGGTGTGTCAGTCATACATGTGTCAACTGGCACACCGCCTTCGCGAGCAAGCTTCGCTCCTACAGGGGGATTTGTCGTGTTGTCAGGCCTTGAGGTTGAGCAAACTACGCGCCATGCGTGCCAAGCCTTCTTCGAGCAATGCCCGTGGGCAGCCGAAGTTCAGGCGCACGAACTGGCGGTTGTTGTCGCCGAAATCCAGGCCGGGGCTGAGGCCGACCTTGGCCTGGTCGAGGAAGAACTGCTGCGGATTGTCCAGCCCCAGGGCGGAGCAATCGAGCCATGCCAGATACGTCCCCTGCGGGATATTCATCGTCACGCCCGGCAAGCGCGTGCGAACCGCTTCCACCAGGTAATCCCGATTGCCTTGCAGGTACGCCGTCAACCCGGCCAGCCACGGGCCGCCTTCGCTGTAGGCAACGCGAGTGGCTTCCATTCCCAGCGGGTTGACGCTGTCGACCATGCCGCAACGGGCATGATTGACCCGCGCACGCACCGCCGAGTCTTGAATAATCATGAAGGAGGTTTTAAGACCGGCAATGTTGTAAGCCTTGCTCGCCGACATCAGGGTGATGGTGCGCTGGGCGATCTGCGGGCTGAGCGATGCCGTGGGAATGTGCACGCGCCCGTCGAAGCACAACTCGGCGTGGATTTCGTCGGAGATGATCCACGCGTTGTGTTCCAGGCAAATGTCCGCCAGCGCTTGCAGTTCTTCCCGCGGGAAAACCTTGCCCAGCGGATTGTGCGGGTTGCTCAGCAACAGCGCGCCGCCACCGGTCAGTGCTTCGCTCAAGGCCGCGAGCGGCGTGTCATACGTGCCGTCAGCCAACGCGTCGAATTCCAGTTCAACCTTGTTCAAGCCCCAATGACCTGGCGCATGACGCAGCGGCGGGTAGTTCGGCACCTGGACCACGACGTTTTGTTGCGGCTCGATCAGCGCCTTCAGGGCCATGTTGAAACCCGACTCCACACCCGGCAGGAAGATCAGTTCCTCCGGCAAGACGCGCCAGGCGTATTTGTTCCAGAGGTCGGCGACGATGGCGGCGCGCAAATCGTCCTGAGGCACGCTGTAGCCGACCATCGGGTGTTCCAGGCGTTTACGCAGGGCTTCAAGGATGACCGGCGGCGCGGCGAAGTCCATGTCGGCGACCCACATCGGCAACACGTCGGCCGGGTAGCGGCTCCACTTGGTACTGCCGGTGTTGTGGCGGTCGAACACCTGATCAAAATCGAAGGTCATGCTCAGTCTCATAAAAAGCGGGGTTGAACGTGGCGCCATGATAAACGCCAAGTCCCTGTGGGAGCGAGACGGTAATCGCCCAAACAACACAAACCCCTGTGGGAGCGAGCCTGCTCGCGATGGCGTCAGCTCATTCATCATCCAGGCAAACTGACCCACCGCTATCGCGAATAGGCTCGCTTGTATGTTTAGACTTGAAGGGGTGGGTGGGACTAAAGCTCGTCATCTGACTCTAACCAGTACAGACCGTGGGAGACTTCGTCCCAC
>NZ_VIUJ01000007.1:0-123417 GCF_007993905.1 Pseudomonas sp. SJZ077
CTCGCGGGAAAAGACTCTTCTTTCTTTCATGGAACCTCCAAATTGGCGAAATCATATCGCCCTTAAGAGGTGTCCGGAATTATTAGGCCAGATCAGCCTGCTCGCGAAGGGGCCAGCGAGTTCAACCCCGAAAAACGAAATATGCCGAAGCTGTTCCCGATCACTGAACAGGTTCGGCAGAGGTGATCGGGTTTAAATTTCCTTCACCGGCGTTTCACCCTCAACCCCTTTGATCAACCCGATGGCATGCAGGCAATCCGCCTTGTTCACATACGACTCGCCACTGGCGATCGTCTCGTGGTTCCCCGCCCTCAAGCGCCAGCGCCATTGTCCTTTGCCGGTGCTCGGCGTGCCTTTGGATTGCCTGTAAATCTCGAAATACATTCTGCTCGCTCCATGCGATGGGTCATCGCGACAACCTGTGTGTCGCATCGGGGGCAAGCCTAGCGGAGCTGGGTTTTTTGGCCATCAGGCATTTGTTTCCAGGCATTTGAAAATATTTCAGCCCGCGCTGCCGGGTCGGCGTGGTTGGCCAAAACCCCCGCAGTTTCGCCCTTGCATCACCTTCCTCGGTCCTGCTTAATACGACACGGCTCATGGCGTCGAGCAGCTGTCGACGACCTCGGATTGTAGAAAAATCACTATAAAAAAAGAGCAATCAATTGACTCATCAGCACGGAACGCAACTGACCGGGCATGTGCAGCTTTCGCTCGTGATACCGGTTTTCAATGAGGCGGCGACCATTGATTTGTTCATCGCGCGGATCACTGACGTCTTCAAGGATGAAACGCTGATCGGTCTGGAAATGGTGTTCGTCAACGACGGCAGCACCGACACCACGCTCGACCTGCTGCTGGAGCGCCAACAGACCGATCCGCGCCTGCGCATCGTCGATCTGAGCCGCAATTTCGGCAAGGAAGCGGCCCTGACCGCCGGCTTGCAGACCGCCACCGGCCAGGTGGTGGTGCCGATCGACGTCGATTTGCAGGACCCGCCTGAAGTGATCCTCGAGATGATCGCCCTTTGGCGTGAAGGCTATGAAGTGGTGCTGGGTCATCGTGTGAGTCGCAAGACCGACTCCTGGGCCAAGCAAACCTCGGCCAACTGGTTTTATCGCCTGCACAACAAAATCGCTGAGCAACATCTGCCGGAAAACGTCGGCGATTTTCGTCTGATGGACCGTTGTGTGGTGGACGCCCTGCAAACCCTGCCCGAGTCCCGGCGCTTCATGAAAGGCCTGTTTGCCTGGGTCGGGTTTCGCACGACGCATGTGAACTACGAGCGCCTAGAACGGGTGGCGGGAGCGAGCAAGTTCAACGGCTGGCGGTTGTGGAACTTCGCGCTGGAAGGCATCACCAGTTTCAGCACCGAACCGCTGCGTATCTGGACGTATCTGGGGCTGTTCGTCTCGCTGATCTCGTTCTCGTTTGCCATTTTCATCATCTTGCGAACCTTGATTTCCGGTGTCGATTTACCGGGTTATGCGTCGCTGATGGTCGCCGTCACGTTTCTGGGCGGCCTGCAATTGATCGGCATCGGCGTGCTGGGTGAATACCTGGGCCGCACGTATATCGAGTCAAAACGCCGCCCGGTGTATCTGGTGCGGCGCGTCTACGACCCCAAGGACTGAACCATGGATCTCAAGGAAACCGACATCCTCGGTTCGAGCATCGACCAGCACTGGTATTACGCCTCCAAAGCGGCGGCCACCACGCGAATGCTGGGTAACACGCCGGTCACAAGGATTCTCGACGTAGGCGCGGGCTCCGGATTCTTTTCCCACCACTTGCTGAGGCATTCGGCGGCCCGTGAAGCCTGGTGCGTCGACATCAGTTACGACCAGGATTCGGACGCCACCACCGCCGGTAAAC
Organism: Pseudomonas sp. SJZ077; assembly: GCF_007993905.1. NCBI lineage: Bacteria > Pseudomonadati > Pseudomonadota > Gammaproteobacteria > Pseudomonadales > Pseudomonadaceae > Pseudomonas > Pseudomonas sp. SJZ077. The sequence goes on from NZ_VIUJ01000007.1 coordinate 1,873, forward strand.
CGGTGCATTACCGTCGCGGCATCGACTCGGTGGATGCCGATCTGGTGCTGCTGATGGATGTGCTGGAACATGTCGATGACGACGTCGGGTTGCTCAAGGCTTACGTCGATAAAGTCCCCTCCGGCAGCCGTTTCCTGATGACGGTGCCAGCGTTCCAGTTTCTCTGGAGCGGGCACGATGACTTCCTGGAACACAAGCGCCGCTACACCTTGGCGCAGCTGGAAACGGTGGCCCGGGACGCCGGTTTGAACGTGAAACAGGGGGCTTACTACTTCGGCCTGGTGTTCCCGATTGCCGCGACCCTGCGCTTGTTGCCAAAGGGCGCACAACCGTTGCCACCACGCTCGCAACTCAAGCAGCACCATCCACTGGTGAATACGGTTTTGAAGACGCTGTGCAGCGTCGAACTGCCCTTCATGGGCGCGAATCGTCTGGCTGGATTGACCGTGTTTGTCCTGGCGCAGAAGCCGTGACGTCAGCCGAAAAATCCGCCCTGATCCAGCGTGGCCTGCGTTTTGCCGTGACCGGGTTGTTCGTCACGGCCCTGCATGCGCTGGTCGCCGTGTTGTTCATCCATTACGTGCTGCCTCTACCGCCCTTGGCCAACGGCGCGGCGTTTGCCGTGGCGACCGTGGTGTCTTACCTGATCAATACCACGTGGAGCTTTTCCGCCCGTTTGCACGGCAAAACGCTGCTGCGCTTCATGATGGTTTCAGCTGCCGGATTCCTGCTGGCGATGCTGGTGGCCTGGGCTGCGCAAATGGCCGGGCTGCATTATTTGCTGGGGATTGGCGCAGTGGCGCTGACCCTTCCTGCCTTCACCTTTGTATTGCATAACTTCTGGACGTATCGATGAAGGATTTCGCTAGACGCCTGCCACTCAACCTCTTGCCGCTGTTGATCGGTGTTGTGGCCTTTTTCCTCATCATCGGGCCACGGGCGCTGAACCCGCAAAACATCGCGTGGCTGGGCAATGGCGATCCGGCGACCCATTACCTGGGATGGGCTTTTTTCCGGCAGTCGCCGTGGACTTTTCCCATAGGGCTCAATCCTTCCTATGGAATGGAACTGGGCAATGGCATCATTTTTTCTGATTCCAACCCGCTGCTGGCATTCTTGTTCAAACCCTTTGCTGCGCTGTTGCCGACACCTTTTCAGTATTTCGGCCTCTGGTTACTGACCTGCTTCGTCCTGCAGGCGTGGTTTGCCTGGAAGGTAGTGGGGCTGATGTCGTCGCATGTGGGTGTGCGTGCCGTGAGTACGGCGTTGTTGCTCTTTGTTCCGCCAATGCTCATGCGCATGCCCTTTCATTTGTCCCTGGGCGGGCATTTTCTGCTGCTGGCTTCGTTTTACCTGGCCCTGCATCCGCAACTGCGTCGTCGACGCCTGGCCTGGGGCGCATTGCTGGCGACGGTCGCACTGGTCCACGCGTACTTTCTGGCGATGGTTGCACTGATCTGGATCGCCGATCTGGCGGCCGGGTATTTCAAGAAGAAACTGACGCTGCGCTCTGCCTTGATCGAGTTTCTTGCTCTGTTTTCACTGGTCAGCTTTTGCTGCTGGCAAGCCGGGTATTTTTCGGTCGGCACCGAAGGCGCGATCTCAGGCGGTTTTGGCATCTACGGCATGAACCTGCTGTCACTGATCGACTCGGGGAACTGGTCCTATGTGCTGAAGGATCTGCCCGGTGTCCAAGGGTTCGGTGACGGCGAAGGGTTTGTATTTCTGGGACTTGGCCTGATCACGCTGGGCCTCTATGCCGTGGTCGGTTTACTGCAAGGTAATACCGGCTTCGGGCAACAGGTGCGGCGGCGACCCTTTTTGCTGTTGGCGCTGATTGGGCTGACGGTGTTCGCCATTTCAAATCATGTGGCGCTGGGCTTGCTCGAGTTCACCTATCCGCTGCCGCCCGTGGTGATTTCCATCGCCAACATCTTCCGCGCCTCGGGGCGAATGTTCTGGCCGGTGTACTACGCGATCATCTTCGCCATCATTTTCCTGGTCATTCGCGCCAACACGCCGCGCACGGCCTTTTGCCTGCTGTCGCTGGCGTTGCTGATACAGATGGTGGACACCCACGCCGGCTGGGCAGGGGTGCGCAAGCAATTGATGATGGAACCGGCGTCGAAGTGGGCGTCGCCCATGGTCGATCCGTTCTGGGAAAGCGCGGCAGCCCATTACAAGAACATTCGCTGGATCGTTCCGCAGAATCTGTCCCCGAAGTGGATGTCGGTGGCTGATTTTGCCGGCGCCCACGGTCTGGCGACCAATGCCGTTTACCTGGGGCGGATGGACACGGCCAACTGGATCGAATCCGAGCAGCAGACGGCCCGGGAAATGGCGTCGGGTAAATATGACGCCGACTCGTTGTACCTGCTCGATGAGCGTGCGTTGATCCAGTCGGTGAGAAACATTAATACCCCAACGGATCTCTTCGCCCGGATTGACGGCTTCACGGTGCTGGCTCCAGGCTGGAAGCAGTGCGGCACTTGCTTGCAGGCGACCTCGCAAGTCAATCCGCTGGACCTGGTACCCGCCCTCGAACCCGGACAAAAGACGCTGTTCACTTACGGCAACAAGGGCGGCGCGTTGCTGGCCAAGGGCTGGTCCGAGACCGAACCCTGGGGTGTCTGGTCCAAAGGCCCGGACGCTGAAGTCATGTTCCGGACCCTGGCGCCCGTGCATTCCTTGCGCCTGGAGACCACGGCGTTTCTACCTCCCGGCCATGGGCGTCAACGTGTCGGCATCAGCATCAACGGCCTGCCGGCAACGAACACCCAACTTGAACAGGCTGACGGCAACGTGATCGATATTCCCCTCACGGCCGAGATGCAACAACGGGTGTCGAGCCAGGGTGTCGTCAGGTTGCAACTGCAGTTTGCCGACGCCGTCAGCCCGAAACAGTTCGGACTCGGCCAGGACGTACGCCAACTTGCGCTCGGATTGAAGACCTTGACGGTCAATTGAAAGCCAACGCACGTAGACGCCCCCGTCGCGCCTTTCTAAACTGCCCGCAGTGTTGGGGAACGGGGGCAAGGAATGAATCGCAACGAACTGCGCAAGGCTGACATCAACCTGATGGTGGTGTTCGAAACGTTGATGCTTGAGCGCAACGTCACGCGTGTGGCGGAGAAGCTGTTTCTCGGCCAGCCGACCATCAGTGCCGCGCTTAACCGCTTGCGGACGATGTTCAACGATCCACTGTTCATTCGCGTCGGCCATCGCATGGAGCCGACCGCGCGGGCCGAGGAAATCATCCTGCACCTGTCGCCGGCGCTGGACTCGTTGTCAGTGGCCCTTAGCCTGACCCACGATTTTGATCCGGCCAGCAGCACCATGACCTTTCGCATCGGGCTGTCGGATGACGTCGAGTTCGGCCTGTTGCCGCCGCTGCTGCGCGCCTTGCGCCAGGAAGCGCCGAAGGTGGTGTTCGTGGTTCAGCATGTCGATTACTGGCGCATTCCCGACTTGCTGGCCTCCGGTGATATCACGGTCGGCATCAGCCAGACCCGCGGCCTGCCAGCCAATGCCAAACGCAAGTTGTTGCGGCACATCCAGCCGAGCATTTTGCGCGCCGACGCCTCGGACACCCCGCTGACCCTCGATGAATATTGCGCACGACCGCACGTGCTGGTGTCGCACACCGCCAATGTCAGTGGCTACGCTGATGAATGGCTGGCGGAGATCGGCCGCACGCGCCAAGTCGTGCTGTCGGTGCCGCAGTACAGTTCGTTGCCGGCCTTGCTCGCCGGCACCGACCTGATCGCCAGCCTGCCGGATTACGCCGCCGAGGCGATGGCCGCCTCGGGTCAGTTATTCAAGGAAGCCTTTCCGTTCAAGACCCCGACACTGGACTTGTCCATGGTCTGGCTCAGCCATGTCGATACCGATCCGGCCGAACGCTGGTTGCGCGCGCGGCTGGAGGCGTTCATGAGTGAGCGCCTTGAATCGCCGCTGTCCAAATGAGTCGGACGACGCTGTGTTATATGTAGGTCCTTTCTGCACACTACCAGGAGCCAGACCATGCCCCACCTGCACATGGAATACACCGCCAACCTGCCTGAGCTTAACGCCGACATGGCGTTGATTCGGCTCAATAATGCCTTGGTGGCTTCCGGTCAGTTTGCTGCGGAGTTCGATATCAAGAGCCGTGCGGTGAAGGTCGAGACGTTCAAGATCGGCACGGCGATGGGGGAACGGGCGTTTGTGCATGTGAAGCTGGCGCTGCTGAGCGGTCGCTCGCCGCAGATCAAAAAACAGTTGTCCGAGAGTCTGCTGACCGTGGTGCAGGAACTGTGTGAATGGCCGACGGGGGTTGAAGTCCAGTTGTGCGTGGAGATCCTCGACATCGACCGTGAGTCCTACACCAAAACGGCCATCGGCCACTGAGTTTCAGGCCATTTCCTGCTCGGCGCAGGCTTTGATCACCTGCTCGCGCAGCCACGTGTTGGCGCTGTCCTGATCGACACTTTGACTCCACTGCATGTCCAGGGTGAAACCCGGCAAGCCGTTGGGCGCTTCGCAGTGATTGAAGATCGCCTCGTTGGCCAGCAATTGCTGGATACGGCGGGGCAACGTCAGGATGAAGTCAGTGCCGGTGATCATTTTCAGCGCCGCGCTGTAGCTGTTGGAGCGCGCGATAATCTGCCGTTTGTGCGCCTGTCGCGCCAGCCAGCCATCGACCATGTTGGTGGTGGAGGTCCACGGTGTCGGAAACACATGCCGGCGTTCGACAAACGCCTTCAGGCTTAAACGGGGTTCCAGTGGCGTGGCGCGTTTGTCGAAGACGCAGACCAGATCATCTTCGAGCAACAACCGGGATTTGAGGTCGCTGTGGCTGCGATGAAGATGGGGGCCAAAACAAATCACCAGGTCGAGGCTGCCATCGCGCAGGTCTTCGGCGGGGATGTCGGTTTCGAACTTGTGCATGTTGACCATCACCGGCAGGTCGGCGAAATCAAAGCTTTTCAACAGGCGCGGCAGGATCAACTGCTCGAAGTATTCCGGTGCGCAGATGTTGAACGTGACCGGTTGCAAGGTCGGGTCGAACGCCTGGGCGCCGGCATGGCAGAGGTTGATGCTTTCGAGGATCTTCAGCACGTGGGTGTACATGGTGCTGGCTTTGTAAGTGGGGCGCATACCCGTGCGGGTATTAATGAATAACTCGTCTTCAAAACTGGTGCGCAGTTTCTTCAGGCAGTAACTCACGGTGGACTGGCTGACGCACAGCGCCTCCGACACACCGGTGACGCTGCTTTGCTCATACACGGCGACAAACACCATGAGGTCTTGCATATCGAGCTTTCTAAGCAAGTTACTGTTCAGCATCCGTTCTGTCTCGCTGTGCTCCTTGCGCTGACTGTGCGCAAACGTGTGCGAACGATCCTAACGGAACGATGGTGCCAGGAGAATGCCCTGTAGGACGTTTCACAGTCACTTGTGGGACAGAAAATGTAACGAACACGACTTATGAATTTAATCCCACAAAACATGGCCGAAGGCCTTTACCCATGAGCGGTGGCAGGCACCGTGCGACAAGGTGTTGGACAACGTGCTCAGGTAGCGCCAGGAAATTGCCGGGCGTAATGCCGCGGATTGAAACGCAGGGCGATCAGGATCATCAGCGCCATGACACCGGTCAGGCACCACCAGGCCGATTCGAAGCTGCCCGACCGATCTCTGACCATCCCGGCCATCAGCGGCGAAAGACCGGCGATCAGGTAGCCGATGCCTTGTACGAAGGCCGTCAGCCCGCCGGCGCGTTGCGGGTTGTCGAGATGATCCAGCGACACAATCAGGCTCATCGGGAACAGACCGCCGATGCCCAGCCCCAACAGGCACGGCCACAGCAGGCTGAAGTGTTGCGGGCTGAGGATCAGCCCACAGAAACCGGCCATGATCAGCGCCAGCAACACCACCAGCACCAGGCGTCGGTCACGGCTGCGGTTGGCGATGGCGGGGGTCACCAGCCCGGACAGCACTTCCATGGCCGTCAAGAAGCCCAGCAGCAAACCGGCGTTTTGTTCGCTCCAGCCCTTTTCCACGTAGTACGGCGCCAGCCAGGCCAGCACACAGGTGTAGGACGCAGTGCCCAAACCGAAGAAGACGGCGAGTAACCAGGCGCGGGAATGAGTGAGGAACGATGTGTTGCGTGGTGCGAGTACCGTTGGCGCCGATGTCCCCGCACGGCCCAGGCTCCAGAACAGCAATGCCACCAGGGCCAGCGCGGCCCAGATTGCCAGGCCCGCGCGCCAACTGCCGGTACGGGCCATCACCAGGGGCGCAAACGAGGCCGCTATCGCCGCACCGCCCATGATCGACGTCACGTAGAGCCCCATGCACACGGCAACGTTGTCGCTGAACCTGGATTTGATCAGCGCCGGCATCAATGCCTGGATCAGCGCAATACCGATGCCGGCCAGCATGGCGCTGAGGATCAGTTCGGCGGCCGAGTCCACGAACAGCCGCGAGACCGTGGCCAGACCAATGATCGACAGTGAAATCACCACCGTGCGTTGTTCGCCAAGGCGTTGGCTGACGCTCAAGCCGAAGAACATCGCCAGCCCCATGGCCATGACGGGCAGCATGGTCAGCAGCGAGGCCAGGCTGAAACTCAACGGGATGTCCACGCGAATGGCCGACAGCAAAGGCCCGACGGCCGCCATCGACGGACGCAGGTTCAGGGCGACGAGAAGGATGCTGACCATCAGCCAGAGGGCAGGGCGGGTAGTTGCGCGAACGTTTTCCATCAATCGGGCCTTGAAAAATCAGGAGCCGATTAGGCGCGCGAGGGCGGGAGGCCGCAAATCAGATAGTGCGCAGCGGTATTTAAAAATTAAATACCGGTGCCACACCGTGGATCCCCTGTTGGAGCGAGCCTGCTCGTGATAGCGGTGTTTCAATCGATGCATGTGCTGACTGACACACCGCTATCGCGAGCAGGCTCGCTCCACAGGGATCGGCGGTGTTTGGGAGAATGATTGTTTAGCCAGCCCACACCCAAAGTTCTTCAAATCCCGATTTAACGACCTGAGCGCCCGTGTGACGCTGCTGCTCATATGTTTTCTGCGGTTATCTCTATGGACGGTTGTCCCGTCGCACTTCCCTCTGAATTAGCCTTTTGGGCGTTATGGCACTGCCGTCACGCACGCCCACCGGATGTCTGCCTTTCCCGTTGATTCTTCTGACAGGTCCCGCGCTGTGCGCCGGGATCAAACCGGCAGCGCCTGCGCGTTTGCCTGACGCGGAAACAAGAGAATTCCCCATGAGTTGTGCCACGACCTCCTTCGCCACGAAGCAAGAAGCTTTGACCTTTCTCGAACAGAACCCGGATATCGAGATGTTCGAGCTGTTCATCCTCGACAACAACGGCGTGCCACGGGGCAAGTTGCTGCATCGTGATGAACTGCTGGCGGTGTACGAAAGCGGACGGCCGTTGCCGAGCACCATTCTCGGCCTGACCATCAACGGCGATGACGTGGAAAACTCAGGCCTGGTCTGGGACGTCGGCGACATCGATTGCCGGGCGTACCCGATCAGCGGCAGTCTGACGCGCATGCCGTGGCGGTTGATTCCGACGGCGGCGGTACAGGTCAGCATGCACCCGAAGGAAGGCATGCCGGCGACGATTGCTGATCCACGGCATCTGCTGGCGAAGGTGATCGAAGGCTTGCAGGCCGACGGTTATTACCCGGTGATGGCGGCGGAGCTGGAGTTCTATTTGCTCGATCAGCAACGCGACAGCAACGGTCGGCCACAACCGGCGCGGGACGTCGATGGTGGGCGCCCGCGCTCGACGCAGGTCTACGGTTTGCGGGAGCTGGAGCAGATCGAGCCGTTTCTGGCAGATCTCTACAGTGCCTGCAAACTGCAGGGCATTCCGGCGCGCACGGCGATTTCCGAATACGCGCCGGGGCAAGTGGAAATCACCCTCGAACACCGCACCGATGCCCTACAGGCGATGGACGAAGCGGTGCGTTACAAGCGACTGGTCAAGGGTGTTGCGCATAAACACGGGATGGCCGCCTGCTTTATGGCCAAACCGTTCGATGACCTGGCGGGCACCGGCATGCACATGCACGTCAGCCTGGCGGACAAGGACGGCAACAACCTGTTCGCCAGCGAGTCCGCGGACGGCACGCCGCTGCTCAAACAAGCGGTCGGCGGCATGCTCAGTACCTTGCTCGATTCGCTGCTGCTGTTCTGCCCGAACGCCAACTCCTACCGTCGATTCCAGACCAACAGCTATGCGCCGCTGGCAGCGACTTGGGGAGTGGACAACCGCACCGTGAGTTTGCGCGTACCCGGTGGCCCGGCGTTCTCGCGGCACATCGAGCACCGCATCTGCGGCGCCGACGCCAACCCGTATCTGGCCGCCGCAGCAATTCTGGCCGGCATCCATCGCGGCATTCGTGAACAGCTCGACCCGGGCGCGCCCGTGGAAGGCAATGGTTACGCCCAGGCCACGGAGTTGTTGCCAACCGATTGGCTGACCACCTTGCGGGCGCTGGAAGGTTCGACCTGGGCGCGTGAAGCGTTCGGCGCGGAATTCCTCGGCGTGTACCTGGCGGTGAAGCGCGCCGAGTATCGGAAATTCATGGGCGAAGTTGGCGAGCAGGACTGGCGTTGGTATTTGCATCAGGCCTGAACAAAAGCTGAACCATTCTCAAATAAGTAAAAGTACCGAGTGGATAACAGGAGCCAACTAATCGTTGGCTTCTTTTTCACAAAAAATTGATGGTTGGCTGCCTAAAGTTAGTGCTGTCACGGTAAATGAAATTTTCACATTTGCCATGAACACTTCTTTTCAGGAATAGCCCATCACTATGTTGAAGTTCAAACCCGTGCGCCCAGAGTGGGTGACACTGATTGCCAGCGCCTTTCTGCTGATTGGCTTTAATCCAGTGCTCTGGCAGCGCTTGTTTGACATCACCGCCGCGGACGGTAAAGGCATCGTCATGCTTGTCGCCTTTGGCGTGATGATTCTGGCGGCCTTCAATATTGTGCTGACCTTTCTGGCGTTCCGCTACGTAATGAAGCCGGTCCTGATGCTGATGTTTATGGTCAGCGCGGGCGTGGCGTACTTCATGAGTCAATACGGTGTGCTGATTGACACCGGCATGTTGCGCAACTTCGCGCAAACCAACGCGACGGAAGTGCGTGACTTACTCTCACTGAAGTTGCTGATCTATATTCTTCTGCTCGGTGTTTTTCCTTCATGGTTGTTGTGGAAAGTTCCGGTTGATTACCGCCGCTGGCACCGTGAGTTGGTAAGTAAGGCGCTGGTGAGTGTTGCTTCAGTTGCGGTGATCGGTGGTGTCGCGCTGGTGAACTATCAAGGGCTGTCTTCGTTGTTTCGCAATCACCATGAATTGCGCCTGATGGTGGTGCCGAGTAACTACATCGGTGCTTCGTTCGGCTTTCTGCGCGAGCAAGTAGTCTCTGCCCGGCAACCCTTCGTCAAGGTCGGTGAAGATGCCCAGCGAAATCCCGCCTGGCAAACCCACGGCCGTAAATCCCTGACAGTGCTGGTCGTCGGCGAAAGTGCCCGGGCCGAGAACTTCGGCATCCTCGGTTATGACCGCGACACTACCCCCAAACTGGACAAGGAACCCGGCCTGATCGCTTTCACCGACGTGCATTCCTGCGGCACGGAAACAGCCGTGTCCGTGCCGTGCATGTTCTCGAACATGGGCCGCAAGAATTACGACGCCAGCACCGCAAAGAATGAAGAGGGCTTGCTGGACGTGCTCAAGCGCGCCGGTCTCGACGTGATCTGGCGTGACAATCAATCGGGCTGTAAAGGCACGTGCGATCGGGTCACCCTCGATGACGTCAGCAACCTCAAGGACCCGGTGTTGTGCGCCAACAGTGAATGCCGCGACGAAATTCTCCTGCAAGGTCTGCAGCACTTCATCGACACGCTGGACAAGGACACCGTGCTGGTCCTGCACCAGATGGGCAGCCATGGCCCGGAATACTTCAAGCGTTATCCGAAAGAGTACGAACGCTTCACGCCCGTCTGTGAAAGCAACGCACTGAACAATTGCAGCCGCGAAAGTATCGTCAATGGCTACGACAACACGCTGGTGTACACCGACCATGTGCTGTCGACGTTGATTGATACGTTGCGCAGCAACCAGGACAAAGTCGATACCGCGATGGTTTACCTGTCGGACCACGGCGAGTCGCTGGGCGAATACAACTTGTTCCTCCATGGCACGCCTTACATGCTGGCGCCGGAACAGCAGAAACGCGTGGCCATGCTGGCGTGGTTCTCCGACAGCTACCAAAAGTCGTTCTCGGTGGACACCCATTGCCTGCAACTGAGCCGGGACAAGCCGCTGAGCCAGGACAACTTGTTCCATTCGATGCTCGGTCTGCTGGAGGTCAACAGCAAGGTCTACAACCAGGATCTGGACATGTTTGCCGGTTGCCGCGGCGCTGTGATCGACGGAGTGTTGGCCAAAGAGTAAGTGTTTCGACCTTTTTTTCACGCATCGGTCGCTAATCTGCTACCGGTACATATTCCGACAAGAGTCATTGCACATGTCCGCGCAGCCCCCTTCCGCCATCGAGCTTGAGTTCGCCCGGCGCTACGATCAGGAACACGCCCGCGTCTGCCTTCAGCCGCGACCGCGTGGCCTGGCGGGGCGCATGGCGTTCTGGCGCGACGAGCAACTGGTGCGCAACGCGCTCAAGGTCGCCGGCGAACCGGGCCTGATGCTGGATGTGGCGTGCGGTGCCGGGCGTTACTGGCCGGTGTTGGCCGAGCACGCGAACCGGGTGATCCTCGCGTCCGACCCGTCGCAGGACATGCTCAACCACGCCCAGACACATCATTCGCAGAGTCTGCTCAAGCGAATCAAAACGTTCCAGAGTTCAGCCTTCACCCTCGGCTTGTCGGCGAACGCGGTCGACAGCATTTTTTGCATGCAACTGTTTCAGCATATCGACAGCCCGGAGCATCGGTTGGCCCTGCTGGCGGAGTTCCATCGTGTGAGTCGCGATACGGTGATTGTGGCGGTACGAGTCGATGCACATTTCAAGCTGCGCCGCCCAGGCACAACGGGCGCTCCCCCCCGGCAGCTGGCCGGCAAGGCCGAAGTCGAAGCCGAATTCAGGCTGGCGGGTTTCAGTTTGCTCAGTCATCAGGACTTCTTGCCCGGTTGTGCTCGGATGCGGGTCTATGTGCTGCGTAAGGTCGGTTAACCTCCGCTTGTCAGACATTTCTTGCCGTCTGGCAGGCATTTTCGCTAAAGCTCTTGTTCAGTGGATGCGCGGAAATCGCCGGGGGCGATATATACTGCGCGCCATTCTTCAAGGGAGAGCCGTGTGGCCATCGATATTCACTGGATTCGCGACAACGATAGCCTCGGTCAGTTTTGCGCCGAGTGGCAGCAGCTGCCATTCGTTGCCCTCGACACCGAATTCATGCGGGTCGACACCTTTTACCCGATCGCAGGCTTGCTGCAGATCGGTGATGGCGTACGCGCTTACCTGATTGACCCACTGACCATCGACAACTGGCAGCCTCTGGCCGCGTTGCTGGAAAACCCGGCCGTGGTCAAAGTCGTCCATGCGTGCAGCGAAGACCTCGAAGTATTGCTGCGTCTGACCGGCAGCCTGCCGGCGCCGCTGTTCGATACGCAACTGGCCGCCGCTTACCTGAACCTCGGCTTCTCGATGGGTTATTCGCGGTTGGTGCAGGAAGTGCTCGGCATTGACCTGCCCAAGGGCGAAACCCGTTCCGACTGGCTGCAACGTCCGCTGTCCGACACCCAGATCAGCTACGCCGCCGAAGATGCCTTGCACCTGGCGGAAGTTTTCATTCAGCTGCGTCCGAAGCTGTCCGACGACAAGTACGCCTGGGTCCTGGAAGACGGCGCCGAGCTGGTGGCCAACCTGCGCCGCGAGATCGATCCCTACGAGGTCTATCGCGAAGCCAAGCTGGCCTGGAAGCTCTCCCGCGCCCAACTCGCCGTGTTGCGTGAACTCTGCGCCTGGCGTGAGCGTGAAGCCCGTGCCCGCGACCTGCCGCGCAATCGCATCGTCCGTGAGCACTCGCTGTGGCCGTTGGCACGCACGCAACCGGACAACCTCGGCGCGCTGGCGAAAATCGAAGACATGCACCCGCGTACCGTGCGTCAGGACGGCGAATTTCTGCTTGATCTGATCAAGCGCTCTGGCAGTGTGTCGCCAGATCAATGGCCGCCCGCCGTGCCGGAGCCATTGCCGGTGGACGCCGCCAATCTGGTCAAACAGCTGCGTGCGATCGGCCAGGCCGAAGCCGAGCGCCTGAACATTGCGCCGGAGCTGATGCTGCGCAAGAAAACCCTGGAAGCGCTGCTCAAGAGCGGCTACCCCAACGGTCCTTACCAATTGCCTGATTCGCTGCGTGGCTGGCGCCGCGAATTGATGGGCCAGGCGCTGCTCGACAGCCTGGCCACCGCCGGAGAACAGCCTTGAAACGTATTTGCTCCATCTATCGAAGCCTGAAGAAAAACGAGATGTACCTCTATGTGCTCAAAAGCGATGCACTGGAGCGTGTCCCGGAAAGTCTGATGGCCGCCTTCGGCAAACCTCATCACGCTTTCGATCTGGTGCTGACCCCCGAGCGCAAACTGTCGCGCGAGGACATCACCGTGGTCCTGGAAAACCTTGAGAAGCAGGGCTACCACCTGCAAATGCCACCGGCCGAAGACGAATACATCGAACACTTGCCGGAAGAATTGCTGCGACGCAACGACCCGATGTGATCGGCAGACAGGCTCTGTTCAGAGTCTGTGTGAAACACTGGAATGATTTTGGCGATGGCCAGGGCGACGGAGCGAAACTCCGTCGGCGGCCGTTTGCTCTGTTTTCGAAAGGTTTGAACCATGCGCGTTCTGATTGCTGAACACGACCACCCCGTGTACGCCCAACTGTTGCGCCAGGCTGCGCCTGATCTGGAAGTGCTGACCAGCGGCGACTCCGCCGAACTGGCCGGCCAGGCGGCCGACTGCCCGATCTGGCTGGGTCAGCCGGACCTGTTGGCGAACCTGTTGCGCCAGGGCCACCAGCCACAATGGCTGCAATCGACCTGGGCCGGCATCACGCCGCTGCTGGCCGACGGTTTGCGCCGCGATTACCGGCTGACGCGTGCGGTGGGAATTTTTGGTCAGGTCATGGCCGAATACGTCCTGACCTACATGCTTGGCCACGAGCGCGAAGTGCTGGCGCGGTTGGTCAGCCAGGTCGAGCGCAAGTGGGACAGTCGTCAGGGCCAGAGCCTGGCGGGACGCAAGGTGTTGATCGTCGGCACCGGTGACATCGGTTTGACCGTGGCAAAGTTCCTCGTGCCATTTGGTGTTGAGCTGTACGGTATCGCCAGCGAAGCCCGCGAGCAGGCGCCGTTTGTTGAAGTCGGCGTGCTGGCGGACTTGCCACGGCTGGTCGGTGAAGTGGATTTCGTCATCAATCTGCTGCCCAACACCCCCAATACCCACGACTTGTACGACGCGGCGCTGTTCAAGCAGTTCAAGCCGACCGGGTTGTTCATCAATGTCGGGCGCGGCGTGGCCGTGGTCGACGCGGACCTGGTGGAAGCCTTGAAAGAAGGGCATCTGGCGGGCGCGGTCATCGACGTTTGCCGTCAGGAGCCGCTGCCGCAGCGTCATCCATTCTGGACCGCCTGGGGCCTGCTGCTGACCGGCCACAGCTCGGCACCGACCTCGCCATCAATGATGGTCAAGCTGTTTGTCGAAAACTTGCGGGCGTATCAGGCGGGCGAGGCGTTGCGCGGGGAAGTCGACTTCAACCGCGGCTACTGAACCCACCGCTCACTCGAACAGTGTGCAAAACCTGTGGGAGCGAGCCTGCTCGCGTTGGCGGTGTGACAGTCAACGTTGATGTTGAATGTGACGGCCTCATCGCGAGCAGGCTCGCTCCCACATGGGTTCGGCTGTGAATCCACTATTTTGTGAACACCAGGAATCAACTGTGGGAGCGAGCCTGCTCGCGATGGCGGTGTGACAGTCAACGTTGATGTTGAATGTGACGGCCTCCTCGCGAGCAGGCTCGCTCCCACATGGGTTGTGCTGTGAATCCACTATTTTGTGAACACCAGGAATCAACTGTGGGAGCGAGCCTGCTCGCGATGGCGGTGTGACAGTCAACGTTGATGTTGAATGTGACGGCCTCAACGCGAGCAGGCTCGCTCCCACATGGGTTCTGCTGTGAATCCACTATTTTGTGAACACCAGGAATCAACTGTGGGAGCGAGCCTGTCCGCGATAGCGGTCTGTCAGTCAATATTGACGGAGACTGATACACCGCCATCGCAAGAGACTCGCTCCCGAATTTCTTTTGCGCTGTGGCTTAGAGGGTGAAATCGCCTTCGGCCGCCAGTTCGCTCAGTGGGCGGCGCGGGCTTGGTTCTTCGCGCGCTTGCAGGTAATCGGCCAGCGTCGCTTTATCGCCCAGTTTGCCTACGGCCACCGCCGCGTGCAGTGCGTAACCTTCAGGAATGTTCAGCTCTTTGCGGGTCAGGTCCTGGTCGAAACCGGCCATGCCGTGGGTGTGCCAGCCGCTGATGCTCGCTTGCAGCGCCAGATGGCCCCAGGCCGATCCGGTGTCGAAGGTGTGCCAGAGGGCCGGGGTCTCTTCGGTGGCGCCGGGTACCGCGAAGGTGGTTTTAGAGATCACGATCACCAATGCCGAGGCGTGTTGCGCCCAGCCGCGGTTGAATTCATTCAGCAGGCCCAGAAAACGCTCCCAGTTCGGCGTATCGCGGCGCGCGTAGAGAAACCGCCAAGGCTGGGAGTTGTAGGCCGATGGCGCCCAGCGTGCGGCTTCGAAGAAGCTCAACAGGGTTTCTTCGGGAATGGTTTCGCCGGTGAAGGCGCGGGGCGACCAGCGATCGGTGAACTGAGGGTGGATCGCATACTCGGCAACGCGTGGGTTTGCACTCATCAAGAGATTCCTTGCTTCGTTTGAAAGTGAGGGGCGTCTAAAACCCGCAGGCGCAGTTCACCTGAATGCAACGCGGTTGAGCGTTAATGGCATTTGGGCATGGCTCCTTGCGACTGGCAAAACTACGTGGCGGCGCAAAAACTGACAAGCCCGATCTACCGGCAGTCGCCAATGCTTGGCCCGCAAGGGCCTTGGCACTAGACTGGCGGCCTTTTCACCACCTGATGTTGATGCTCGAACCATGGCCGCCAAAGTCGAACCGTTCTGGATACGCAAAACCCTCGATCAACTCGATCTGCAGGAGTGGGAATCGCTGTGCGACGGGTGCGGTCTGTGCTGCCTGCAAAAGCTCGAAGATGAAGAGGACAACTCGGTCTATTACACGCGCATCGCCTGCAAACTGCTGGACCTGAAAACCTGCCAGTGCACCGACTACCCGAACCGTCGTGACTTTGTGCCGGACTGCATCCAGCTCACGCCGGGCAAGGCCGAAGAATTCCGCTGGTTGCCGCCGACCTGCGGCTATCGATTGGTCAGTGAAGGCAAGGACTTGCCCCTGTGGCATCACCTGGTGTGCGGTGATCGCGATGCGGTGCACCATGAACGCATTTCCCAGTCCGGGCGCATGCTCGCCGAAGGCAGCGTGTCCGAGGATGACTGGGAAGACCATCTGATCTTTCGCGCGGGCTGAATGCCCCACTGCATGTGTGGCCACCAACAGGCAGTAACGACAAAAAAAGGGGCCGCTTCGCAGCCCGGCGCGAGCAAGCTCGCTCGCCACAACAGGAGTGTGTATGGCTGTGCGATTGCGGCGGGCGCTGGCCGTCGGGCTACTGGCCCTGAGTTCGTCCGTGTGGGCGGCGAAGAAGGTCGATCTGGATTATCACGTGCGCCTGTTGCCGCAAAGCGATCAGGCCGAAGTGCGGCTGACGCTGGCCCAAGGCTCGGCGGTGCGCAGTCTGGATTTCGATCTGGGCGACGGCAGCCACTACAGCGACTTCAAGGCCGACGGCCAATGGCAACTCACGACGGGCAAGCAGACGCGCGGCGTTTGGCGTCCGGCCACTGACAAGACCAGCCTGACTTACCGCGTGCGCATCAGCCATGGACGCAAGAGCGGCAGCTTCGATACGCGCATGACGCCAACCTGGGCACTGATGCGCGGCGACGACCTGGTGCCGCCGGCCAGACTCGATCAGCAGGACGGCATCGAGCTGATTTCACGCCTTGAATTTGAATTGCCCAGCGGCTGGAAAAGCGTCGAGACCGCCTGGCCGCGCATCGGCAAGAACAAATTCCGCATCGATAACGTCTCTCGACTGTTCGACCGGCCCACGGGCTGGATGCTCGCCGGCCACCTCGGCAGCCGCCGCACCAGGCTTGGGGAAACCGAAGTCACCGTCGCCTCGCCCCAAGGCCAGGGCATGCGCCGCATGGACGTGCTGACGCTGCTGACCTTTGTCTGGCCGCAGGTTCAAGCCGTGTTCCCCCGTCATCCCGTCAAGCTGCTGATCGTCGGTGCCAACGACCCGATGTGGCGCGGCAGCCTGGCCGCGCGCGAGTCGATCTATCTGAACACGCGTCTACCGCTGGTCAGTGAAAGCGGCACCAGCGCGGTGGTGCGTGAATTGGCGCAGGTTTTCGGGCGGATCAACGACAAACAGCGCAGTGACTGGATCAGTGAAGGGTTTGCCGAGTATTACGCCATCGAACTGGTGCGCCGTGCGGGTGGCATGAGTGATGAGCGGTTTGAGAGTTTGCACCGCCGGTTGGTCAAGGACAGCCAGAAAGTCACCACGTTGCGTGGCGAACAGGCGAACCCGGCGCAGGTCTCCAAAGCGGTGTTGTTGCTACAGGAACTGGATCGCGAGATTCGTTTGAAAACGCGCAACAAGCGCTCGCTTGATGATGTGTTGCGCGGGGCGATGCATCTGGGGAGTGTGGATACCAAAGAGTTTGTTCAGCTCGCGGAAAGCGTGATTGGCGAGTCTTCCAAGGTCCTTGATACCGAGTTGCTTCAGTAAAACCGTCTTCGCGGGCGAGCCTCGCTCCTACAGGGTTTATGTGATCACACCAATTCTGTAGGAGCGAGGCTTGCCCGCGAAGAGGCCGTCAGCCTCAGCAAAAATCCCGGATCAACCCCCGGTCTTCGGCGACTTCAACGAATCGTTGCCTGTCACCGTAGCGGTATGGGTCGCCGCCTCGGCATTCGCCTTCAACTTGCCCAACTCTTCCCCGGCCCGCTCGATCTTCGCCCGAACGTTGTTCATGTCCTGACGGCTTTTCTCCAGCAGGCTTTTCGCCGAGCTGTGCCCGGTAATCCCGCGAGCCAGGGCGACGCCGCCGATGGCCACCTGGATCAACCCGAAAAACCCGCCGCGACGCAGGCCCTTGCCCATCATCAGCACGCCGCCGGCCAGGGAGCCGACACGTTCCCAGCCGTGAACGTTCTGCTCGGAATGAGTCTGGAACGGGGTGGATTCGATGCGTTCTACGCGCTTGAGTTCGCTCACGATCTGTCTCCTGGCAGGCAAGGCTGCTTCAACAATAGATAGATAAGCTGACTGCCGGGGCGGTCGGCTTGTTCCATCGAATGTGCGGTGATTCAGCGGAATTTTGCCCCGGAGCGGGTGTTGAGACCCTTGGCCATGCGGTCGTAGAGCACGACGTTGACCGTGGCGGCCAGGTTCATGCAGCCAGCGGTCGGGATGTAGACCACGTCTTCGCACCAGTCGCGAATCTCTTTATCCAGCGAACCGTCTTCCGGGCCGAAGATGTACAGGGCGCGGTCAGGGTGGGTGTATTCCGGCAGCGAGCGGGCGCCTTCGACCAGTTCCACCGCGACGGGCACACAGCCCAAGGGCAGGATTTTCTTCAAGTCGTCGATGCCGATCAGCGGGATGTCGTAGTGGACGCGCTTGGTGTCGGTGACGAAGTCGGCGGCGCGTTCATAACGCTTGCCGGTGTAGAACACGGACGCCACACCATAGCAGCCGGCGGCGCGCATCACCGAGCCGACGTTTTCCGGTGATTTGGGGTTATACAAACCAATGCAGCTGTACCGTTTGTCTGCCACGAGCGGGGTGCCTTTGAACAAAAGGCACGATTATACGGGAATGTCCGGCACTGTTCAGAAAAGACACCGCGGGTGCCGACGTAAACCGAGCCGGAACGCGGTCATGCCTGCCGCCCGTTTTGCCAGCAGGCGCGATTTTGATCGCAATGGCAGGCTTGGCCCGCGACTGGAAAGCCTTCGGGTTTGTATTGTATGGTAGGGCGTTAACGGAGTACGGGTTGGCTGACTAATGGAAGGTCATGAGATCTTTCTTCTTATAGATAAGTACAGAGAAGGTATTTATGCAGGAAAGATACAATCCGGCCGAGGTCGAAACTAGCGCTCAAGCCGATTGGGCTGCCAGAAAAACATTTGAAGTTTCCGAGCATCCTTCGCGCCCCAAGTATTATGCGTGTTCCATGTTGCCGTACCCGTCGGGGAAACTGCATATGGGGCATGTTCGCAACTACACCATCAATGATGTACTGGCGCGGCAAATGCGCATGAAGGGCTTTAACGTATTGATGCCAATGGGCTGGGATGCGTTCGGGCTGCCCGCTGAGAACGCGGCCCTGGCGTCCAGTCAGTCGCCGTCCGACTGGACGCGTCAGAACATTCAGGACATGAAGGGACAGTTGAGCCCCCTTGGGCTTAGTATCGACTGGAGCCGTGAAGTTGCAACCTGTGATCCGGACTATTACAAATGGAACCAATGGTTCTTTTTGAAGATGCTTGAAAAAGGTATTGCTTACAAACATACTCAGGTTGTTAATTGGGACCCTGTTGATAAAACCGTACTGGCCAATGAACAAGTTATTAATGGCCGGGGCTGGAGGTCAGGCGCGCTGGTCGAAAAGAGAGAAGTACCTGGCTATTACTTTGCTATCACTCAATATGCCGAGGAACTGCTCAAGGATATTGATGACCTGGATGGTTGGCCGGAAATGGTCAAGTCGATGCAGCGCAACTGGATTGGTAAAAGTGAAGGGGTGAGCTTCGCGTTCACTCATCAAATACAGGATAAAAACGGCACCCTCATCGAGGAAGGGCGGCTGTCGGTGTTTACCACCCGCGCCGAAACCTTGATGGGCGTGACGTTCTGCGCAATCCCCCCGGAACACCCGATCGCCCTGCGGGCAGTGGAACTCAATCCTGAACTGGCTCAGGTGATCGGGAAGTTCCAAAGTGGTGGCACCAGCGAAGCACAATTGTCCGGCATTGATCAGGACGGCGTCTTCACAGGCCTCACTGTCGAGCATCCCGTCAGCGGTGCGTCGATCCCGGTTTGGGTGGTGAATTACCTGGTTGCGGGGTACGGCACGGGTGCGGTCATGGGAGTGGCGGCTCACGATGAGCGTGATTTTTCATTGGCCCGTAAAAAAGGCCTCCCGATCCGACCGGTCATCGCCATTGAAGGGCTGGAGTACGACGCCCGTGCGTGGAATGCGTCATACGCCGCGAAGGATCGGGGTGTGTTGATCAATTCTGGCGCATTCGACGGCCTGGGACTGAAAGAGGCAAGCGAAGCCATCAGTGCCGAACTCGCCAACCACGGCGGCGAGAAAAAAATCAATTGGCGACTTCGGGACTGGGGCATATCCCGCCAGCGCTACTGGGGCACGCCGATCCCGATGATTTATTGCGACCGGTGTGGTGATGTCCCGGTGCCGCTCAAGGACCTGCCGGTCATTTTGCCTCTGGACTGCATACCCGACGGGTCCGGCAATCCCTTGCTCAAACACCCTGATTTCCTGCATGTCGATTGTCCGTCCTGCGGCAGCCCCGCACGGCGTGAAACCGACACGATGGACACGTTTGTCGATTCCAGCTGGTATTTCATGCGCTACTGCGAGCCGACTAATCAAGAAGCGATGGTCGCCGGGCCGGCGAAATACTGGATGCCGATGGATCACTACATCGGCGGCGTCGAACATGCCGTTCTGCATTTGCTGTACGCGAGGTTCTGGACCAAGGCGATGCGTGACGAAGGGCTGATCGAGATCGATGAGCCATTCAAGAACCTGTTCACGCAGGGCATGTTGCTGCGTGAGTGCTTCTATAGAGAAGCGGATGATGGCGCCAAACGCTGGTTCTACCCGGCGGAAGTCGATGTCAGGTTCGGCGATGGTGGTCAGGCGCTTGAGGCGCTCGCCAAGGAAGATGGCTTGCCCGTCACGATGGGCGGCATCGAAAAAATGTCCAAGTCGAAAAACAACGTCGTCGAGCCACGGGAAATCATCGAGAAATTCGGTGCAGATACGGCTCGCCTGTTTACCATTTTCGCTGGCCCGCCCACGCAAAGCATTGTCTGGAGTGACAGCGGCGTGGAGGGCGCCTATCGCTACCTGCGGCGGTTATGGAGTTTCGCCTTCAAGCACCGGGACACCCTCGTGGCTTCAGTGCAGCAAGGCAGTCTGGACGAGCACTCGGCGCAACTGCGGTTCGAGATTCATAGCGTGTTGGAGAGCATCAACAAGGACTATGAAAAGCTGCACTACAACACGATCGTCTCCGGCGTGATGAAAATCCTCAACCTGCTGGAGAGCGAGAAGGCTGCCTCTGGTACCGTCATTCGAGAAGGGCTCGAGATCCTGTTGAAAGTTATCAACCCGATTACGCCACACATCGCCCATGTGCTCTGGACCGAACTGGGGTTCGCCGGGGACATTCTCGAATCGCAGTGGCCCGTTGCGTCACCTGACGTATTGACTCGCTCGGAGTTGAAACTGATGGTGCAGGTCAACGGCAAGCTACGCGGAGAAATTGTGGTGCCTGCCAAGGCCGACCGGGCCGAGATAGAGGCCTGTGCGCTCAAGGATGAAGCGGTCGCGCGGTTTATAGAGGTCACTCCGAAAAAGATCATCATTGTGCCGGGTCGCTTGGTCAACATCGTTCTGTAACAATCTGAAGCAGGGAGTGCTCGCTCCTTGCTCCATTACACCAGCGCCAGCCTTTATGACGGGCGCTGGTGACTCAACTCCTTCCGGCCCCGCTATCTCAAGGGGCCGCTTGAGCAACACCAGCCTCGTGGTCTGTCAAAGCCCTTCTGGAAACACTGAAACGGCCGGTTTAAAGGCCTCTCTTCTCCAAAAGTCATGAATCACAAACGAAAATGTTGATTGTTTTTAATATTCAAACGAAATAAAAATAATAGTTTTAATTCTTTTTTAATATTAAAAGGTTATATAAATAACAGCGGTTTTCTCTTTTTGGGGCGGATGGCAATCGGCCAGATAGCCAGCTTCTTACAGACGTTTAGCTAATAAACAGGTGAGTAAACAATCATCGGTTTTTCGGGTAGCAGTCGACCCGCAGGTCGTCAAATTTAATAATCAGGTTGGATCCATTATTTGTTTATAACGAAAAGTTGCATGTTGACACAGATTTTCATTTGTTTAGATTGGGGGCGTTCGTTATCAGCGGACATAAATAACTAATAGAGGAATATGAATCATGCCTATCGAAAAAACTTCCATAGCATCTACCGAAACCTCGATCAAAACTGCTGTAGATAACTGCCAGAAAATCAGCGAACAGTATGATGTTGCAGATTTCGTGGAAATCGAACGAAACGAAGCTTGCCTGCAGCATGGTGACGGTGGCATTAACTGAGTTAACCCGCTTTTGTCATAAGCTGTGTCGGAACAGGGCAAGTAAAATTGCCCTGTTCCATTGTTCAGGAGTAAGCAGGCATGGTTGCCAGTCTGTCGGTAAATTCCGATTTAAGAATTATTACGCTTGAAAACTATGCGTTGGCTTATCTGATAGGCTCACACAAGAGAATTCGAATTTCCTTTCCCGTTGTCGAGTATCTACTTGGCTTTTCCGCGCGTTCAATCCCGCCTGAAACAGACAGTGGGTCGTTATCCGATTTGCTGGAAAAGTTGATAGGTAGCGGGTTTGTCAAACTAAGCGATAGCGCCACTGTCAGTGAAGATAGAACCGCTGAGTTGGAAAGCTACAACTGGAAAAGTGCTTCAGACTATTTGAACGTCACGCACAATTATCCGTTTTTTGAATACGACAAGGACGGTCGCACCAAAGACAATAACCGGATGCAAGCGTATCTGGCCATGGAAGAGGAAATGGAGCGTTTCAAAGCCTACCCTGACGCCCCGATCTCGGTGCAGGGCGTTAACCCGCAACGCAGTGCAGCACTCATCAGCGCTGGCGGCACGGGAAGCGACCTGGAGAACATCCTGAGTGCAGTGAGTCTCAGCCTGGGTGTACAAAAGGAAGCGCAACTCAATACGGGTGGTCGGGTATTCAAGAAGACTGTACCCAGCGGCGGCGGGCGGCATCCAGTCGAGGCTTATCTGGTGGACTTCGCCAATCAGACGGTCCTTCACTTCAATGCCGTGACGTATAGCTTTAATACCGTCAAACATGTTGAGACCCCGGATCTCTATACGCCGCTGTTTGGCGTCCGGGATTCGTATATTGATTTTTCTGTCAATTTCGCCGTTGTCTTTACCTGTCTCTGGGAACGCAATATGTTCCGTTATCGCGAGCCGAGAACATTCAGATCGGTTCATCTGGACGCCGGGCACGCTTCGATGCAAGTCGAAACGGCACTGCTGAAGATGAAGTACAGAAATCAAGCTCAATACAACCTTCAGGTGATAAATTTCGAACGTATGTTGGAACTCGATCCACTTGTGGAAGGGGTGATGAGTGCCGTCATGATCGGAGGGCAATCGAATGCTGCATGAAAGCCTGAAAAACGCTTATATATCGTTCGCCAAAAATTGTGACCATATTCTAGAGTTCAGTGACTTTAGCAGTGGCAGAAGTTTCGAAGTCGCGCCCTCTTTTTTTATCCGTCCCGACCATGCCGCCCGGCTCGCCGCGGTACGAAATGAAAGTACTCCGGCGACGGACACCCTGATTAATCCGCAGAGTATCTTGCATTGGTCTGACAGAGGATGGGAAGCGTGTATCCCATTCTACTTGTTGTCCAGAACCATCAAGTACGTTGATGATGATAAGGATCGGGTGAAGATTCTCGATAACAAGTATCTTGAATATGAGTCGGCTTCATTGTGCCCAGTACCGAAAGTTCCAGTGTTTATCGACAGCGTTCAACCCGTTCTTGCGCTGCGAAAAATTGCATCAGCCAGTAACGACTGGATCCCGGGTTTTCCGGAAAAAGCACTCAAGCGCAGGAGTCATCGACAATTCAAGGCACTCCCTCTTGAAGTTGATGAGTTTCTGGAAATATTGGCACACTCGGTATCGAGGTTGCTGGAAACACTGGACATGTGTCGGCGTCTGGAAGGCAGTCGCTTGAAATACACCAAGAATTTCGGTGCGGCATTTTCCGTGTATGTCGTGGTGTATGACGTTGTCGGTCTGACACCGGGGGTTTACTTTCTCGAACTCGAGAAACAGCGCTTGGGGTTGATCAAAGAGGGAGATTTCAGAGAGCCAATGTCTCGCATCATTTGGGGCATGGTCGCGCCCAGGACAGCCAATTACACGCTGGTGCTAACCGCAACACCCAGTTCCTATGCCTGGCGTTACCGACACGACAAAGCCTTGAGAAACCTGTTTATCGAGGCCGGGAGAATCATGCACATGCATGTCAACGCGTGCAGTGAATTCAATGTGCAGGGCGTTACCACCCCGGCGACAAGGGATGATGAACTTCGAGCGGTCCTGTCCATCGATCTGGCCAGCGACGAGATTCCTATGTACACGGCAACGATGGGGAAAGTCGGAAGCAGAAATGCCGACGCGTGACGATATCCTCAGCGATATCTTTTTTGTCATCACCGGGGCCGTGGATGTCATCAAAGGTATCAGCGTGCTGATGTTGATGACCGTCGCCTTTCCTGATCAGTTCAGTGTGTTGAGTGTAAACATAGACATTATGTCCGCGTTGATTCCGTTTGCATCGCCCTGGGTCATTTCTTTTTTACAGTTGTCAAAAGTATCAAGGCATCGTGCCTACAGTAGATGCGCGGCCGCACTGTTAGTCGTCGGGACACTTATTTCCATTGTGTATATGCTGCTTTCACTCAGCATGATTGAGGAGAGTCGCGATAACGCGGGTCTGCTGATATTTCTGTTACTTAGAATGGTATCCGTCTGCGTTCTGGTATTCGCTTCACTCAATCAGGCCTACTTGATGTTGCTGGGGTATGGTCGGACAGTGTTCTGGCTGCAGATGGGCGTGTGGTTGTGCAACATCGGACTTTACTTGACGCTGTGGCTGAGCGGTATGGGGTTTTCGTATGTCGTGGCAGGCCTGGGGATGGTGGCAATCGACCTGGCGTTATTTGTGGTCGGCATGTCGATACTTAAAACCTCCGGAAATATCAGCATTAAACCGATAAGACCCTCGTTGATGTTCAGTTTGAAAATCAGACGGATTGTCTTGCCGGAATTGTCCACGGTGGCCAGTATTTCACTGTCCGGTTTATTGTTGAGCGTTGTGGCGTTCAAGATAGCGCCTGAAGACTTCGCTGATTTTCGCATTCCCTTTGCGTTTCAAATGGCCTGCTGGATGATCTGTGCGCGTGCTGCCGTGTTGATCATTCGTCGAAATTCAGCGCAAGACTCTGCGCTGTTTTTCAGGGCGATTATTTATACGTTCAAGGTCACCTGGTTTGTTCCGTTCGGCCTGGCATTGATCGCCAGTGTTCTGGTAAATCAAATATCGCCGGGGCAATTCATTCATTCGCTGGTGGCGATGACCTACTACCCGGCCATGGTCATTGTTATCTCGCTGAATGGGGTGTTTCGGCTGAACGCGATGAACAGGGTTATTTCCGCCGCCAATAAATGGCTGTTGGTTTTCTATTTTGTGCCTTTGAGTGCGTTGATCTATTTTGGCTATATTGGAGCGGCGCAGATTATCCATTTCGTGGGCATCAGTTATATGGCCAGGCTGTTGTTGATGTATCACTTGTACAGGAAAAGGATTTTTCTGGATGATAATCGATGCCTTGTTTGAGTCAAAAAAATCACTGTACAGGTATGACGCGGATACGGGTCGGCTGCTGTTTTCACAGAATGAGCGTTTGTTCGAAAGGCTGACGGACGAGGGAGTCGACAGCAGGGCGCAGGCTGCGAATTTGATGGCTGGCGCGATTTATGAATGTGAGCGCTGCAGAACCCACTACTCGAGCGGGGGAAAAACCGCCATCAATCAACGAATGCGAACCCAATCTGTATTGTTTGGTAAACCTCGACTCCGGTGTACGCCCCAGCTTGAAGAAGCCAGTGACCCAGCGGTTGCGGATTGTGTGTTCGAGGCCATCAGATTTGTTTTCAGGAACAACGCAATCACGTCGTGGGCAATCAAGGATCTGGGGCCAGGTGTTCGGCGTGTCTATCCCTCTAATGGCGCGGTCCATTCTTTGGAATGTCGATATACAGATAGGCACGGCCATTGTTTTCTTTATGACTCGTACCATGATCGGTTTTTCGTGATACACGACGCCACGACGATCGGTGAACGTCCAGGAAAGCTGGTCATTCAATGTGATTTCGAACGGCTGGCCGAACGCTATCGAGACGTGAGAAGTCTCAGCGCACTTTATATCGAGTTGGGCCATTCGATAGCGGCGTTATTTCATGCGCTGCAGGTCAGAAATAAAAACCCGGTGTCGCTCGAACTGAGCGGTTTTAAACCGACCATGAATTATTGCTGCTCATCCATGGCGATCATCACGCTATAAGGAGTGCGCATGCACAAGCTGATAAAACTGGACGAAGCGACGGTTGGGTTTATTGAGCTTGATATGCCGCTGTATTCGATTATTTACAGTTGCTGGCGAGAGGCGCGTACGTTGAATGTGCGGGAGTTTATACAACTGACTCGACGGATGATCGACGTGTCTGATAGTACCTGGTTGCAGCGTAAAACATCACGCGAGCTGGGATACGAAACAAGTAGTTGGCGTCTGGATGAAGTGAAGCATCGTTGCATGGCACTGATAGAAAAGTGGGGTGACCCCCAGCTGGACATTGTTCAAGTCTCCTCGGAGGACGTGATATTTCAGCAGTTACAGAAATCACTTGAAGATGAAGTCAATGTGGGAAGGCAGGCTTTATTATTTTTGTTTATATCGACACGTTCAGTCGAATCGGATAAGCGGGTGAATTGGTTGCGCGCGGGGTTCATGGCTCAACAACTCAGTGTCATTGCTGCTGACGGCGGACTCGGCAGTTTTGCCAGTCATGGTCATGAACATCCGAGCAGTGAAGCGTATGGCGGGCTAAATATTGAATACGTGTTATGGATTGGATAGGGAGATTGAGATGAGTCTGGGCGCTGACGATGTAAAAATCTACGACGGGATAATATCGACAGAGTTGGCAAGTCAGTTGAGCTCGCTGGCTAAAAAACCGATCTGGCAGTACGGCTGGCGTTCTAATGTTCAAAACGATAATTATTTTTTCTGGCACTCGCACTTTGCCGGTGGAGATACCAGTAGCGAGACGGATAGCGCCGCTATTTTAGCCGACAGGCAGGGGCTGCAATCGGTCAGCGCGCTATGGCTACAGATCGAAGCAGCCATTGGTTCATCGCAGAATCTGCTTAGGGCGTACGCCAATGGACATACCTACGGCACGGAAGGGTATGCGCATAAAGACAGTAGCCGAGAGGACTATCTGTCTTCGATCTATTTTGCCCATGACGACTGGCAACAAGACTGGGGGGCCGAGCTCCTGTTTTACGGTGAGGGTGGGGAAATCTTAAAGTCAGTGGCCCCTCTGCCAGGGCGCATCGTTATATTTCCCGGGTGCATTCTTCACCGCGCCAGCTCCCCCAGCAGGATTTGCCCCATGCTGCGGGTCAGTTTTGTTTTCAAGTCATCGCCCAAGTAAGCGCTGGTAGCGTGCCTTTGTGTGGGCGAAAGGGCTCAGTCTTCCTTTTTCATCAGCCCCGCCAACGCCGCAAACGGGTTATGCGTCGCCTTGGCGATTTTCGGCGTGCTCAGCGAGCCTTCGTGAAAATACTGCTGGTCGGTATACCGCGAGTGTTCGTTGTCGTGGCAATACAGGCACAACAATTCCCAGTTCGAGCCGTCCTGCGGGTTGTTGTCGTGGTTGTGGTCGCGGTGGTGCACGGTCAACTCGCTCAGGCGTTTGCCGGAGAACTCGCGGGCGCAGCGGCCGCACACGTGCGGGTACATCTTCAGGGCTTTGTCGCGGTAACCCATTTCCTTGTCGCGCTGGTTGTCGGCGAGGATGCGATCCAGCTTCGAGGTATTGGTCGGCGTTGACGAACTCATGGGTTCACCTTTGTAAAAGACTAATGACGGTTATGGCGTGAGTTTAGCTCAGCCCTTGAGCTTCTCGGCAATCCAGATGGTGTGGCGGGTGCCTTTGTTGCCGTGGGCGAAGACCTGGACTTCTTCGGCCTTGAAACCGGCCTTCTTCAGCTTGTCGGAAAACTGCTTGTCGGCGCTGGCCGACCACACCGCCAGCACGCCTTTGGGCCGCAGGGCCTTGGCGCAGGCGCTCAGGCCACCGGCTGAGTAAAGCCAGCTGTTGGCCCGTTGGGTCAGGCCTTCGGGGCCGTTGTCGACGTCGAGCATGATCGCGTCGAAACCTTGCGGCTCGGCTTGCAGGACTTTGGCCACGTCTTCCATGCGAATCACGGTGCGCGGGTCGAGCAGCGGATTGCCGGCTTTCTCGCCCAACGGCCCGCGATTCCATTCCACCACGCCAGGCACCAGCTCGGCGACCACCACTTCAGCGGTCTTGCCCAAATGCTTGAGGGCCGAAGCGAGGGTAAAACCCATGCCGAGGCCGCCGATCAGCACTCGCGAGTTCGGCCGGCCGGCCACTTTGCGACACGGGATCTCGGCCAGGGCATCTTCTGAGCCGTGCATGCGGGTGTTCATCAATTGCCCGCCGTCGCCGCCCTGGATCTTGATGACGAAATCCTCGCCATACTCGAACAGGCACAAGGCGCCGCCGTTTTCAGGGATAGGGGCGGTGTCGAGCAGAACGAAACGTTTCATGGAAATCTCAAATTGGGGGAAGGCAAACAGAGGCAGTTGGGAGTAGCCTGCCAATGACAACAAGGCCAACGGAGCCATTGATGAAGCGCACCATTCTAACGGTCATTGCCTTGGCCGCGCTCTCGATAAGTGCAGTGCAGGCCCAGCAGTTGCAAACCATTCCAGCAAGCCCTGCGCCGATGCCCGGTTCGCCCGGCACGGCGACCCCGACGCCGTATCCGCCCATCACCCCGACCACCTTGCCCAAGGCCGGGCCTGGCAGTGGCGGCCCACCGCTGGTGCCGATCGAGATGCCCAGTCCGCCGACCAAGGATCAACCGGTGCCGGGGATTGAGCCGAACAACACAAAAACCAAAACCCCAGGCGGTTAAACCTGCTGCGAGAGCAGTTGCCCGTCGGCCATGCGCAAGCGTTTGGAAAGGGCGACGGCGAGGGCGCGGATGATCTTGGCGGCGATTTTCGGCGCCTCGTTGATCATTTTTTCCAGAGAGTCCTTACCCAGGTTCAGCAGTTGGCAGTTGCTGGCGGCCACGCAACTGGCCGAGCGGCGTTCGCCATCAAGCACCGCCATTTCGCCGAACGAGCGACCGCTGCGCAGGGTGGCCATGGTCACCAGCTGCCCGTCGCCGTTGGTCTTCTGCACCGACACCTGGCCGGTATGGATGATGCACATGAAACTGCCGGCATCACCCTCATGGAAAATCTCTTCGCCTTCGGCGATGGTGCTGATGCTGAAGTAGCCGGAGGCCGCAGCGAAGTCTGCCGGCAGCAATTGATCGAACAGGCCGCAGTCCATCAGCCAGTCGCGGATTTCGTTGTTCAGTAAGGTCGGTTCTGACATGTTGGCACGGTCTTTTTCTTGTGTCTGGTTCCGGTTGTTCGGGACATCCCCAATCCCTGTGGGAGCGAGCCTGCTCGCGATTGCAGTGTGCCAGTCACGCAATTATTGACTGAAAGTCCGCTATCGCGAGCAGGCTCGCTCCCACAAGGGAGTTGTGTTGTATTGGGCCCGGTGTCTGGTCTTAAGACCGAAACACCGGGCCAAGTTCCTCAGGCAATCCCCAAAACCTTGAAAACAAATGCGTATTCGAGTGCTACGTCACGCAATCCCTGATAACGACCGCTCATCCCGCCATGCCCGGCGCCCAGTTCAGTCTTGAGCAACAGGGGATTGGTGTCGGTTTTGGTCGCGCGCAATTTCGCCACCCACTTCGCCGCTTCCCAGTACTGCACGCGGCTGTCGTTGTAGCCGGCGATCACCAGGGTCGCCGGATAGGCTTGCGCGGTGACGTTTTCGTAAGGGGCATAGGCCTTGATCCGCTCATAAACGTCCGGTTCTTCAGGATTGCCCCACTCGTCGTATTCGGTGACGGTCAACGGCAGGTCCGGGTCGAGCATGGTGTTGAGCACGTCGACGAACGGCACTTCGGCAATGGCCGCGCCAAACAGCTCGGGTCGCTGATTGAGCACCGCGCCGATCAGCAAACCGCCGGCACTGCCGCCGCTGATCGCCAATTGTGCTGAGGTGGTGAAGCCGTTGTCGATCAGGTGCTCGGCACAGGCGATAAAGTCGCTGAAGGTGTTGTGCTTGTGTTCCTGCTTGCCGGCGCGATACCAGGCCTCGCCCAGTTCACCGCCGCCCCGTACGTGGGCAATCGCAAACGCCACGCCGCGATCCAGCAAGCTCAAGCGGGCATGAGAGAACCACGGGTCAAGGCTTTCGCCATAAGCGCCGTAGCCGTACAGGTATAGCGGCGTCGGCTGACCGAGGGCTTCGCGCTTGACCACCAGGCTGATCGGCACTTGCGTGCCATCGGGTGCCGTCGCCCACAGGCGCTGGCTGACGTAGGCGTCGGCGTCGAACGGGCCGAGCACCGGGGTTTCCTTGAGTACTTTCTGCTCGCCACTGTCCAGCTCCAGCTGGCGAATTTGCGCCGGACGGTTCAGGGCTTCGTAACGCAGACGGATCCGCTCGCTGACAAACTCCAGGCTGTTCTGCACATGCAGGCTGTACGCCGCATCCGGCAGTTGCACACGGTAGCTCGGCAAATCCTGCGGGTGGACTTCAATCACCGGCAAGCCACCGACCCGCAGGCTCAACGTCATCGCGCCGACGTTCAGGCTCATGCCCTCTATCATCGTGCTGTCGCTGTGAGGGATCAGGTTCTGCCAGTCGGCCTCGGTGGGCGCAACACCGGTATCGACGGCGGTGTACAGAGCAAAGTTGATGCCGTCGCGGTTGGTGCGGATGAACCAGGCCCACTCGCCGTTCAGCGTGCCGTGGTCGACGTCGTATTCATGGTCTTCAACCCGTGGCGCCAGGCAAGTGAAGGCCTGCTGCGGCTGCGAGGCGTCGAGGGCCCAGACTTCGCTGGTGGTCTTGCTGCTCAGCGACAGCAGCAATTGCTGTTCGGAACTGGAGCGATAGCAATGCAGGAAGAAGCGGCCGTCCGGCTCGTTGAACACTTCCTCGGCCGCCGTGCCGTCCAGTCGATAGCGCAGCAGTTTGTGCGGACGGTGGGTGTCGTCCAGCTCGCCGAAAAACAGCGTCAGGCTGTCATTGGCCCAGGTCATGCTGCCGTCGCAATCCTGGAACTCAAGTTCGCTGACACGGCCGTTGGACAATTCCTTCACGAACAGCGTGTAGATCTCATCGCCCGTGGAATCGATGCTGTAGGCCAGGCGCTGGTGATCCGGGCTGACGCTGAAGGCGCCGAGGGAAAAGAAGCCGCCATTGGCCAGTTCGTTCGGGTCCAGCAGCAGCTGTTCCTGGCTTTCGTCGAGTTGCAGGCTGTCATCGGCCGGGCGTGGGCAGCGGTAGTGGCGGGCGTATTCGTCACCGGCGGTGGTGCGCGTGTAATACAGGTACGGGCCCCAAGGGGAGGGCAGCGACAGGTCGGTTTCGAGAATCCGGCCCTTGATCTCCTCGAACAGGGTTTCGCGCAGCCTGGCCTGATCGGCGGTCTGCGCCTCTTGGTAGCTGTTTTCAGCCTTGAGGTAGTCGAGCACCGCGTCGGTGTCGCGCTCCTGCAGCCAGGCATACGGGTCAGGGCCGTCGGCCTTGTGGGCAATCGGGGCGCTGGTGACGTTGGCGGATAAGGGCATGAAGGACTCTCGGACGTTGTACGAAAAATAGGGTTTTGCAGGCGCAATGCAAATATTGATGCCTGTGCAGACCCTGTAGGAGTGAGCCTGTGTGGCCAGGGAGCTTGCTCCCGCTGGGTTGCGAAGCGACCCCAAAAGCGCTGCGACTGCTTCGCAGCCGAACGGGAGCAAGCTCCCTCGCCACAGTTCGCTCCCACATGGATTACGCCTGACGGGCGAAAAGTCGTTACTATAAGCGCCTCTTTGCCTGCCTTGCCATGGACACCATGACCGAGAACGACTATCTGATCGCTTGGGGCCTCTACGCCTTTGCCGCTTTAGGCTGCCTGTTGGTGTGGATGCGCATCACCCGCTGGATGTGGCGTTGGCTGCGTGAACCGCTGCGGCTGCTGGTCGCCGTACTGCTATTCAGCCCGACCATCATCGACCCGGTGAAGGAAAAAGTGGCCCCGGCCATCGCCATCACTGCGCTCGATCTGCTGTTCAAGGTGGGCAACAACGCCTGGCGGGCGGTTTCCGACCTGTTCATGTACGGCATGATCGCTTTTGGCATTTATCTGGTGTTCGTGGCGATCCGGTTCCCTATTGAACGGGCTTCCAACGCTCGCAAGGAACAGGCCGCCGCCGCCAAGGCCGCCGCCCGGGTCGACGATCCTGACGACGATCATCCGTTCGGCGGTGCCGGCGATGATCGTTACGGTCGTCCGCCAGTGCCGAGCAACCCTCAGCGATTGCGGGTCGAACCGCGTTTGTAATCCGGCCTTGAAGCGAGAGTCCGAGCATGTGTGAGTTATTGGGCATGAGCGCCAATGTGCCGACCGATATCGTGTTCAGCTTCACCGGGCTGATGCAGCGCGGCGGCCGCACCGGTCCGCACCGTGACGGTTGGGGCATCGCTTTCTATGAGGGGCGCGGTCTGCGGTTGTTTCAGGACCCGGCGGCCAGCAGCGAGTCAGAAGTGGCGAACCTGGTGCAGCGCTATCCGATCAAAAGCGAAGTGGTGATCGGGCATATCCGTCAGGCCAACGTGGGCAAGGTCTGTCTGTCCAACACGCACCCTTTCGTGCGTGAGCTGTGGGGCCGCAACTGGTGTTTCGCCCATAACGGTCAGCTGGCGGATTTTCAGCCGATCAAAAGCTTTTATCGCCCCGTCGGTGACACCGACAGCGAAGCGGCGTTCTGTGACCTGCTCAATCGGGTGCGCGCAGCGTTTCCAGAACCGGTCGAAATCGAAGCGCTGCTGCCGGACCTGGTCGCCGCTTGCGCCGAATACCGCAGCAAAGGCGTGTTCAACTGCCTGTTGAGCGACGGCGACTGGCTGTTCTGCTATTGCTCGACCAAATTGGTCCAGATCACCCGTCGCGCGCCATTCGGCCCGGCGCGGTTGAAGGATGTCGATGTGATCGTCGATTTCCAGGCCGAAACCACGCCCAACGATGTGGTCACGGTGATCGCCACCGAACCTTTGACCGAAAACGAAACCTGGACCCGCTACGAACCGGGCCAATGGAGCCTCTGGCGACGCGGCGAATGCGTCAGCCAGGGCAAGACCGAATAAGGATCTCACCCGATGTTGCTCAGTTATCTACGGCTGGTGTTGTTTGCGGCGGGCCTGTTGATCGGTGTCCAGGTGCCGGGGTTCATCAGCGATTACGCGAAACGGGTCGAAGCGCATCTGATTGAGGCGCAAACCAGCCTGAGCGGTTTCCAGGGCACCGCCAATCAGTTCTTCAAGGGCGATATGCAGGCGCTGGTCGCCCATTACCGCGGCAGTGAGGACCCGATTTTCCGCAGCGACGCCGAGAGCCTGAGCACCTTGCTCAGCCGTCAGGTGGCGCTTGATAAACAGTTCCACGCCATGCAGGGCCCGTGGTACATCCGTGTCTTGCAAGTCGCATTGGCGGCGGATCCGGATATTCGCAAGGAAACCTGGAATGGCTACAGCTACCAGATCCTGCTGACACCGGAAGCGATGATCTGGGGCATGAGCGGTGCGTTGCTGCTGTCCTTCGGCATTGAATGCCTGTTCCGTCTGATCGACTGGGTGGTGCTGGGCGGCAAACGCTTGCGCCAGAGCCGGCCGATCGAAGATCGGGATGTGCGCGGCCTGTAACACTGATCGCTCCCACGCAGAGCGTGGGAGCGATCATCATCAGCGCCGATCAGCGTGCGAGGACGATGTAGTCTTCACCCACCTTGCGCGCATACCCCTCCAGCACCTGCTGACACAACGCAACAATCTCCTCGACCCACTCCACACCCACCCGCCACGACACCACGACCTGCAAATTAGGCAGCTGTTGATCGATGGCCAGCAAGGTCAATTCCCCCCGCGCCAGTTCCTCGGCCACCAGAACCGGCGGCAACGCACCAATGCCGAATCCGTCGCGCAGCAATCGGGTGATCGCCGACACCGAGTTCACGCAGTTCAGCCGCGGCGTCATGACCCCGTTCGCCTGCATCAGACTCAGAATGTCCTGATGTGGATGTGAGTTTTTCGAGTAGGTAATGATCCGCTCGCGCGCCAGATCGGCAATGCCGGTGTACCCACGGTTGTAGATCGAATTGCTGGCGACAATCCAGCCCATCGGATGGCTCGCCAGTTCAAGGCTGCGCACGCTTTCCTGACGCACCAGATCGGTTTGCAGGATCAGATCGAGAAAGCCTTTTTGCAGCTGATCGCAGAGGTTGAGCGCCGTATCGGCCACCAGCTCGATTTCCACCCGCGGATAGTGATCCATCATCTGTGCCACCAACGGGCTCAGCCACGTGTGAATCACCGTGTCCATCACGCCGATCCGCACGCGTCCGACCTTGCTCGAGCGCGTCTCGATCGACTGCTTGAGGGCTTGCATGGTGTCCATCATCTGCTCGGCGTATTCGAGCACTTTCAAGCCTTCGGGCGTCAGGCTCACCCCCCGCGAGTCGCGCAGAAACAACTTCACCCCGAGCTCGCCTTCGAGCACCGCGATGCGGCTGGAAATCGACGCCTGGGTGGTAAAGAGCTTGTCTGCCGTCAGGCGGAAACTCTTGAGTCGGGCGACCCAGACAAAGGTCTCGAGAAACTTCAGGTTCATGGCGTTAAGTTTTTCTTATGCCTAGGGCGGGTTTTTATTAGTTGGACGCAGCAGGGCCGGACAACCAAAAATCAGGCCATCCGGTTCCCACGATAGGCGTCGTCGGGGCTCAGAACAATACCAATAAAAATTGCACGGAGAGTTGCCATGAGTGCGCCCGACACGCTCGACATCCCCAAAGCCACGTCTCGGCCGGGACCTTTCGACTGGTACCGCAACATCAATCAGCAGGAACGCCGTACCTTCTGGAGCTGCAAGATCGGCTATGGCCTGGACGGCATGGACACCCAGATGCTCAGCTTCGTGGTGCCGACCCTGATTGCCATGTGGGGCATCACGACTGGCGAGGCCGGGCTGATCCATACCAGCACGCTCATTGCGTCGGCCATTGGTGGTTGGGTGGCGGGGATTCTGTCGGACCGCATCGGCCGTGTGCGCACCTTGCAACTGACGGTGCTGTGGTTCGCCTTCTTCACCTTCCTCTGCGGCTTCGCGCAAAACTACGAGCAACTGTTGATCAGCCGTACCTTGATGGGCTTCGGTTTTGGCGGTGAGTGGACCGCCGGCGCAGTGCTGATGGGCGAGGTGATTCGCGCCAAGGACCGCGGCAAGGCCGTGGGCATGGTGCAATCGGGCTGGGCGCTGGGTTGGGGGCTGACGGCGATTCTCTACGCGCTGTTGTTCTCGATATTGCCGCCGGAAGATGCCTGGCGTGCGCTGTTCATCCTCGGCATCGTGCCGGCGATTTTCGTGATTTTCGTCCGTCGACTGGTCAAGGACCCGGAAATCTACCGCGAAGCCAAGGCCAAGCAGGAGCCGGGCAACGCCGCGAAGTTCTACGAGATCTTCGCCCCCGGTATCCTCTTCACCACGATTCGCGCTTCGGTGCTGACCACGGGCGCACTGGGCGGTTACTACGCGATCACGTCCTGGCTGCCGACGTTTCTGAAAAACGAACGCGGTTTAAGCGTACTCGGCACGGGCGGTTATCTGGCGATGGTGATCGTCGGTTCCTACGTCGGCTACGTCATCAGTGCCTATTTGACGGACATCCTCGGCCGCAAACGAAACTTCATCCTGTTCGCCGTCGGCTCGTTCACCATCGTGTTGCTCTACACCCAGTTGCCGGTCAGTAACGGCGTGATGCTGTGGCTGGGCTTCCCGCTGGGCTTCTTCGCCTCGGGGATTTTCAGTGGCATGGGCGCGTTTTTGACCGAGCTGTTTCCGACACGGATTCGCGGTTCGGGGCAGGGCTTTTGCTACAACATCGGCCGGGCACTGGCGGCGTTGTTTCCGTTGCTGATCGGTTTGATGAGCCAGAAGGTGCCATTGAGCGTAGGCATCGGGGCGTTTGCGGCGGTGTCCTACGGTGTGGTGATCCTTGCTGCGTTGAGCTTGCCGGAAACCCGTGGCAAACAACTTGAAGCCGAGTAGCTGATAATCTGCGGGCATCTGCCCGACAGCAAAAAAAGAAAATGCCTACAGGAGTGTTCACCGTGAGCCGCCTGCTATTGAATTGCGACATCGGCGAGAGTTTCGGCAACTGGACCATGGGTCTGGACGCCGAGGTCATGCCCTTCATCGATTGCGCCAACATCGCCTGCGGCTTCCATGCCGGCGACCCGAGCATCATGCGCAAGACCGTCGGCCTGGCCCTGAGTAACGGCGTGCAGATCGGCGCGCACCCGGCCTATCAGGACCTGGTGGGTTTCGGCCGCCGCTCCATGGCCTACACCGCCCAGGAACTCCAGGACATTTTGCATTACCAGATCGGCGCCCTCGACGGCATCTGCCGGGCCCAAGGCGGGCGCGTCAGTTACGTCAAACCCCACGGCGCAATGTACAACGACATGATGGCCAACCCGGCGCAATTGCGCGCGGTGCTTCAGGCCGTGGCGGCGTATGACCGGACCTTGCCGCTGATGCTCATGGCCACGCGCGACAACAGCGCCGCCCAGCAACTGGGTGATGAATACGGCGTGACCTTGTGGTTCGAAGCCTTCGCCGACCGTGCCTACGACAGTGCCGGCATGCTGGTTTCACGGCAACTGCCGGGGGCGGTGCACCACGATCCCGAAACCATTATCGAGCAAGCGCTGACCATCGCCCGTGGCGACAACCTCACCGCCAGCGACGGCAGCGCCTTGCACTTGCAGGCCAACACCTTGTGCGTCCACGGTGACAACGCCAGTTCGGTGGCGGCGGTGCGGCGGATTCGCGAAGCCCTTGATCAGCAGAGCGCACCATGAAACCGCGGGTTGAGGTGGTGGCGCTGGATTGCCTGATGGTGCGTCTGTTCGATGAAATTGCCGAAGCCAACATGCCGTGGATGCTGGCGGCCAGCGAAAACCTGCGCGCTGCGTTTGCCGGGCATCTGATCGATCTGGTGCCGTCTTACACGACGTTGATGGTGCATTACGACCTGACGGCGTTGAGTCCGGCTCAAGCCCGGGAATTGATCGCCCAAGCGCTGATCGACCTGTCGCCCAACGCGAACACTCGCGGTAAATGCCATGTGCTGCCGGTCTGGTATGACTTGAGCGTCGGTCCGGAGTTGAGCTTGTTGTCTCAGCGCAGCGGGCTGTCGGTGGGCGAGGTGATCCGCCGCCACAGCGAGCGCGAGTATCAAGTGTTCGCGCTGGGTTTCGCGCCGGGGTTCGCTTTCATGGGGCTGGTGGAAGAAGTGCTCGCCGCGCCGCGCCTGAATACGCCGCGTAAAAAGGTGGCGGCCGGCAGTGTCGGCATCGCCGAGCGGCAAACCGCCGCCTACCCGGTGGTGTCCCCCGGCGGCTGGAACCTGATCGGCCGCACGCCCGCCAAATTGTTCGACCGCGAACGCGATGGTTACAGCCTGATGCAACCGGGTGACACCGTGCGCTTTGAAGCGGTCGACCATGCGCAGTTCATCAACCTGGGCGGTGACGACACGCCATTGGAGGCCCAGGCATGAGCCGTCTATTGATTGAGGCGAGTACGCCGCTGTGCCTGTTGCAGGACGCGGGTCGTTTCGGCGTGCGGCATCTGGGTGTGACCCAGGGCGGCGGGCTGGATTGGCGTTCGATGTCGTGGGCCAATTGGTTGTTGGGCAATGGCCTTGATGCGCCGGTGATTGAAATCACCCTCGGCGGTTTCAGCGTCGTAGCCGAGGAAGACTGCGTGTTGGCGCTGGCCGGGGCGGACCTGGGCGCGAAAGTGGATGGCGAGGCATTGGCGCCGTGGCGCAGTTTCCGGCTGAACAAGGGCCAGCGATTGCAATTCACTCAACCGCTGCTCGGGGCGCGAGCTTATCTGGCGGCACCGGGCGGGTTTGACGCGCCAAAAGTGTTGGGAAGCAGCGCGACGGTGGTCCGTGAAGAACTCGGCGGCCTGGATGGTATGGGCCGGCCACTGGCCAAAGGCGCGCCGTTGAGCTATCGCGGGAGTGCGCTGTTATTGCTGCGGGAGTTACCGGCAGAACACCGGCCTAACTTCAAAGCCGATTCGCCACTGGATGTGGTCCTCGGCGCGCAGATCGGTGAGTTCAGCGGGCAAAGTCTGTTCGATGCGTTTAATAGCATCTGGACCCTCGACAGCCGTGCCGATCGCATGGGCATTCGCTTGCTGGGAACGCCGTTGCAGTACCAGGGCCAGCCGATGATTTCCGAAGGCATCCCGCTAGGCGCGGTCCAGGTCCCGCCGGACGGGCAGCCGATTGTGTTGCTCAATGATCGGCAGACCATTGGCGGTTATCCGCGATTGGGGGCGTTGACGCCGTTGGCACTCGCGCGGCTGGCGCAGTGCTTGCCGGGGGCGAAAGTGCGGTTGCGGCCTGTGGTGCAGGAGGTGGCGCATCGCGAACAGGTCGAGTATTTGCAGCGATTTTCAAACCGCTAAAAGCTTCGCGGGCAAGCCTCGCTCCTACAGGGTTGGTGCACGATGCACGAACACAGAAACCTGTAGGAGCGAGGCTTGCCCGCGAAGACGCTTTCACAGACAACAAAAATCTCTATTTGGAAAGAAACCGCATCCCTTCCTCCAACCCCCGCAACGTCAACGGGTACATCTGGTCGTCAATCAGGTCCCGCACAATATTGGTCGACGACGTATACCCCCACGTATCTTTCGGATAGGGGTTGATCCAGATGACCTTCTTGTACTTCTCCATGAACCGCTGCATCCACACATAACCGGCTTCTTCGTTCCAGTGCTCGACGCTGCCGCCGGCCTGGGTGATTTCATACGGCGCCATCGCAGCGTCACCAATGAAGATCACTTTGTAGTCGGCGCCGTACTTGTGCAGCAGGTCCTGGGTCGACGTGCGCTCGGAAGTGCGGCGCATGTTGTTCTTCCACACAGACTCATAAATGAAGTTGTGGAAGTAGAAGTACTCCAGGTGCTTGAACTCGGTCTTGCAGGCAGAGAACAGTTCCTCGCAGATCTTCACATGCGCGTCCATCGAGCCGCCGATGTCGAACAGCAGCAACAGCTTGACGGTGTTACGCCGCTCCGGCCGCATCTGGATATTCAGCAGGCCGGCATCGCGCGCGGTGTGGTCGATAGTGCCGTCGATGTCCAGCTCTTCCGCCGCACCCTGACGGGCAAATTTGCGCAAGCGGCGCAGGGCGACCTTGATGTTGCGCGTGCCCAGTTCCACCGAATCGTCGAGGTTCTTGTACTCGCGCTGATCCCACACCTTGACCGCTTTGCCCTGGCGCTTGCCGGCATCGCCGACGCGAATGCCTTCCGGGTTGAAGCCGCCGGAGCCAAACGGACTGGTGCCGCCGGTGCCGATCCATTTGTTACCGCCGGCATGGCGTTCTTTCTGTTCTTCGAGGCGTTTCTTGAATTCTTCGATCAGCTTGTCCAGACCGCCGAGGGACTGGATCGCGGCCCGCTCTTCTTCGGTCAGGGAGCGTTCGAATTCCTTGCGCAGCCAATCTTCAGGAATCAACGCCTGAAGGTGATCGTCGAGTTTCTCCAGGCCATTGAAGTAGGCGCCGAACGCGCGGTCGAACTTGTCGAAATGCCGTTCGTCCTTCACCAGAATCGCCCGGGACAGGTAATAGAACTCGTCCATGTCGGCGAAGGTCACGCGTTGTTTCAGCGCATTGATCAGGTCCAGAAGCTCACGCACCGAGACCGGCACCTTGGCTGCGCGCATTTCATTGAACAGGTTGAGCAGCATGGCGATCAGCCTCTTAGCGGGTGCCGCGACGGCTCATGAACGCAAGGCGCTCAAGCAATTGAACATCCTGTTCGTTCTTCACCAGGGCGCCTGCCAAGGGTGGGATCGCTTTGGTCGGATCGCGTTCGCGCAGTACCGCTTCGCCGATGTTGTCGGCCATCAGCAGCTTCAGCCAGTCCACCAGTTCCGAGGTCGAAGGCTTCTTCTTCAGGCCCGGCACCTTGCGCACGTCGAAGAACACGTCCAGCGCTTCGCTGACCAGGTCTTTCTTGATGTTCGGGTAGTGCACGTCGACGATTTTCTGCAGCGTCACGCGATCCGGGAACGCGATGTAGTGGAAGAAGCAGCGGCGCAGGAAGGCGTCCGGCAGCTCTTTCTCGTTGTTGGAGGTAATGATGATGATCGGGCGTTTCTTGGCCTTGATGGTTTGGTCGATCTCGTAAACGTAGAACTCCATCTTGTCGAGTTCTTGCAACAGGTCGTTCGGGAACTCGATGTCGGCCTTGTCGATTTCGTCGATCAGCAGAATCACTCGCTCTTCGGACTCGAACGCTTCCCAGAGCTTGCCCTTTTTCAGGTAGTTGCGAACGTCGTGGACTTTTTCCGTGCCCAGTTGCGAGTCACGCAGGCGACTGACCGCGTCGTACTCGTACAGGCCCTGATGCGCCTTGGTGGTGGACTTGATGTGCCAGGTGATCAATTTCGCACCGAAGGACTCGGCCAACTGTTCGGCGAGCATGGTCTTGCCGGTGCCTGGCTCGCCCTTGACCAGCAGTGGACGCTCCAGGGTAATGGCGGCGTTGACCGCCAGCTTCAGGTCATCGGTGGCGACGTAGGCCTGGGTGCCTTCGAACTTCATCTGCTAATCCTCGAACGGTAAGCCGACCTGAATCAGGCAGGGCGGGGCGCAATAAGTGTAGGGCCCGACTATAACGCGCAGGCCGGTCGACTGTGAACGCAGACGGCTTATTCAGTCTCTGAATGGGGCGTCACTTGGTGACTTAACCCTGATCCGGTTTCGGCCGCTCATACCGGGCATTGAATGCCTGAACGAAACCATTGCGTAAAATCTGCAAAAACGCCTGGAACGCGCTGATATCTTGTCGATGCACGTTGCCGCTCAGTTCTACGCGAGTGGCAAACTGGTTCTTGCCCTGGTTTTTCAGCACGGTTTCGGAGCCGCCGACAATGGCCTCCCAGATGGACCGGAACAGCCCTTTGTCCTTGTTTTCCACGTCCTGCTGCCAGTTGAACACGTCCACGTCTTTGAGCAGCGGCTTGATATAGCCGGTCAATTGGGCTTTTTTGGCCTGCGCTTCAATGACTACATCGCCGTGACCGGCGTTGAAGTCGAATTTGCCATAGGCCGAGGCGAAGTCGTTCATGCGCTTGAGCTCGATATCCTTGGCGCGCAGGCGGAATTCGAAGTCTTCGAAATTGCTCAAGGGGTCGAAGGTGGCTGTGGTTTCCAGTGGGGCGTGGCCCAGCAACAGGGCCTTGCCTTCAAAGCGCGCGTCGCGCTTGCCTTCGGTATCGACCACGTTGGTCAGGTTATAGAGGCTGGCGTTGACCTGAGTGGCGTTCATGTTGACGGGGGGCTTGGAATTGAAGTTTCGAAAGTTGATCTTGCCGTCGTAGATGCGTATTTCGTTAAAGGTGAACGGCGCCAGTTTGCTCAACTGTGCGCGCCAGTCGGTGCCTTGACCGGTCTGGGAGTTTTGTTTGTTGGCGCCGCCGTCGACGAAGTTCACCTCAGGGTTGAAGAACTGCACTTCGGCCACCACAGCGCGGTCGGACCAGAGTGAGTGCCAACTGACAGACAGGTCGATTAGCGGTGCATTGACGAAAGGCACCGGGACCTTGCCGTCGACCTTGACGATTTTCAGCCCGTTGATCTTGTAGGCGCCGCGCCACAGCGCGAGGTCGACGTCGGTGACCTGGCCCCGGTAATCGCCCATGTCCGCCAGTTTCTCGTTCAAGTAATCGCGCACCAGGTAGGGCAGGGCGAAGTGCAGGGCAATCAGCAGCACAACGAGACCGGCGAGGGTCCACAGGGGCCAACGGTATCGACGTTTCATGGCGGCAAATCTCTGACGATGTAAAGCCATTGACTGCGGTGTTTACCGGACGTTCGACCTGACTGGACGACCACTGGCAACAGGCATACCTTTGGGGGCTTATTCAACGCTGTACAAGGACCCAGCCATGAGCCGTATTTACGCTGACAACGCCCATTCCATCGGCAATACGCCGCTGGTGCAGATCAACCGCATTGCCCCGCGCGGTGTGACCATCCTGGCCAAGATCGAAGGGCGCAACCCGGGTTATTCGGTCAAGTGCCGGATCGGCGCGAGCATGATCTGGGACGCCGAAAGCTCCGGCAAACTCAAGCCTGGCATGACCATCGTCGAACCGACGTCGGGCAATACCGGCATTGGCCTAGCCTTTGTTGCCGCGGCCCGTGGTTACAAGTTGATGCTGACCATGCCGGCGTCGATGAGCATCGAGCGACGCAAAGTCCTCAAGGCACTGGGCGCCGAACTGGTGCTGACCGAACCGGCCAAAAGCATGAAAGGCGCCATTGAGAAGGCTGCCGAGATCCTGGCCAGCGATCCGGCCAAATACTTCATGCCGTCGCAGTTCGACAACCCGGCCAACCCGGCCATTCACGAGAAAACCACCGGTCCGGAAATCTGGAACGATACTGACGGCGCAGTCGATGTGCTGGTCGCGGGCGTTGGAACCGGCGGAACCATTACCGGTGTTTCGCGGTATATCAAGAATACCCAGGGCAAACCGATTATCTCGGTAGCCGTGGAGCCGGTGGTGTCGCCGGTGATTACCCAGGCGATAGCCGGTGAAGAGATCAAGCCGAGCCCGCACAAGATCCAGGGGATCGGTGCCGGTTTTGTCCCGAAGAATCTGGACTTGTCGATCGTCGATCGGGTTGAGTTGGTCACCGATGACGAATCGAAGGCCATGGCGCTGCGCCTGATGCAGGAAGAAGGGATTTTGTGCGGTATTTCCTGTGGCGCCGCGATGGCGGTGGCGGTGCGTCTGGCCGAAACACCGGAAATGCAGGGCAAGACCATCGTGGTGATCCTGCCGGATTCCGGTGAGCGCTACTTGTCGAGCATGTTGTTCAGCGACCTGTTTACCGAGCAGGAAAATCAGCAGTAGGCGCTGCCTGCGATGGTTTGATCTTTTGGTGAGAGGGCTGATTCAGGTCAGCCCCCGTTCAGGAACTTTATGTTAATAAGTGCTTTATTGCACAAACCTTAATACTGAATGTCGAGTTTTGCGGGTTTTTCCCGAGGCCGGTAGTGTTTATCATGGCCGGCTGCCACGTCGGGTAAATGGCGTTGTGCGAAGAGCCTAACCTCAAGGAGCCGTAGATGACCTTTTCCTTTGCCGCGAAAGCGTCAGTGTTGCTGCTATTCCTGGGCAGCACCCTCTATGTGCATTTGCGCGGGAAGGCGCGATTGCCGGTTCTGCGTCAATTCGTCAATCACTCGGCCTTGTTTGCGCCTTACAACGCCTTGATGTACCTGTTCTCCGGCGTGCCGTCCAAACCCTATCTGGACCGCAGCAAGTTTCCGGAACTGGACGTGCTCAAAGACAACTGGGAAGTCATCCGCGACGAAGCCATGCACCTGTTCGACGAGGGTTACATCCGCGCCGCCGAAAAACACAACGATGCGGGGTTTGGTTCGTTTTTCAAGAAAGGCTGGAAACGTTTCTACCTCAAGTGGTACGACAAACCCCTGCCATCCGCTGAAGCCTTATGCCCGAAAACCGTGGCGCTGGTGAGCAGTATTCACAACGTAAAGGGTGCAATGTTCGCGTTGCTGCCGGGTGGCAGCCACCTCAACCCGCACCGCGACCCGTTTGCCGGTTCGCTGCGCTATCACCTGGGGCTGTCGACGCCGAACTCCGACGATTGCCGTATCTTTGTCGACGGCCAGGTGTATGCCTGGCGTGATGGTGAAGATGTGATGTTTGATGAGACCTACGTGCATTGGGTCAAGAACGAATCCGAGAAAACCCGCGTCATTCTGTTCTGCGACATCGAACGACCGCTGAGCAACCGCGTCATGACCTTCATCAACCGCTGGCTCAGCGGCTTGCTCGGTCGCGCCACCGCACCTCAGAACCTTGATGATGAACGTGTCGGCGGGATTAACCAGGCGTATGCCTGGAGCAAGAATTCCAGCGACAAGGTCAGTGGTGTGGTCAAACGCTGGAAGCGTCGTAATCCCAAGGCGTACCGCGTGCTGCGGCCGGTGTTGGCGGTGGTGGTGCTGACGTTGTTGGGGTATTGGTTGTTTGCGTGACTGGATTCAAAAGAAAACCGCTCCTTGGGAGCGGTTTTTTTATGAGCAGAATTTAAATGGCGCGCCCGCGACGAGGTGTCGTGACTGGCCCTTTGTCCAAGTCATTGCAATCCATGTCCGCCGCTGGTTATAGTCGGCGCTCGGTGGTTCTGTTACCCACCGCCCACCCCATCAAAAAAGATCAGCCCATGCCAGCTTCCCTCATCAATGCGGTAGTCGATTCAGCGGTCAACGCTGGCGTCGTGCCGTGCGGGAATAAGCAGCCTGCGCAGATCAGTCATTACCCCCCACCTGTCAGTAGCACGCCGGTGTACGCAGTCGTATCACCGCCGGGCGTTGGCGTTTCGGGCTGATCAGCGTTCTTTGCTGTTCTGCGCGCCCGCCTGAAAAAAACTACTGGATTTCAGCTTCGGCTGAGTTGGCTTCTTGCCTGACTACAGGTGGTATTCATGTTTGTCCTGTCGAAAAAATCCGCGCTCGCGGCGGCGTCCACGAGCCTGTTCGTTCTGCTGTGGAGCAGCGGTGCGATCTTCTCCAAATGGGGCCTGGCCCACGCATCGCCCTTTGCCTTTCTGCTGATTCGCTTTGCCATCGCCTTGTGCGGATTGATGCTGCTGGTGCCGTTGCTCAAGCTGAAATTGCCCAAGGGTGGCAAAGCGATGTTGTATGCGATGGCCACGGGCGTGGTGTTGCTGGGGGCTTATCAGATTTTTTATCTGCTGGCCCTGGACCTCAAAGTCACACCGGGCGTTATGGCAACCATCATGGGTGTGCAGCCGATTCTCACGGTGGTGATCATGGAGCGTCAGCGCTCGGCCAGCCGGATGTTTGGTCTGGCGCTGGGCCTGGTCGGGTTGATCATGGTGGTTTACCAGGGCATCGGTTTGGCGGGCATGTCTTTGGCCGGGATGCTTTTTGGTTTGCTGGCGTTGGCGAGCATGACCTTTGGCTCGATCATGCAGAAGCGCATCACCGACAATC
Organism: Pseudomonas sp. SJZ077; assembly: GCF_007993905.1. Lineage (NCBI taxonomy): Bacteria > Pseudomonadati > Pseudomonadota > Gammaproteobacteria > Pseudomonadales > Pseudomonadaceae > Pseudomonas > Pseudomonas sp. SJZ077. The sequence goes on from NZ_VIUJ01000007.1 coordinate 46,521, forward strand.
CCCTCGGCACACTGCCGGTGCAGTACCTCGCGGGGCTGCTGCTCTGCGGGATCTTCGTGCCGTTCCAGCCGTTTCATTTCGAACACGGCAGCGGGTTTATCGTGCCGGTGCTGTGGATGGGATTGGTGGTGTCGGTGCTGGCAACGTTGCTGCTGTACCGCTTGATCGCCCGGGGCAATCTGGTGAATGTCACCAGTCTGTTTTACCTGGTGCCGGCCGTGACGGCGGTGATGGACTACCTGATTTTCGGTAATCGGCTGGCGGTATTGAGCATGCTCGGCATGCTGCTGATCATCGTCGGGCTGGTATTTGTGTTCCGTAAAACAGCGTAAAGCAGCGTGAAAATGAAAGGCCCGGAGCATTGGCTCCGGGCCTTTTTTATTTGGTCAGCGCGTGCTCGGCCCGCACCGAATTCATGAACGCCTGCATCGCTGACGATTGAATGCGGTGACGGCGGGTAATCAGCCCGTACGGCGGCAGCCGTGCTTCAAACTTGATCGGCAACACCGCCAGCAAATCACGGCCCGGGTAATCCTCCACCACCGACACCGGTGTGACGCCCAGCATGTCGGTCTGCTGGATCAAGGACAGCAAGGTCATGATCGAGGTGGTCTCGACGATGCTGCTGGGGATGTCGACCCGCGCATTGTGGAATACCTGATTGATGATCGCGCGCATCGGGCTCGGTTGCTGTTGCAGCACCCAAGTCATGTTCTGCAACTCGGCCCAACTCAGGTTTTTCTCTTTCGCCAACGGGTTCTGCGCGCCGGAGATGACGCACAAGGCTTCTTCGCCGAGGCTGTCGAACAGCAACTCTTCGGCCCGTGCGCCCGCCGGAATCCGGCCCAATACGATATCCAGCTGGTCCTGCAACAGCGCCTGCACCAGCACGTCGCTGGTGTCGACCTGAATGCTCATCGACAAGCGTGGATGGCTTTGCTTCAAGGTCGCGATGGTGCGGGTCAACAGCCCCGAGGCCAGCGCCGGAATCGCACCGACCGCAACCCGGCCAAGGTTGCCGGATTCGAGCGCGACCAGTTCTTCACGCATGCCGCTCAGTTCAGCAAACACCATGCGCGCGTAGTAGATGACGGTTTCCCCGAACGGGGTCGAGCGCATGCCCCGGGGCAGACGCTCGAAGAGTTCGACGCCGAGCAAGTCTTCGGCTTCGTGCAACATCTTGGTGGCTGCCGGCTGGGTCATGCCGATGTGGTCGGCGGCGCGGCGCAACGAGCCGAATTCCTGCAACGCCAGCATCAGCCGCAGTTGGCGCAGACGCAGTCGACTGTGGATCACATTGGCAGCAGGAATTCGGGTCATGGGCCGTGCTCGCAATTAGGACTGCGGCAAGCCTGACAACAAATGCCAGGCGTTGCCAGCATTGCCGTGTTACAGCACCGATTTAGGCTTGGCGACCTGGGGTTTGCGCAGCCCCGTCAGGGTGCCCAGCGCCTTGGAAATCAACGGCCAGAACAGCATCAGCAACGCCGCCGTGGTCAGGCAGCCCACTAACGGGTTGGACCAGAAAATCCCCACGTGGCCGTCGGAGAACAGCATCGACTGGCGGAACGCATCTTCCGCTTTGTCGCCCAGTACCGCCGCCAACACCAGCGGCGCAATCGGGTAACCGAGTTTCTTGAACAGATAACCCAGCGCACCGAAGCCCAGCATCAACACCACGTCGACGAACGAGTTGTGCACCGAGTAGGCACCGATGGCACAGACCATGATGATGATCGGTGCAATGATCGAGAACGGAATGCGCAGGATCGAAGCGAACAGCGGCACGGTGGCCAGCACCACGATCAGGCTGACCACGTTCCCGAGGTACATGCTGGCGATCAGGCCCCAGACAAAATCGTGCTGCTCGACGAACAACGTCGGGCCAGGATGCAGGCCCCAGATCATCAGACCGCCGAGCATGACCGCCGCAGTGGCCGAGCCGGGAATGCCGAGGGTCAGCATGGGCAGCAGGGCGCTGGTGCCGGCGGCGTGGTCGGCGGTTTCCGGGGCGATTACGCCTTCGAGTTCACCCTTGCCGAAGTTCTCGCGGTTCTTCGAAAAGCGCCGCGCCAGACTGTAGCTCATGAACGAGGCCGCCGTCGGGCCACCCGGTGTGATGCCCATCCAGCAACCGACCAGGGTGCTGCGCAGGATCGTCCACCAGTAACGCGGCAACTTGGCCCAAGTGCGCAGGATGACCATCGGCGTGATGCGCGCATGCTCGCCGCGAAACACCAGGCCTTCCTCGACGGTGCAGAGAATTTCGCCGATCCCGAACAAGCCGATCACGGCCACCTCGAAGCTGATGCCCGTCATCAACGCCGGCTGATCGAAGGTCAGGCGCAGGTTGCCGGAGACAGTGTCCATGCCCACGGCGGCCATGGCGAAACCAATCATCATCGCCACCACGGTTTTCAGCGGCGGATTCTTGCTCATGCCGATGAAGGTGCAAAACGCCAACAGGTACACCGCGAAGAACTCCGGCGAACTGAAAGACATGGCGAATGCGGCAATCTTGGTCGACAGGAAGGTCAGCAGCAACACCCCGGCCAGCGCGCCGATCAGCGCCGAACTGAATGCGGCCGTCAACGCTTCGGCAGCGCGACCTTCGCGGGCCATCGGGTAACCGTCGAACGTAGTCGCCACCGATGAGGGCTCACCGGGGATGTTGAACAGAATCGAGGTGATCGAACCGCCGAACAGCGCGCCCCAATACATGCACGACAGCAAAATGATCGCCGACACCGGCGACATGGTGAAGGTCAGCGGCAGCAACAACGCCACGCCATTGGGGGCGCCGAGGCCGGGCAATACGCCGACCAGAATGCCCAGCAACACGCCGATCACCATCAGGCCGATGTGGCCCGGGGTGAGGATCAGGTTCATGCCTTGCAGCAGGGAATCGAATTCGCTCATTTGAAACTTCTCCCGGCCAGTGCAATCCAGTCGCCCATCGGGCCGGCATCCAGCGGGACCTTGAACCACAACGCGAAAATCAGGTAGCTGGCCAGCACCGCGCCGAGGGACACGGTGCCGATCATCCATTTGCCGTAAGGCTTGGCGCGCACCTTGTCACGCCACATGAACCAGGCGATGAAGCAGGCCGAGGCCACATAAATGCCGGTGAACGGCATGGCGCCGACGAACAGCGCAATCGGGATGAACACCGACAGCACTTGCTTGAATGCACTGCGGCTGACGAATGCAATGCTCAGGGCGTGCCAGCGCACCACGGTCAACACGCCGTTGCCCACGCTCGCGGCGCTCAACAGCAATCCGATGTAGAAGGGGAAGTAACCCGGCTCGGGGCCTGAATCGCCCCAGCCGATACCTTGTTCGAGACTGCCGAACATCACCACCGCGCCGATCAGCGTGGTGAAGAGTGTCAGGCCGAGTTCGACCCAGCGGGTACCGACCAGCGCCGGTGAATCCGAAGAATGGGACATGAAAGCACCTCCAGAGGTGACGGCCGTGCGCACGCACACGGCCGTGAACAACTCAGTTTTTCAGCCAGCCGGCTTCTTTGAACACCGGGGTGACGCGGGCGGTGTCTTTCTCAATGTAGGCGGTCAGCGGCTCGCCTTCGAGGAACGTCGGCACCAGCGCGTTCTGCTTCACGTAGGCCTTGAACTCTGGAGTCTCGGTGACTTTGCGCATCAGCTCGACATAGAACGCCCGCTGTTCGGCGGTGACGTCGCCGGGCATGAACACGGTGCGCGGGAATCGGTATTGATCGATACCCAGGCCTTGTTCGTGGCAGGTCGGAACGTCGGCCCAGGATTTATCACCCGCGACTTTCTCGGTGTAGCTCATGCGTTCCTTGCTGAACACGCAGAGCGGTTCGACCTGGTCGCCGCGCCATTGGCTGATGCTTTCGCTGGGGTTGTTGACGTTGGCGGCGATGTGTTTGCCGGCCAGTTGGGTCGCGGCTTCACTGCCGCTCTTGAACGGGATGTACACCAGTTTGCTGTTGTTGGTCTGGTTCAGCAGCAGGGTCAGGGTCTGGTCGACATCCTTGGACTGACTGCCGCCCATGCGCAGTTTCGACGGATCAACCTTGGCCGCTTCGTAGAAGCCTTTGGCGTCTTTCCAGGGGGCATCCTTGTAGCTCCAGAGAATGAAGTCGTCCTCTGCAACGGCCGCCACGGGAGTCAGCTCCTGCCATTGATAGCCAAGCTTGGAAACCAGCGGCAACAGGTAGATGTTGTTGGTGCCGATCACCAGTTTTTCCGGATCGCCCTTGTTCATTTTCAGGTCAAGGAACGCTTCGGCACCGTTGCCGCCGCCTTTGTTGAGGACGATGGTATTCACGTCGAGGAACTTGTGTGTGGTGATGATCGACTGGATCAGCCGACCGAGCTGGTCAGTACCGCCGCCGGGGCCGCCGGCAACGAGGATTTCGACGTTCTTGTCCGGCTGCCAGGCAGCGTTGGCGAGTGCGGGGAGGGCGCCGGCGGCGACCAGTGTGCAGCCAAGAAACAGACGGGATGTGCGACGGACGAATGCATTTCGCATGGAAGGGCCTCGTTTTTTGTAATTGTTATGAATGACTTGTCGGTGCTCAAAAGCTGCAAGCCTGGACTGAGTGTGGGAAGCCTCCGCTTCGGCGTCTAGTCAAAACAATACATACACCGATAGCCTGCGGTTATAGGTCATCACGGGCAAATACGTGACGAGGGCTGGAAACTATGTGCCAGAGCGTTTTGAGAGGAAAGTCAGTCAAGGCGGCCGGCGATGAAAGCCCCCTGAAAGCGCGGTATGCCATAACCCGAGGCTATCGCCGTATCTCAATCATTGATTAGACGGTTATCACCGAGCCTTCGATAGTGCTCATCAGCGCGGCGAACCGGTCACGCACGGCATTCACAACAATAAGAAACGAGGTACGCACCATGGCTCGTCCCAGTGCTTCCCTGCATCTGCCTGGCGCAGCTGCCCAACCGATCAACGCGGCCACACCCCTGGCCGGCACCACCAAAGCGAGCAGCGTGCGCTGGCGGATCTTTGCGATCGTCTTCGCGCTGACCATGGTCAACCTGATCGACCGGGTCTCGCTGTCGATCGCCATGCCGACCATTGCCCATGAATTTTCCCTGTCGCCAAGCATGCAAGGGCTGATCCTCAGCAGTTTCTTCTGGGCGTATGCGCTGTTGCAGATTCCCGGTGGCTGGCTGATCGATCGCTTCGGCCCGCATCGGGTCATCAGTTGGTCCACCGGGTTGTGGGGCACCTTTCAAGTGTTGGCGGCGTTTGCGACCGGCGGCTTGTCATTGCTGTTCGCCCGCGTTGCACTCGGGGCCGCCGAAGCACCGTTGTTCCCGTCCGGTGGCAAGCTGATTTCCCTGTGGCTGGCGCCGAGCGAACGCAGTCGCGGCGCGGTGCTGATGGACAGCGGCAGCCCCTTGGGCGTGGCGCTGGGCGGGTTGATCATTGCCTACCTGATTGCATCCCTGGATTCGTGGCGCCTGGCCTTCGTGATTGCCGGTATCGCGACCCTGGTGCTGGCCTGGCTGGCCCGGCGTTATCTGCGCGATGACCCGGCCACTCACCCGCAAGTGAATGCCGAAGAACTGGAGAAGATCAACGCCGGGCGCGCGACGCCGGCTGCCGAAGCCGCCCGTGTGCCGGTCAAAGGCCTGGGCATCGCGGCCCGTTCCCTGAGCGGCTTGCTGATCGGCCGTGCCAGTTGGGCGATGGTGTATTTCGGTTTGCTGACCTGGGGCCCGAGCTATCTGGCCCAGGCTCGCGGCTTCGATATCAAAGGCATCGGCGCGGCCACCTTCGTGATTTTCGTGTGTGGGGCCCTGGGTTCGTTGACCGGTGGTTTCCTCTGTGACGGGTTGATCCGCAAAGGTGTCAGCCGTGGCGTGGCGGTCAAGAGCCTGCTGGCGTTTTCCGGTGTGGTCGCCCTCGGCGCCTTTCTGTTGTTGCCGACGCTGAGCAATCCGTTTGCCGCCGTGGCGTTGTTGGCCATGACCGCGTTTTTCCTGATGTGGGGCAGCCTCTACTGGAGCTTCCCGGCATTGCTGGCGGCACCGGCGCGGGTCGGGTTGATCGGCGGCGTGATGAACATGGCCGGCAGCACCGGCGGGATCGCGGTGCCGATCCTGGTGGGGATCATTGTGCAAATGACCGGAGGTTTTGCGCCGGTGCTGGGGTTCTTTGCCGTGTGCTCGGCAGTCTTTGTGCTGGCGACGTTGTTCATCAGTCTCGACGAGGTGCGCCATGGCTGAACACTTATCTGGCGAAGCATGGAACGGTCCGATCATCGATGCCCATCATCACTTCTGGGACCCGACGATCAATGACCATCCGTGGCTGGCGCCCGAAGCCAATATCCCGTTCCGCTACGGCGACTACAGCGCGATTAAACGGCGCTATTTTCCTGAGGACTATTTCGCTGACGCCGGCCCGCACCGTGTGGTGCAAACGGTGTACGTCGAGACCGAATGGGACCCGCAAGACCCGATTGGCGAAACCGTTTTTATCGAAAGTCTGACGGCCCGTTACGGCGTACCCAATGCGGTCGTGGCGCAGGCCTGGCTCGACCACCCGGACGCCCTCGCGGTACTGGCCGAACAAGCGAGTTTCAAATGCGTGCGCAGCGTGCGTCACAAACCGGGTGGAGCGACTTCACCGGCGCAGGTTGGTCATGTGCGCAGCCTGATGAGCGACGAACACTGGCGGCGCAGTTTTGCCGCCCTCGAAGGGCTGGGGTTGCACTTCGATTTGCAGACCCCCTGGTGGAACCTGCACGAAGCCGAACGGCTGGCTCGGGACTTTCCCGGCACTACGCTGATTCTCAACCACGCAGGGTTGCCCAATGACCGCAGCGCCGAAGGCCTGGCCGGTTGGCGCCTGGCGATGGCTCGGCTGGCCAAATGGCCAAACGTGCAGGTGAAGATTTCCGGCCTTGGCCAGAGGGGCCAGGCATGGCGCGCCAAGGACAACGCCTGGATCGTGCGTGAAGTGATCGCCATGTTCGGCACTGACCGGGCGATGTTCGCCAGCAACTTCCCGGTGGACAGCCTGTGCGGCTCGTTCGACGACATCTACAGCGGTTTCAAATCCATCGTTGCTGATCTGCCGAGCGCCGATCAGGAGCGACTGTTCTACAGCAACGCGCAGCGGGTTTATTGCTGCGAGCCTTGCGCCGTTGACCGCCAATGGCCTGAACCCTTGAGGAGTGAAGCATGAACAAAACAACCATCGCGATGGTGCTGGGTGACCCGGCAGGCATCGGCCCGGAACTGATCGCACGTTTGCTTGCGGAGCCTGAAGTGCGCAGCCAGGCCAATGTGATCTTGATCGCCGACGAGGCCGAAATGCGTCGCGGCATGCGCATCGCCGGGACGGAGTTTCCTTACCGTCGCGTCGAGTCGCTGGATCAGTTGGAATTTGGTGATGACACGCCGCTGTTCTATGACTTTCGCGGAGACACCGTCGGTGAATTTCCACGCAGTGAAGCCAGTGTCATCGGCGGTCGCTACAGCCTCGACACGCTGGAACAAGCCCTGCGCCTGACCGAGGCCGGGACCACCGACGCGGTGTTGTTCGGGCCGTTGAACAAGACCTCGCTGCACATGGCCGGGATGGCCCACAGCGATGAGCTGCACTGGTTCGCCGAGCTGCTGGATTTCCACGGGCCGTTCTGTGAATTCAACGTGCTCGACAACCTCTGGACCTCCCGCGTGACCTCCCACGTGGCATTAGCGCAAGTGCCAGGCATGCTGACCCAGACGCGGGTAGTGGAAGCGATCCAGTTGATCGACACCGCGCTCAAGCGCAACGGCCTGGAAAAACCGCGCATTGGCGTGTGTGGGCTGAACCCGCACAACGGCGACAACGGCTCGTTCGGACGCGAAGAACTGGACATCATCGGCCCGGCGGTTCGTTCGGCCCAGGCGCTGGGGATTGCGGCCGAAGGGCCATACCCGGCGGACACGATTTTCCTCAAGGTCCAGGGCGATGCCAGTGCCTTTGACGCGGTGGTGACGATGTATCACGACCAGGGTCAGATCGCGATTAAGTTGATGGGCTTCTCCCGAGGCGTGACGGTGCAGGGTGGCTTGCCGATCCCGATTACCACGCCGGCCCACGGCACCGCCTTCGACATCGCGGGGCAGGGCAAGGCCAACGTCGGCGCGATTCGTCAGGCCTTCGAAATCGCCTGCCGAATGGGCGTCAACAACTACTGACACAACACTGATCCCCTGTGGGAGCGAGCCTGCTCGCGATAGCGGTCTGACAGTCACTAAAAAGGTGGCTGCACTACCGCTTTCGCGAGCAGGCTCGCTCCCACATTTGTTTTGTGTGTGGCTGATAACCCTATCCACTCACTATTCGGTTTTTCCTATCACCGCAGGTTATCGCCGGATACGCATAAGTGATTATCCGCCCCCCCCGAGCGCTGGCTAAAGTCGCTCCATCGAATGCCGGAACCCGCCCCCCGCGCGGTTTTGTGCAGCGACCCGACAACTACAAAAAGCCGGCAGCGCAAGGAACTGTATTCATGAAAATCAAAGCCATCCGTACCCGCGTTTTTGAGTGGAAAGGCAAAGTCGTTCCGCCTCAAGCACACTTCTGCACCAACGCCAGCGACATCCTGTTCGAACGTGGCGACGCCATGGGCTCGTTCCGTTTCCATGGCTGGCTGGTGGTGGAAGTCGAGACCGATACCGGCCTCGTCGGCATCGGTAACTGCGCCCTGGCGCCGCGTGTGGCCAAGGAAATCATCGACACCTACCTGGCGCCGATTGCCATTGGCGAAGACCCGTTCGACAACGAATACATCTGGCAGAAGATGTACCGCCAGAGCCACGCCTGGGGCCGCAAAGGCATCGGCATGGCGGCGATCTCGGCGATCGACATCGCGATCTGGGACATCATGGGCAAAGCCGTGAACAAACCGGTGTTCAAACTGCTCGGCGGCCGGACCAAGGAAAAGATCTGGACCTACGCCTCCAAACTCTACGCCAATGACAACCTCGACCTGTTCCTTGAAGAGGCCCAGGGCTATCTGAACCAGGGTTTCACCGCGCTGAAAATGCGTTTCGGCTACGGCCCGAAAGACGGCCCGGCGGGCATGCGCAAGAACATCGAGCAAGTGCGTGCCCTGCGTAACCTGGCCGGTCCCGACATCGACATCATGCTCGAGTGCTACATGGGCTGGACCCTGGAATACGCCCGCCGCATGCTGCCCAAACTTGCTGAATTCGAACCACGCTGGCTGGAAGAGCCGGTGATTGCCGACGACATCGAAGGCTACATCGAGCTGAAGAAAATGGGGATCATGCCGATTTCCGGCGGCGAGCATGAGTTCACCTCCTACGGCTTCAAAGACCTGCTGGAACGCCGCGCCGTCGACGTGATCCAGTACGACACCAACCGGGTGGGCGGTATCACCGCAGCGCGCAAGATCAACGCCATGGCCGAAGCCTGGTCGGTGCCGGTGATCCCGCACGCCGGGCAGATGCACAACTACCACCTGACCATGTCCACCACCGCCTCGCCGATGGCCGAGTTCTTCCCGGTGTTCGACGTCGAGGTCGGCAACGAACTCTTCTACTACGTGTTCAAGGGCGAGCCGCAACCGGTCAACGGCTACATCCAGCTCGACGATGACAAGCCCGGCCTGGGCCTGGAAATCTCCGATGAGTACTTGAGCGACTTCAACATCATCGAGTGATCCAAATCCCAATTTTCTGGAGGCCGTCATGCGCCTGATTCAATTTGAAAACACTGCCGGTGAACGCCAGGTGGGTCTCGTCGAGGGCTCGCAGGTAAAGGTGCTGCAAGGCACCCGTAGCACCCGTGAACTGGCCCTCGCGGCGATTCGTGCCCAACGCAGCCTGCAAGAAGAAGTCGCACTGCGCCGCACCGAACCGGGACCGGATTACGCCCAGCTGTTGCAGCAGGGCAAAGTCCTGCCACCGCTGGACCACGAAGACCCGGCCCATTGCCTGATCAGCGGCACCGGACTGACCCATTTGGGCAGCGCCTCGGCGCGGGACAAAATGCACCAGCAGGAGGGCGCGGTCGAAGCCGGCATGACCGACACCATGCGCATTTTCAAATGGGGCCTGGAGGGTGGTAAACCGGCGGCCGGGCAGGTCGGCGCGCAACCGGAGTGGTTCTACAAAGGTGATGGCAGCATCGTCGTACGCCCCGGCGCGGATTTCCCGGTGCCGCCGTTTGCCGAAGACGCCGGCGAGGAACCCGAGCTGACCGGCCTCTACGTGATCGGCGACGACGGCCAGCCGTACCGCGTCGGTTATGCCTTGGGCAACGAGTTCTCCGACCATGTGATGGAGCGGCGCAATTATCTGTATCTCGCCCATTCGAAACTGCGCTTCTGCGCCTACGGTCCGGAGCTGCGCGTCGGCGAGTTGCCCAAGCACCTTGCAGGCACCAGTCGGATCAAGCGCAACGGCGAAACGATCTGGGAAAAGGAGTTTCTCAGCGGCGAAGACAACATGTGCCACAGCCTCGCCAACCTCGAATTCCACCACTTCAAATACGCGCAGTTTTTGCGTCCCGGCGATGTCCACGTGCATTACTTCGGCACCGCAACGTTGTCGTTTGCCGACGGGATAAAAACCCAGCCGGGCGATCGCTTCCAGATCAGCCTCGATGAGTTCGGCGCGCCCCTGGAAAACGGCATCGGCGAAAGTGCCCAGCCGTTGGCCATCGGCCAGGTGCGCACGCTTTAAGTCTTCAATCACCGGCGTTGTCGGCCGGTCAAGGGATCACTCATGACCACGCTACTCGGACACAACTACATCGGCGGTCGCCGCAGCGCCAACGGTACGCAACAGCTGCAAAGCCTCGATGCCACGACGGGCGAAGCGCTGCCGGTCCGTTTTTTCCAGGCCACTGAAGCGGAAGTGGACGCGGCAGCCAGCGCTGCGGCCGCTGCCTACCCGGTTTACCGCAACCTCAGCGCGGAGAAACGCGCTCAGTTCCTCGACGCCATCGCCGATGAAATCGATGCTCTGGGCGATGACTTCGTCGCCACTGTGTGCCGCGAAACCGCATTGCCGTCCGGGCGTATCCAGGGTGAGCGCGGACGCACCAGCGGCCAGATGCGCTTGTTTGCCAAGGTCCTGCGTCGCGGCGATTTCTACGGCGCGCGCATTGATCGGGCACTGCCGGATCGCCAGCCGTTGCCACGTCCGGACCTGCGTCAGTACCGCATCGGCCTGGGGCCTGTCGCCGTGTTCGGTGCCAGCAACTTTCCGTTGGCATTTTCAACCGCCGGTGGCGATACCGCTTCGGCGCTGGCCGCCGGTTGCCCGGTGGTGTTCAAGGCGCACAGCGGGCACATGGCGACGGCCGAGTGGGTCGCGGACGCGATCATCCGCGCCGCCGAGCGCACCGAAATGCCGGCCGGCGTGTTCAACATGATTTATGGCGGGGGTGTCGGTGAATGGCTGGTCAAGCATCCGGCGATTCAAGCGGTGGGCTTCACCGGTTCGCTCAAGGGCGGCAATGCCTTGAGCCACATGGCCGCGACCCGGCCACAGCCGATTCCGGTGTTTGCCGAGATGTCGAGCATCAACCCGGTGTTCCTGCTGCCCGAAGCGCTCAAGGTTCGCGGTGAGCAAATCGCTGCGCAACTGGCCGGTTCGGTGACCCTGGGCTGCGGGCAGTTCTGCACCAACCCGGGCCTGGTCATCGGTTTGCGTTCGCCGCAGTTCAGCCAGTTCCTGGAAACGTTTTGCGCCAGCATGAACCAGCAACCGGCCCAGACCATGCTCAATGCCGGCGCGCTGGTCAGTTACAGCCGAGGCCTTGGCGAGTTGCACGAACATCCGGGGCTGACGCACTTGGCGGGCAAGCCGCAACAGGGCAATCAGGCACAACCGCAGGTGTTCAAGGCTGACGTCAGTCTGTTGCTCAAGGGCGATGAGCTGCTTCAGGAAGAGGTGTTCGGACCGACCACCATCGTCATCGAGCTTGAGGACCGGGCGCAGCTGGCGGCAGCGTTGCACGGTCTGCGCGGGCAATTGACGGCGACGCTGATTGGCGAGACGGACGAGTTGCTGGAGTACCGTTGGCTGGCGGAGTTGCTGCAGGAAAAGGTCGGGCGGATTCTGCTCAATGGCTACCCGACCGGGGTCGAGGTGTGTGAGGCGATGGTGCATGGCGGGCCGTATCCGGCGACGTCTGATTCGCGCGGGACGTCGGTGGGGACGTTGGCGATTGACCGGTTCCTGCGGCCGGTGTGCTTCCAGAATTACCCGGATGCGTTGTTGCCCGAGGCGTTGCAGAACGCCAATCCGCTGGGGATTCGACGGTTGGTGGATGGGGAGGTGAGTCAGGCAGCGTTGTAGTCTCTACCGCCTTCACGAGCAGGCTCGCTCCCACATTGGATTTGCGGTGAACACAAAATCCTGTGGGAGCGAGCCTGCTCGCGAAGGGGTCATCAGCCACGCCGCCAAACTACTTGGCAGTCACCTCAGCCACTTTCCCCACCGCCGGCTTCAACACCAGCCACAACGCCGCCGCAATCAACACCCCGCCATAGATATGCGCCATCGACAACGGCTCATCCAGCAACAGCGCTCCCCACAACACCCCGAACGGCGGGATCAGGAAGGTCGTGGTCATCGACCTCACCGGCCCGATCGAGCTGAGCAAGCGGAAGTAAATAATGTACGCCAGGGCGGTACACATCAGCCCCAATCCAAGCAACGACAACCAGACGTTCCAGCCGCCCCAGCTTGCCGGTGGCTGGCTGATTACGCTGTAGCCGAACAACGGCAACAGGAACAGCGTTGCCCCGAGCATGCTGCCCAGCGCTGAAAGACGGCTGTCGAGACCGCCGGCGTGGTCAAGCCAGCGGCGGGCCAGGAACCCGGCAAAGCCATAACAGGTGGTGGCGAGCAGGCAGGCGGCGGCGCCCATCAACAATTCCATGTCGAACGCCACCGGACCGGCACGGGTCAGGACGCCTACGCCAAACAGCCCGAGGAACACCCCGCCAAGCTTGGCCGCGGTGAGTTTTTCATGGAAGAACAGGCCGCCGATCAACACGCCCATCAGCGGCGTGGTGGCGTTGAAGATCGCCGAGTAACCGGCCGGCAGCACTTGCGCGGCCACGGAATAGAGGGTCGCCGGAATCCCGGAGTTGATCACCCCGAGCAGCATCACCGTCTTGAGTTTGCCTTTGAAGTCCCAGCTGATGCGCATCAGGCCGAGAATCACCAGCAAGCCGACGGCGGCAATCGACACGCGGAAAAAGGCCGTGGGGATGGTGCCAATCACCGGGGCGATGATGCGCATGAACAGAAAGCTCGCGCCCCAGATCGCGGCCAGCGACAGCAATCGGAAAATATCGACAGGACTCACGGTGCACTCCTTCCTTGATGGGGACGAGAGTGTTGCCGAGCGCCTTATCCATGGCAACCGAAAAACGAGCATTTAACTCGAGCCGAAAATTACGCTTCTCCTGCACCCGGTTCACTGGCTAAGCTCAGGGCTCACGAATTCCCGCAGAGGTCTCACCCATGCCGCAGCAATGGCCAGCCGCCGACATCGCCCGAATGATCCTCGATGGCTTTGACGATTACCGCGAGCATTTCCGCCAGATCACCGACGGCGCCCGGGCCCGCTTCGAGCAGGCCCAGTGGCAGGAGGCGCAAATCGCCTCGGCCGCGCGGATCAATCTGTACGAAGAAAAAGTCAGCGAAACCGTGGAACGGCTGCGCGTCGCGTTTGACAGCGACACGCTGGACGTCAGTTGCTGGCCTCTGGTCAAAAGCGCTTACATCACGCTGATCGACCTGCGTTTCGATGATGAACTGTCCGAGACCTGGTACAACTCGATTTTCTGCGGGCTGTTCAGCCATGACCTGATCAGCGACGGCTGCATGTTTATCCACACCACCCGGCCCAGCCTGCGCCGGGCCCGCGCCGCGCAAACCCGAACCTATAAGCCCCAGGGCCAGTTGTCCGGCATGCTCGCGAGCATTTTTGCCGATTACAGCTTCAGCGAGGATTACGCCGACCTGGCCGGCGACCTGCACCGCCTCGAAGCCCAACTGCGTGAGAACCTGCCGGATTGGGTGTGCAAGGACCCGGAACTGAGCGTCGAGCTGTTTTCCTCGGTGCTCTACCGCAACAAAGGCGCGTACCTGGTGGGGCGCATCTATACCCGGGACGAACAATGGCCGCTGGTGATTCCGCTGTTGCACCGTGAAGGGCGCGGGATTCAGATCGATGCGCTGATTACCGACGAAGCCGATGTGTCGATCATTTTCTCGTTCACCCGTTCGTATTTCATGGTGGATGTGCCGGTGCCGGCGGAGTTCATCGGCTTCCTCAAGCGCATCCTGCCGGGCAAGCACGTCGCCGAGTTGTACACCTCCATCGGCTTCTACAAACACGGCAAGTCCGAGTTCTACCGGGCGCTGATCAATCACCTGGCCAACACCGACGACCAATTCATCATGGCCCCCGGCGTGCGCGGGATGGTGATGAGCGTGTTTACCCTGCCGGGTTTCAACACCGTGTTCAAAATCATCAAGGACCGTTTCTCGCCGTCGAAAAACGTCGACCGTGCCACGGTGATCGAAAAATACCGTTTGGTGAAAAGCGTCGATCGCGTCGGACGCATGGCCGATACCCAGGAGTTCGCCGATTTTCGCTTCCCGTTGAGCAAGTTCGACCCGGCGTGCCTGGAAGAGCTGCTTGAGGTGGCGGCGTCCACGGTGTCGGTGGAAGGCGACACCGTGCTGATCCGTCACTGCTGGACCGAGCGGCGGATGACGCCGCTGAACCTGTACCTGGAAAACGCCAATGAGGCGCAGGTCCACGAGGCCCTGGAGGATTACGGGCTGGCGATCAAGCAACTGGCGGCGGCGAACATCTTTCCCGGCGACATGCTGTTGAAGAACTTCGGCGTCACCCGGCACGGGCGGGTGGTGTTTTATGACTACGACGAAATTTGTTTCCTGACCGAAGCCAACTTCCGCCACATCCCGCAACCGCGTACGCCGGAAGACGAAATGGCCTCCGAGCCGTGGTATTCGATCGGGCCGCTGGATGTGTTTCCCGAGGAGTTTCCGCCGTTCCTGTTTGCCGATTCCGGGCAAAGGAAGCTGTTTGACCAGTTGCATGGCGAGCTATACAACGCCGATTACTGGAAAAGCCTGCAGGAAGCCATTCGTGCCGGCAAAATCATCGACGTATTCCCGTATCGCCGCAAAGGCCTGGATAACGAATAAACCCCTGAGTGAACACCCCTGTGGCGAGGGAGCTTGCTCCCGCTGGGTCGCGAAGCGACCCCAAAACCATCCACCGCGCAGCTTCAGACAAAACTCGATGACCGGATTACGACTGCCGCGCAGCCGAGCGGGAGCAGGCTCCCTCACCACAAAGGCAGGTTGAATTCGTCGCCGAGCCCCCAAATCTGCGACAATCCGGCCCCTGCGCCACTAGACGACTTTTGCGTACCTGATGACTGACGAATCGCCTTCCATCGACAAACTGCTGAAAAACCTCGATCACGCCATGCTCGCCGACCGCCACCGGCTGCGGCGGCAGTTGCTTGAGCTGCGCAAGAAACCTGACGAGGCCAAGCTGGCCCAGTGGGTGACGCGCATGCAGGCGTCCTGTGACCAGGTGCTGGCGCGGCGTGCCAGCCTGCCGGTGATTCGTTACGACGACAGTTTGCCGATCGCCGCCAAGCGCGACGAAATCAAGGAAGCGCTGCTCAAGCATCAGGTGCTGATCATCGCCGGCGAAACCGGCTCGGGTAAAACCACCCAGTTGCCGAAGATCTGCCTGGAAATCGGCCGCGGCCAGCATGGCTTGATCGGCCACACCCAACCGCGTCGAATCGCTGCGCGCAGCGTGGCCAGCCGGGTTGCCGAAGAACTGGCGACGCCATTGGGCGCGCTGGTCGGCTATCAGGTGCGGTTCGAGGATCAGAGCGACTCCAACACCCTGATCAAATTGATGACCGACGGCATCCTGCTGGCGGAAACCCAGAACGACCGTTACCTCGAACGCTACGACACGATCATCGTCGACGAAGCCCACGAACGCAGCCTCAACATCGACTTCCTGCTCGGTTACCTGAAAACCCTGCTGCCGCGTCGCCCGGACCTGAAAGTCATCATCACCTCGGCGACCATCGACCTGGAACGCTTCTCCAGGCATTTCGATGACGCACCCATCGTTGAAGTTTCGGGCCGGACTTTCCCGGTTGAAACCTGGTATCGCCCGCTGACGCTTGAGCAGGACGAGGAGGGCAACCGCGTCGAGGACGACTTGACTGTGGATCAGGCGATCCTCGCCACCCTCGACGAAATTGCCGCGTTCGAACGTAGCGAGCGCAAGAGCCCCGGCGACGTGTTGGTGTTCCTGCCCGGCGAGCGCGAGATTCGCGATGCCGCCGACATGCTGCGCAAGGCCCAACTCAAGCACACCGAGATTCTGCCGCTGTACGCGCGCTTGTCGCCGGCCGAACAGCAGCGGATTTTCCAGTCGCACCCTGGCCGTCGCGTGGTGCTGGCGACCAACGTCGCGGAAACTTCGCTGACGGTGCCGGGCATCCGTTACGTGATCGACAGCGGCACCGCGCGCATCAGCCGTTACAGCTACCGCGCCAAGGTCCAGCGCCTGCCCATCGAAGCCATTTCCCAGGCCAGCGCCAACCAGCGTAAAGGTCGATGCGGTCGGGTCGAGCCGGGTATTTGCATTCGCCTCTATGGCGAAGACGACTTCATCGGTCGCCCTGAATTTACCGACCCGGAAATTCTGCGCACCAACCTCGCCGCCGTGATTTTGCAGATGCTGCACTTGCGCCTCGGCGAGATCACCGACTTCCCGTTTATCGAACCGCCGGATGGCAAGGCGATCAGCGACGGGTTCAACCTGCTGCAAGAACTCTCGGCCGTGGATCGCAACAGCCAGCTGACCCCGCTCGGTCGCCAGTTGGCGCGCCTGCCGGTGGACCCGCGCATGGGCCGCATGCTGCTGGAAGCGGCGAAACTCGGCAGCTTGCAGGAAGTGTTGATCGTCGCCAGCGCCATGTCGATTCAAGACCCGCGCGAGCGTCCGCCGGAGCGCCAGCAAGCGGCGGATCAGGCCCACGCACAGTGGAAGGACGTGGACTCGGATTTCGCCGGGCTGGTCAATCTGTGGCGTGGTTTTGAAGAGCAGCGTCAGGCCCTGACCGCCAGCCCGCTGCGCAATTGGTGCCGCAAGAACTTCCTGAATTACCTGCGTCTGCGCGAATGGCGCGACTCGCACCGTCAGTTGAGCCTAATCTGCCGCGACATGCAGTTGAGCCTGAACAAAGAGCCGGCGGATTACCCGAAGCTGCACAAAGCCGTGCTCTCGGGCCTGCTCAGTCAGATCGGCCAGAAAACCGATGAAGGCGATTACCTCGGCGCCCGTCAGCGGCGTTTCTGGATTCACCCATCCTCCGGGCTGGGCAAGAAGCGCCCGCAATGGCTGATGACCGCCGAACTGGTGGAAACCACCAAGCTCTATGCGCGGATGGTGGCCAAGATCGACTCGGACTGGATCGAGCCGCTGGCCGGGCACCTGATCAAGAAAAACCACTTCGAACCGCACTGGGAGAAAAAGCGCGGCCAGGTCGTGGCCTTCGAGCAGATCACGCTGTTCGGGCTGATCGTGGTGGGTCGTCGGCCGGTGCATTACGGGCCGATCGATCCCGTGGTTTCTCGTGAGTTCTTCATTCGCGAAGGCCTGGTACGCGGCGAGATTCAATCCAAGGCCAAGTGCCTGACGGCCAATGCGCAACTGCTGGAACAACTCGACGAACTGGAAGCCAAGGCTCGGCGTCGCGACATTCTCGCTGACGAAGAAACCCTGTTCGCTTTCTACGATGCGCGATTGCCGGCGGAGATCCACCAGACCGCAACGTTCGACAGCTGGTACCGGGTCAACAGCCAGAAAGACCCGCAGCTGCTGATCATGCGCGAAGAAGACGTGCTGGCCCGTGAGGCCAGCGAAGTCACCGCCCTGCATTACCCGGACACCTTGCACATCGGCGATCTGGAACTGGCCCTGAGTTACCACTTCGAACCGAACCACCCGCGCGATGGTGTGACCCTGCGTGTGCCGGCGCCGCTGTTGCCGATGCTGCCGCCGGAACGTCTGGAATGGCTGGTGCCGGGCGTGATCGAGGCCAAGTGCATCGCGCTGGTGCGCAACCTGCCCAAGGCCCTGCGCAAGAATTTCGTGCCGGTGCCGGACTTCGTCAAAGCCGCGTTGCAGCGCATGACCTTCGCCGAGGGCTCGTTGCCGCAGGCGTTGGGCCGCGAGCTGCTGCGCATGACGGGCGCGCGGGTCAGCGATGAGGCGTGGGCGGAAGCTTCACAGCAAGTCGACAGTCATCTGCGCATGAACCTGGAAATCGTCGACGGCCAGGGCAAGTTCCTCGGCGAAGGGCGAGATCTGGCCGAGTTGACCGCACGCTTTGCCGAAGCCAGCCAAGCCGCGTTGGCCGTGCCGCAAACCGCGAAAAACCAACAGCCGGTGGAACCGAAAGTCTTTGCCGCCGTCGCCGAGAAAACCCAGCAGAAGATCGCCGGGTTGTCGATGACGGTGTATCCGGCGCTGGTGGAAGAGAGCGGGACAGTCAAGGAAGGGCGTTTTTCGACCCCCGCCGAGGCCGAGTTCCAGCATCGCCGCGCCTTGCAGCGATTGCTGATGCAGCAGTTGGCCGAGCCGGCGAAGTTCCTGCGCGGCAAGCTGCCGGGGCTGACCGAGCTGGGGCTGATGTACCGTGAACTGGGGCGCATTGATGCGCTGGTGGAAGACATCCTGCTGGCCAGCCTCGACAGTTGCATTCTCGAGGGCGAAGACCCGTTGCCACGGGATGGCGCCGGGCTGGCCTCGTTGGCCGAGCGCAAGCGCGGTGGCTGGACCGAGCACGCCGAGCGCCTGGCCAAGTTGACGCTGGAGATTCTCAAGCACTGGCACGGCCTGCAGAAACGCTTCAAGGGCAAGATTGATCTGGCGCAAGCCGTGGCCCTGAACGACATCAAGCAACAGCTCAGTCATCTGGTGTATCCGGGGTTTGTCCGGGAGACGCCGATGCAGTGGCTCAAGGAATTGCCGCGTTACCTGAAGGCTGTCGAGCAACGCTTCGAGAAGATTGGTGCACAGGTGCAGAGGGATCGGGTCTGGAGTGGCGAACTGTCCGGTCTCTGGACCCAATACCAGACCCGCGCCAACAAACACGCCCAGGAAGGCAAGCGCGATCCGCAACTGGAGCTCTATCGCTGGTGGCTGGAGGAATACCGGGTTTCGCTGTTCGCCCAGCAACTGGGGACCAAAGTGCCAATCTCCGACAAGCGCCTGAACAAGCAATGGACCCAGGTCGAACCCTGACCCCGAGACTTGTGCAATACCTGTGGGAGCGAGCCTGCTCGCGCTGGCGGCATCACAGTCGACATAGATGTTGGAGGTGATGGCCCCATCACGAGCAGGCTCGCTCCCACAGGTTTTTGTATTGCCTGGCAGGTGGGAGTCATCGAGCAAAATGGCGCCAAAACCCAATGTTTATGGCAAACTTCGCGCCTATAAACGCCGGTCCCGCAGTTTTGAGCCTCTCAAGGTTCGGGCGGTACGGAATAAAGCGATGCCAGGTGTGCTTTCCGTGACGGGAACAGACCCTTTGTGTGTTGGTACGTCGGTGCCAACGCTTTCTGCCTGAACAGATTAGAGAAACGACCATGCATAACGTCGTCATCAGCGGCACCGGCCTGTACACCCCGGCCAACAGCATCTCCAATGAAGAGCTGGTGCAGTCTTTCAACGCTTACGTCGCGCAATTCAACGCCGATAACGCCGACGCCATCGCCCGTGGCGAAGTCGAAGCGTTGACCGAATCCAGCGCTGCGTTTATCGAAAAAGCTTCCGGTATCAAAAGCCGCTTTGTGATGGACAAGGATGGCATCCTCGACCCGCAACGCATGGCGCCGCGCCTGCCTGAGCGCTCCAACGACGAATGGTCGGTGCTTTGCCAGATGGCCATCGGCGCGGCCGAACAAGCCTTGCAGCGTGCCGGCAAGACCGCCGCCGACATCGACGGCGTCATTGTGGCGTGCTCCAACCTGCAGCGCGCCTACCCGGCCATCGCCATCGAAGTCCAGGAAGCGCTGGGTATCCAGGGCTTTGGTTTCGACATGAACGTGGCTTGCTCCTCGGCGACCTTCGGCATCCAGGCGGCCGCCAACAGCGTGCAACTGGGCCAGGCCCGGGCAATACTGATGGTCAACCCGGAAGTTTGCACCGGTCACTTGAACTTCCGCGACCGTGACAGCCACTTCATTTTTGGCGACGCGGCGACGGCGGTGATCATTGAGCGTGCCGACCTGGCGACCTCCCCGTACCAGTTCGACATCGTCAGCACCAAACTGCTGACCAAGTTCTCCAACAATATTCGCAACAACTTCGGCTTCCTCAACCGCGCGGCGGAAGAGGGCATCGGAGCCAAGGACAAACTGTTCGTGCAGGAAGGCCGCAAGGTGTTCCGCGACGTCTGCCCGATGGTGGCCGAGCTGATCGCTACGCACCTGGAAGAGAACAAGCTCAACGTCAGTGACGTGAAACGTTTCTGGTTGCACCAGGCCAACCTCAGCATGAACCACCTGATCGTGAAGAAACTGCTGGGCCGCGAAGCCACCGAAGAAGAAGCCCCGGTGATTCTCGACACCTACGCCAACACCAGCTCCGCCGGGTCGGTGATTTCGTTTCACAAACATCAGGATGATCTGCCCGCCGGATCCCTGGCCGTGCTCAGTTCGTTCGGCGCGGGTTACTCGATTGGTAGCGTGCTGTTACGCAAGCGTTGAGGGAAAGGCTGTCGCTATTTCCGTTGATTTGCGGTGGTTTTTCCTACAGCCGAAGCAGTCGGGACGCTGTAGTTTTCGGAAATGACAGCAGGACGTTGCCGACGGCGACGCCCTGCTGACTCATTTTTCGAGGTCAGGACAAGGGGTTTGTGAATGGCGGCTGACGACGCGCAACTGCTGCAACGATTGCTGGCAGGTGAACAACAAGCCTTTAAAGAGTTGGTAAGCACTTACCAGAGCCCGATGCGTGCAGTCGCTTATGCGATCGTCGGCAACCGGCATGCTGACGAAGTGGTGCAGGATGCGTGGCTGTCGGTCGTGCGCAACCTGAGCAAGTTCGAGGCGCGTTCGAGCCTCAAGACCTGGTTGCTGACCATCACCGCCAATGCGGCGAAGGGCCGTTACAAGCAGAACCGTCGCGAGGTGCTGCTTGATGACCTTCCATCGCCCCATGGCACGATCGATGATGATCGTTTTTCGTCCGCTGATGGCCATTGGCTGGTGGCGCCGTTCGCCTGGCACCAGGACACCCCGGAGGCGTTGCTCACCGAACGCGAGTTGCGCGAATGCCTCGAACACACATTGCTCAGCCTGTCGGAACTGCAACGCAGCGTCTTGCTGTTGCGCGAGCGTCAAGGCCTGGAACTGGAAGACATCTGTAATCTTCTGGACATATCGCTCTCCAATGTTCGCGTGCTGCTGCATCGGGCACGGTTGAAGGTCTTTGCGACCGTGGAGCATTTTGAGGAAACCGGCGAATGCTGACCTGTAAGGAGCAAGTGGCACGTGCCAGTGATTATCTCGATGGCCAGTTGAGCTTTCGGGAGAAGTTGCTGGTGCGGCATCATTTAATGTTCTGCCCCAATTGCCGGCGGTTCATTCGTCAGATGCGTTTGATGCAGCAGACGCTGCGCGTCTTGCCGGAAGAGGCTGTGCCGGAGGTCGATGCACTCGCCGAGCGTCTCGCTGCGGAGCGTCGCAAGGACATTCCGTAAAGTCGTGGCGTTATCGCAGGGGACAGAAGCAGGCCGGCGTGGATGCATCGAACGGATGATGGGGATCGATCCATCCACGCCAGACTGTAAAGCGCCTCAAGCGTCCATGACCTGAGGCGTAGAGCGGTACTGCTTAGAACTTGGCTTCGGCGTCCAGTTGCAGAGTGTTGATGTCCGAATCCTTGAGGTTGGCGTTGGTGTAGTCAGAGTTAGCCATGAAGTACGTCGCGCCCAGGGCGAAGTTCTTGTCCAGCTCGTAACTCACTTTCAACTTGCTGCCACGCGAACCGGTGAAACCGTTGGCGAAGTCGGAGTCGGTGAAGGCGCCGACCACGGCGTTACGCTGCACGTCGCGGTAGTTGTAGTCTACGGCGAAGCCATAGAACTTGGTCTTTACACCGGCCAGCCAGGCAGAATCCTGATCGTTGCTGGCGTCTTTGTTGTTGACGTACTGACCGTACAGCGAGAGCGGCAGTGGCAGGCCGGTGATGTCGATCTGACCAAAGCCTTCGTACAGTTTGAATTGCTCGTTCGGGGTGTTGCCGTTGGTGGCCAGTACGGACGGGATGCTGGTGCCGCCAGCGGTGATGTCGTCGTCGTTGTCGTAGCCGTAGACGCTGCCACCCAGAGTCAGTTTCAGGTTGTCGGTGAGGGCGAAGCGCGCGCCCAACTGGCCGGCGTACAGACGCAAGTCGTGCTTGAACTGTACGCCGTCGCCGTCGACGTTGTCCTTGAGGGTGTAGTGGCCGGCGCTACCGAACACCTCGGTGCTGGCGCCCAGCGGGTATTTATACGACACGGACAGACCTTCAGGGCTGATGTCGCTATCCCAGATGATGTCGCCCATGCTCACCCATTGCTGTGGCATCTTGCCGCCAACGATGTGCAGGTTCTTGATCGCGTCCGGGTGGTAGTCGAGGTAACCCAGGTCCAGCCAGATCGACTTCTTGTCGAAGTAGTTGTCCAGGCTCTGGTTGGTGGAGCGCGCGTCGTCGTTGTTGCCGGTGGCGATACGGATACCGGTGTCGACTTGCGGGTTGATCTCGGTGTAGGCACCCAGACGGGCACGAACGCGCTGACGGTCCTGGTCCCGGTTGTTCGAGACACCATCGTTCTTGACCGTTTCCTGACGGAAACGCACGTCGCCCTTGAATTGGGTCTTGGCAGCCCAGGCCAGTTTCTGGTCGAAGGTGCTCAGCTCATTGGTTTTCTTCGCGGTGGCCGCGATCTGCTCGTTGGTCTCTTGCTGAGCCTGACGGGCGATTTGCTGATCTTTTTGATCCCTGGCCAGCTCGGCTTGCAGTTCGCTGTATTGCGCATTGGTAATCGAGCCGTTTGCCTTAAGCATGTCGAGCAGTTTGGCGTCGACTGCGGCACTGGCCGGAACACTCATGGCCAGCAGCAGACCGCCACACAGGGCCGCCGCAGTTTTCGTGGAAGCAAGACGCATATCAATCTCCGAAGATGTAAGGGGATGACTGAGCCATCCGGGACACAACCGACCGTTGAGGGACGGAAACAGTGGCCGGGTAGAACCCGACGCTCTAAAAACTGGCGCCAGTATCGCGATGGTTTATTACAGAGCGGTGGCAAAGTGATGGCGTCTCGATGACGATACAAAGACCGTATGAACTTTTGATCCAGAACCCTGTCAGGCGGTTTTGACGGATGTGTAATGGCGGGCGATAGGCGATACTCGCCGGGCTGTTACGCGAAGAAGTCGAGAGGGTGTCAATGCCGCTGCAACGTCTGGAAAGCCTGTCCGATATTGGTCCGCACACGTGGGATGCCCTGGTGCCGGAGAATCAGCCGTTTCTACGCCATGCCTTTCTCAGTGCGCTGGAAGACAGCGGCAGCCTCGGCCCCCATTCCGGCTGGCAGCCCGAGCATCTGTTGCACCTCGAAGAAGGGCGTCTGATCGCCGCGTTACCCAGTTACCGCAAGTGGCATTCCTACGGCGAGTACGTGTTCGATCATGCCTGGGCCGATGCCTGCGAGCGTGCCGGCATCGACTATTACCCGAAGCTGTTGACCGCCGTGCCGTTCAGCCCGGTCAGTGGGCCACGGTTGCTGGCGCGTAATGTCGAGGACGGTTTTGAACTACTGAAGAGCCTGCCGGGCTACCTTGAAATCGAAGAGCTCTCCAGCGCCCACATCAACTTCACAGACCCTTTCACCGATGCGGCATTGGCCGAACACCCCGGCTGGTTGCAGCGGATCGGCTGTCAGTACCACTGGCAGAATCGCGGATATCGGGACTTTCAAGACTTCCTCGACGTCCTCAGTTCGCGCAAACGCAAACAGATGCGCAAAGAGCGCGAGCAAGTGGCGGGGCAGGGTATTGAGTTCGAATGGCTGGAAGGCAAGCAGCTGGATCAGGCGCAGTGGGATTTTGTCTATGCCTGCTACGCCAATACCTACGCGGTGCGTAGGCAACGGCCCTATTTGACGCGGGAATTTTTCAGTCTGTTGGCCGAGCGCATGCCCGAAGCTATTCGTGTGGTGCTGGCCAAGCAAGGTTCACGACCCGTGGCCATGGCCTTCAGCCTGGTGGGCGGCGACAGTTTTTACGGGCGTTACTGGGGCTGCCTGGCGGAGTTCGACCGCCTGCATTTCGAGACCTGCTTCTACCAGGGCATGGACTACGCGATTGCCAATGGCTTCCAGCGTTTTGACGCCGGCGCCCAGGGCGAACACAAGCTGATTCGCGGGTTCGAACCGGTGATCACCCATTCCTGGCACTATCTGCGTCATCCGGGACTGAAAGCCGCGGTCAAAGACTTCCTTCACCAGGAGCGTCTTGGGGTGTTGGCCTATGCCGAGGAAGCGAGGACCGCGTTGCCTTATCGGCAAGCATGATCCTCGCCCGTGGCCTCAAGTGCCTTCCTTGCCTAGCCAGCGATAGGTCACGCCGCCGATCACCGCGCCCAACAGCGGTGCGACCCAGAACATCCACAATTGCGCGATGGCCCAGCCACCGACCATCAGCGCCGGACCGGTGCTGCGGGCCGGATTGACCGAAGTGTTGGTGACGGGAATCGAGATCAAGTGAATCAGCGTCAAGGCCAGGCCGATGGCAATCGGTGCAAGCCCGGCGGGCGCACGTTTGTCGGTGGCACCGAGGATGATCAGCACGAACATCGCGGTCATCACCAGTTCACAGACAAAGCCCGCGGCCATCGAGTACTTGCCCGGGGAGTGTTCGCCGTAGCCGTTGGACGCCAGGCCGGCGGAGAGGTCGAAGCCTTCCTTGCCGCTGGCGATGTAGTAGATCAGCGCGGCGGCGATAATGGCGCCAATCACCTGGGCGATGATGTACGCGGGCAACTCCCGCGCCGGGAACCGACCGCCGACGCACAGGCCGACGGAGACGGCAGGGTTGAGGTGGCAACCGGAGATATGGCCGATGGCGAAGGCCATGGTCAACACGGTGAGACCAAACGCGATGGCCACACCCAGTACCCCGATTCCGAGAGGCGAAGACGCAGCAAGCACCGCACTGCCGCAACCCCCCAATACCAGCCAGAACGTACCTAACAACTCAGTGACAGAACGTTTGAACAGCGACATGAGAGCGTCCTTGATAGGCGACCTATCGAGACTGTATCGCGTGATGCATCCTGCAGACTTACGACAGGCTCATCTCCAGAACCTTGGCTGAGTACAGCAGGGTTTCTGCGGATTTCCAGCGGCCACAAAAAACCGCCAGGGCCTGTGGTTAGCAGGCTGTGGCGGTTTTTTGGTGGATTTAGAGGGCGCTTGTGGCGAGGGAGCTTGCTCCCGCTGGACAGTGAAGCTGTCCCCATGGCAAAAACTCCACTGTGTCAGAAAAACCAGGCTGCCTGAAATTACGACTGCTGCGCAGCCGAGCGGGAGCAAGCTCCCTCGCCACAAAAGCTCACTCCCACAGGTTCGGTGGTGATCTCAGGATATCAGTCGATACCGACAAACCCACCCGTCTGGTGCTGCCACAGCCGCGCATACAACCCGCCATGCGCCAGCAGTTCGGCGTGGGTGCCGGTTTCGGCGATCTTGCCTTTTTCCAGCACCACCAGCCGGTCCATCCGGGCGATGGTCGAGAGCCGGTGGGCGATGGCGATCACGGTTTTGCCCTGCATCAGGGTTTCCAGGCTTTCCTGGATCGCCGCTTCGACTTCCGAGTCCAGCGCCGAGGTCGCCTCGTCCATGATCAGGATGGGTGCGTCCTTGAGCAGCACACGAGCAATCGCAATCCGCTGACGCTGGCCGCCGGAGAGTTTCACCCCGCGCTCACCCACGTGCGCATCGAAACCGGTACGGCCTTCGGCGTCCGACAGCAACGGAATGAACTCATCGGCGCGCGCCTTGTGCACCGCTTCCCACAGCTCGGCGTCGGTGGCATCGGGTCTGCCGTAAAGCAGATTGTCGCGAATCGAACGGTGCAGCAACGAGGTGTCCTGGGTGATCATGCCGATGCGCTCGCGCAGGCTTTCCTGGCCGACTTCGGCGATGTTCTGCCCATCGATGAGGATTCGCCCGCCCTGCACGTCATAGAGGCGTAGCAGCAGGTTGACCAGGGTCGATTTGCCGGCGCCGGATGGCCCGATCAAGCCGATTTTCTCACCGGGCTTGATCGTCAGGTTGAGGTCGCCAATGATTCCGCTCTTCTTGCCGTAGTGAAAATCCACGTGCTCGAAACGCACTTCGCCTCGGGGCACGGCCAGCGGTTTGGCCTGATCGCGGTCAGTGATGCTGACCGGTTGGGCGATGGTCCGCAAACCGTCCTGGACCATGCCGATGTTTTCGAAGATGCCGGTGACCACCCACATGATCCAGCCGGACATGTTGACGATGCGGATCACCAGGCCTGTCGCCAGGGCAATCGCGCCCACCGAGATCAGCGACTGCGTCCACAGCCACAGGGCCAGGCCGGTGGTGGTGACGATCAGCAGGCCGTTCATGCTGGTGATGGCCACGTCCATGCTGGTGACCACGCGCCCGGCCAGTTGGGCTTTTTCGGTTTGCTCCTTGATGGCTTCCTTGGCGTATTGCTGTTCATGGTTGGTATGGGCGAACAACTTCAAGGTGGTGATGTTGGTGTAGCCGTCGACGATCCGTCCCATGAGTTTGGAGCGCGCATCGGAGGATTGCACCGAGCGGTCCTTGACCCGCGGCACGAAGTAATAAAGCGCGCCGATGAACCCGGCGATCCAGGTCGTCAGCGGGATCATCAGGCGCCAGTCGGCTTCGGCAAACAGCACCAGCGCGCTGATGGCGTAGATCAGCACATGCCACAGGGCATCCACCGCTTGCACGGCGGAATCGCGCAGGGCGTTGCCGGTCTGCATGATGCGCTGGGCGATGCGCCCGGCGAAGTCGTTCTGGAAGAAGTTCAGACTCTGTTTGAGGACATAGCGGTGGTTCTGCCAGAGAATCAGGCTGGTCATGCCGGGGTTCAGCGTCTGGTGCACCAGCAGGTCGTGCAGGCCGAAGAAAATCGGTCGCAGAACCAGGGTCACTACCACCATCCAGGTCAGTTCAAGTGCGTGGTCCTGGAAGAAATCGGGGTTCGGCGTGCCTTGGGCCAGGTCGATGATGCGGCTCAGGTAGTTGAACAGCGCGACTTCGATCAAGGAGGCGAACAGGCCGACAATCAGCAGGGCGGCGAAACTCGGCCAGACCTGCTTCAAGTAATAGGTATAGAAGGGGAGAACCCGATCTGGCGGAGCCGCCGTCGGAGCGTCGCGGAATATGTCGATCAGTTTCTCGAAACGGCGATAAAGCATCAGTTCTCCGCCCGCGCGCGGGCTCTCCTTTAAACGATATGAGCGGCGCCGGATGCCGGCAGCCGCTCAAGCACTCCTGTGCAGATTAGTTGATCACTTTGGCCGACTTGATAAAAACAGAGTCGGCCGGCACATCTTTCATGCCGCCTTTGGTGGTGGTCGGGGAATTGACGATGATGTCCACCACATCCATGCCTTTGACGACTTTACCGAACACGGCATAGCCATCGCCCTGGTCGAGGAAATCGTTGTCCTTGACGTTGATAAAGAACTGGCTGGTGGCCGAATCCGGGTTCGAGGTGCGGGCCATGGACAGCGTGCCACGCACGTTATGCAGGCCGTTCTTGGACTCGTTCTTGATCGGCGCCTTGGTTTCTTTTTGCTGCATCTGTTGAGTGAAACCACCGCCCTGGACCATGAAGCCAGGAATCACGCGGTGGAAAATCGTGTTGTTGTAAAAGCCGCTGTTGACGTAATCAAGGAAGTTTTTGGTACTGATCGGTGCCTTGACCGGGTCCAGTTCGATTTCGATCTGGCCGTTGGTGGTTTCCAGCAATACGTGCGGCGCCTTGGCGGCGGGCGTTGCGGCCATCAGGTTGGCGGCAAACAGAACGGAGCCGGCGACGAGGGCGATTTTTTTCAGCATGGGTCAGTGATCCTGAGTGAGGGGGTGTCGACTGCGGTGAGAAACTCGAGCAGGGTTTGGTTGAAGCGTTCGGGTTGGTCCAGCGGGGTGGCGTGGCGGGAATCGGCGATCACCACCAGCCGCGCATCGGGCAGCAGTTTTACGTAGGTTTCCTTCAGCGAGACCGGCGTGTAATCGCGGTCGGCGGTGACGATCAGGGTTGGACAGGCGACTTTGGAAAGTCGTTCCTGAACACCCCAGCCAACAATGGCATCGAAGCTGGCGAGATAAGCATGTTTGTCGTTTTTTGCCCAGCGCTCGGCCATTTTCTGGCGCAAATCAGCTTGTTCGGGTTTGGGGAACAGCTTGGCACCCAAGGCCTTGCCGATGGCGCCCAGACTGAGGGCACGCATCAGGCTCCAGCGTTTGAACCACTGCCAGTAATCGTCGCGGCTGCGCAGCTTGACCTCCGGCGCACTGTTGACGATGCACAGGCTTTTAAGCATGTGCGACTGATCCACGGCCAGTTGAAAACCGATCATGCCGCCCATGGACAAGCCCACGTAATGCGTGGGGCCGAGGTTCAGGTGTTCCATCAGGGCGACCAGGTCGGCGCTGAACCCGGCAATGCTGTAACGCTCCTGGGGTTTGTCGGAGCGGCCGTGACCGCGCACATCCGGAACGATTACACGGTAATGGGCTGACAGCGCCGGGATCTGCTTTTCCCAGTCCAGGGTACTGGAACCCAGCCCGTGGACCAGCAGCAACGGCGTGCCGTGACCGTATTCCTCATAGTGCAGGTTGCAACCTTCATGTTCGAAATAGGCCATGCGGATACTCCGTGTCAGGCTTGTTCAGGGGCGGCGAACGGCGCATCCAGCGGCGCGGTGTCGAAGGTGCGCAGCAGTTCGATCAGGATTTGTGTCGCCGGGCCCAAGGGTTTGTCCTTGTTCGAATACAGATAAAAACTCGGGTTGCGGCTGCCGCCCTGGTCCAACGGTAGCAGCTTGAGCGTGCCTTCCTTGAGTTCGCGTTCGATCATGTGCCGGGGCAGCCAGGCGAAACCCAGGCCACTGCTGACAAACGTCGCCGCGGTGGCCAGGCTGCCGACGGTCCAGCGCTGTTCGGCGCCGAGCCAGCCGACGTCTCGTGGCTGCTGGCGACCGGAGTCGCGGATGACCACTTGCAGCTGGCTTTCAAGGTCCTGGAAATTCAGTTCGCGGTTGAGGCGATGCAAGGCATGTTCGGGGTGGGCGACCGCGACAAACTCGACGTCGCTCAACTCCGCGCCCAGGTAGCCCGGAATGCTGAAACCACTGATGGCCAGGTCGGCCACGCCTTCGAGCAGTACTTCTTCAACGCCCGACAACACTTCTTCGCGCAGACGCACCCGGCAACCACGGCTCTGCGGCATGAACGCGGTCAATGCGCGGACGAGGCGGGCGCTCGGGTAAGCCGCATCGACCACCAGCCGCACTTCCGCTTCCCAGCCTTGCTCCATGTGGTGGGCCAGGTCTTCCAGCTGACTGGCCTGTTTCACCAGTTGCCGCGAGCGTCGCAACAACACGCCGCCGGCTTCGGTCAGCACCGCTTTGCGGCCGTCGATGCGCAACAGCGGCACGCCGAGCTGGTCCTGCATACGCGCCACGGTGTAGCTCACCGACGATTGCGAGCGGTGCAGCGCTTCGGCGGCCTGGGCGAAACCGCCGTGGTCGACCACGGCTTGTAATGTTCGCCATTGATCAAGGGTCACGCGGGGCGCTTTCATGAATAGCTCCTCTTGTCCTAAGCTGGCAGTCCTTATTGGAGACTGCTGAATGAAAAAATTCTGTTGTTTGGTGCTGGCGCTGCTGCCGCTGACTGCGTTTGCTTACCCGATTGATGTGGAGAAAAACCTCAACGGCATGAAGATCGACTACAACGCCCACGACACGGATAACGACATCGCATCCATTCAGGTCAACAACTACGGCGATACCGATGCGATCTGCAAGGTGGTTTTCAACAATGGCCCGGAAGCGCCGCGCACCCGCTCTATCGAAGTGGCCGCTGGCAAACACAAAAATGCCACCGCCAAGTTCACCCGCACCATCATCAAGATGCGCATCAACCTGAGCTGCACCCCCAAATGACATAAAACCCTGTAGAGGCGAGGCTTGCCCGCGAAGACGGTGTGCCAGTCGACATGGATGTTGAATGACACCGGCCCCTTCGCGGGCAAGCCTTGCTCCTGCAGGTGCAGGGCATGATCAGCTTATAAACGAATTTATTGATGGGTTATAGCAGTTATTTGCGCTTTTTCATCGATATGACTCTGTTTAACCTTCACTCCATCGCCTTACAGCATTCTCAGATGGAGCCTACATCCCATGTCACGCGTTCTGATCATCGAAAGCAGCGCACGTCAGCAAGACTCGGTTTCCCGTCAGTTGACCCAGACGTTCATCAGCCAGTGGAAAGCCGCTCACCCGAACGACCAGATCACCGTGCGTGACCTCGCCGTCAACCCGGTGCCGCACCTGGACATCAATCTGCTGGGCGGCTGGATGAAACCCGCCGAACAGCGCAGCGACATTGAACAGGTCTCCCTGGAACGCTCCAACGAGTTGACCGACGAACTGTTGGCCGCTGACGTACTGGTCATGGCCGCGCCGATGTACAACTTCGCCATCCCCAGCACCCTCAAAGCCTGGCTCGACCATGTGCTGCGTGCCGGTGTGACTTTCAAGTACACCGAGACCGGCCCGCAAGGTTTGCTCAGCGGCAAGCGCGCCTACGTGCTGACCGCTCGCGGCGGGATCTACGCCGGTAGCACCGCCGATCACCAGGAACCGTACCTGCGTCAGGTGATGGGTTTCATCGGGATTCACGACGTGACCTTCATTCACGCCGAAGGCATGAACCTGGGCGGTGACTTCCAGGAGAAAGGCCTGAACCAGGCCAACGCCAAGCTTTCCCAGGTGGCCTGAGGCTTTAATCGCCAGATAATCCCTTGATGTTCAAGTGGCCTGGCGCAACCCCTTCAAGGCTTTACGCGCATCGAACCTCCCTTTGCACTTGTTGCTCCTGAGTGCTGTCGCCCGATTGAACGCTTTAGCGAGATCGGGCTTTTTTTTGCCTGGGATTTTTGGGGTTGAACACGAACCTGGAGCGAAGCTTGCTCGCGAAGACGGTGTCAGATCCAACATAGATAGCGGCTGACACAGCGTCTTCGCGAGCAAGCTTCGCTCCTACAGGAATCGATGTGTTCTCGTGATTGCCAGCAAAACCCGCTATCGTCGCCGCCATTCGAAACGAGGCGAGCATGGGCTATCTACTTTTTGTCACGCTGATCCAGGCGTTTTCCTTCAGTCTGATCGGCGAATACCTGGCCGGTCATGTCGACAGTTACTTCGCGGTGCTGGTGCGGGTTTTGTTGGCCGGGCTGGTATTTATCCCGCTGACGCGCTGGCGTTCGGTCGAGCCGGCGTTCATGCGCGGCATGCTGTTGATCGGCGCGTTGCAGTTCGGCGTGACCTACGTCTGCCTGTACCTGAGCTTCCGGGTGCTGACGGTGCCGGAAGTGTTGCTGTTCACCATCCTCACACCGCTGCACGTGACCCTGATCGAAGATGCCTTGAATCGGCGCTTCAATCCGTGGGCGCTGGTGGCCGCACTGGTGGCGGTGCTCGGTGCGGCGGTGATTCGTTACGACCGGATCAACCCGGATTTCTTCATGGGCTTCCTGCTGCTGCAACTGGCCAACTTCACCTACGCCGCCGGGCAAGTGCTTTATAAACATCTAGTGGCGCGCCATCCGAGCGATCTGCCGCATTACCGACGCTTCGGCTACTTTTACCTGGGCGCGCTGGCGGTGGCATTACCGGCATTCCTGATGTTCGGCAAACAGAATTTCCTGCCGGAGGCGCCGCTGCAATGGGGTGTGCTGGTGTTCCTCGGCCTGGTCTCGACCGCGTTGGGGTTGTACTGGTGGAACAAGGGCGCCTGTATGGTGAACGGTGGAACATTGGCGGTGATGAACAACCTGCATGTGCCGGTGGGGTTGCTGATCAATCTGTTGATCTGGAATCAGCATGAAGAGCTGGGGCGGTTGTTCTTTGGCGGATCGGTGATTTTGATGGCGGTGTGGATCAGTCGGTTGGGTGTACGCAGGCCAGCTATCGCATGATCATTCCCACGCGGAGCGTGGGAGCGATCAGTTCGGTGGGCTACATGATGTGTTTTTCGGGCTCGGGAATGTGGCTCGCGCCTAAAACCGCCGGAAGTAACCCGCTCCGCAAGTCCCCGCCACTCGGCTGCTGATACAGGCTCAATCCGAACTCCGGCAGCACCGCCAGCAGGTAATCGAAAATATCCCCCTGAATCCGCTCGTAATCCGCCCACGCCGTAGTGCGGGTGAAACAGTAGATTTCCAGCGGAATACCCTGCGCGGTGGTTTGCATCTGGCGGACCATGCAGGTCATGCTCGGCTGAACCTCCGGATGACTCTTCAGATAGGCCAGCGCATAGGCGCGGAACGTCCCGATGTTGGTCATTCGCCGACGGTTGGCCGACATCGCCGCGACGTTGCCCTGCGCCTCGTTCCAGGCCTTGAGCTCCGCCTGTTTGCGGCCGATGTAGTCGGTCAGCAGATGCACCTGGCTCAGCTTCAACTCTTCGTCATCACGGATGAATCGCACGCCGCTGGCATCGATGAACAGGCTGCGCTTGATCCGTCGTCCGCCGGACTGCTGCATGCCGCGCCAGTTCTTGAACGACTCGGACATCAGGCGCCAGGTCGGTATCGAGACGATGGTCTTGTCGAAGTTCTGCACCTTGACCGTGTGCAGGGTGATGTCGACCACGTCACCGTCGGCACCGACTTGCGGCATCTCGATCCAGTCGCCGACCCGCAGCATGTCGTTGCTGGTCAGTTGCACGCTGGCGACGAACGACAGCAGCGTGTCCTTGTAGACCAACAGAATCACTGCCGACATGGCGCCCAGGCCGGACAGCAGCAACAGGGGCGAACGGTCGATCAGCGTGGCGACGATGATGATCGCGCCAAACACGTACAGGACCATTTTCGTCAGTTGCACGTAGCCTTTGATCGACCGGGTACGGGCATGTTCGGTGCGCGCGTAGATGTCCAGCAGGGCACTGAGCAGGGCGCTGACCGACAGCATCAGGAACAGAATGGTGAACGCCAGCGCGACGTTACCGAGGAATATCAGGCTGGTCTTGCTCAGCCCCGGCACCAGGTGCAGGCCGAACTGGATCACCAGCGACGGCGTCATTTGTGCCAGGCGATGGAAGACCTTGTTATGCCGAAAGTCGTTGACCCAGTGCAAGGCCGGTTGCCGGCCGAGCATTTTGGTCGCATGAATAATGAGGTAGCGCGCCACTCGTCCGAGGACCAGCGCCACCACCAGCAGCAGGATCAGTGCCAGGCTGGAATGCAGGAGCGGGTGCTGATCGAGGGCACCCCAGAGGTCTTGGGCGTTGAGCCAGAGCTGTTTGATATCCATGGGTAAAACCGGTTCTTCTGTAGGACGCGACGGGGCGATTAGAGCATCTAAGACGCTTTGCATGACGTTTTGAGACAAATCAGGCAACAAAAAAGCCACTGTTTACCGCCGTTTGCATAAAGAAACTCGGCCTCGGCGCTCGAAACCGTTACCCTATGCAGCTGTTTTTTTGTATTTCTTCGAGGTAGCACCCGTGTTTTCCCAATTCGCCCTGCACGAACGCCTGCTCAAAGCCGTGGCCGAGCTTAAATTTGTCGAGCCAACGCCTGTGCAAGCAGCGGCTATTCCGCTGGCGCTCCAAGGGCGTGACCTGCGGGTGACAGCGCAAACCGGTAGCGGCAAGACCGCTGCATTCGTTTTGCCGATCCTCAACCGTCTGATCGGCCCGGCCAAAGTCCGCGTCAGCATCAAGACCCTGATCCTGTTGCCGACCCGCGAGCTGGCCCAGCAGACCATCAAGGAAGTCGAGCGCTTTGCGCAGTTCACGTTCATCAAGTCCGGTTTGATCACCGGTGGTGAAGACTTCAAGGTCCAGGCCGCCATGCTGCGCAAAGTGCCGGACATCCTGATC
This sequence comes from Pseudomonas sp. SJZ077, assembly GCF_007993905.1. Taxonomy (NCBI): domain Bacteria; kingdom Pseudomonadati; phylum Pseudomonadota; class Gammaproteobacteria; order Pseudomonadales; family Pseudomonadaceae; genus Pseudomonas; species Pseudomonas sp. SJZ077. The sequence continues at coordinate 80,827 of NZ_VIUJ01000007.1, forward strand.
GGTACGCCGGGCCGGATGATCGAGCAACTGAACGCCGGCAACCTCGACTTGAAAGAAGTTGAAGTGCTGGTCCTCGACGAAGCCGACCGCATGCTCGACATGGGCTTTGCCGAAGACGTGCAGCGTCTGGTGGAAGAATGCACCAACCGTCAGCAGACCATGCTGTTCTCGGCCACCACCGGCGGTTCGGGCCTGCGCGAGATGGTCGCCAAAGTCCTGAACAACCCTGAACACCTGCAACTGAACAACGTCAGCGATCTGAACGCCACCACTCGTCAGCAGATCATCACCGCCGACCACAATCAGCACAAAGAACAGATCGTCAACTGGCTGCTGGCCAACGAGACCTATCAGAAGGCTATCGTGTTCACCAACACCCGGGCCATGGCCGACCGTATCTACGGCCGCCTGGTGGCGCAGGAATACAAAGCGTTCGTGCTGCACGGTGACAAAGACCAGAAAGACCGCAAGCTGGCCATCGACCGCCTGAAGCAGGGCGGTGTGAAAATCCTCGTCGCCACCGACGTCGCCGCTCGCGGTCTCGACGTGGAAGGCCTGGACCTGGTGATCAACTTCGACATGCCGCGCAGCGGCGACGAATACGTTCACCGTATCGGTCGTACCGGCCGCGCCGGCAACGATGGCCTGGCCATCTCGCTGATCTGCCACGGCGACTGGAACCTGATGTCGAGCGTCGAGCGCTACCTCAAGCAGAGCTTCGAGCGCCGCACCATCAAGGAAGTCAAAGGCACCTACGGCGGACCGAAAAAGGTCAAGGCCTCGGGCAAAGCCGTTGGCGTGAAGAAGAAAAAGGTCGACGCCAAGGGCGACAAGAAGAAAACCGGCGCCAAGGCCCCGACCAAGCGCAAGATCGCCAACCGCCCGAAGACCGACGCCCTGTCGCTGGTCAGCAAGGACGGCATGGCCCCGCTCAAGCGCCGCAAGCCGGAAGCGCCGGCTGCTGAATAAGGCGTTGTCAGGTCAGTTAGGGTAGGTATGGCGAACACAAAACCTTGTGGCGAGGGAGCTTGCTCCCGCTGAGGCGCGAAGCGGCCCTGAAAAGAAGGGACTGCTGCGCAGTCCAGCGGGAGCAAGCTCCCTCGCCACAGGATCCGTGTTGCTTCTGACTGACTGGTTTTAGCCGTAGCGATCCAATAAAAACCCGGACAAGTGTCCGGGTTTTTTTATCTCCAGCGTTTGTCAGCTCCCCAATAGCCCACTGGTGTCCGCATCAAAGCGTTGTTTGGCTTGATCAGCCTTCGGTTTGAGTAGCGTGAGCAGCTCGGCCTCGCCGTACAACCGTGTGACCGCCAGTTCCTTTGGCGTCGGCTCAATCGGGATCAGCACGTCTTCAGTGTCGGCATGCAGCCAGATCGCCACCAAGTGCAGCGCCGAAACAAACAGCACCCGCAGCTCAACGGTTTTACCCTGCAGTTGCGGCGACTGTTCCGCCAGTTTCAACGCCCCGACCGTCGCAGCGGCGATGGCCCCGTGGTTCAGCGAGGCGAACTCGACATGGCCGCGGACGTCGGCCAATTGAGCATCGGCAATCGTCACGCCATTGGAAAACACCAAGTAATGCCAATCGCCGACTTTGGCGTCTTTCAGGCCTTTGCCTTGGCTCACGTCCTCCAGGCTGAGCGAGTAACCACGGTAGGCCTCGCTCAGGCTGATGTTGCCGGGCGTGGCGTTGGCAAACTGGCGATTGACGCCGAAGCCTTGGGTTTGCAGGGCGGCTTGCAGCGCCGGACGCAATGTCTGTACGCCGTTGGAAGGCGCCTTTGGATAAGTCAGTTGCATGATGTCGCCCTCCTAGTTTTTAACGGTGAAGTAAGTGTTGGTCCAGTTGCCGCCGCCGTTGTAAGAACCGGGGAAGGAGTTCAACGCTCGGGTCGAGTAGCCGTAGATCGAGTCTGCGACCAGCACGTAGTTGCCGTTGGTGCCATAGATCGTCAGGAAGTGCGCACCGCCACCGAACCAGGCACAGCGCAAACCGATCGGTCGGCCCATGTTGATCTGATTCTGGATGGCCGACATCTGCAGCGAACCCTGATTCATGCCGTTGAAACTGCGGGTGATTCTCAGGGCTGTATCCAGATAGCCATACACGTTACACGGCCCCGGTTGATTACAGCAGTTGCGGTCCAGCGCAGTGGTGGCCACGCCGCATTGGGTCCAGGACCCGGTGCCGTAATAGTTGCCGACCGAGGCGGAAACCGCCGCCCAGCACCAGTTGGTCTGGGTTTGCTTCTGCATTGTGAAGTTGAGGCTGGCAGCAGCCAGTGCGCTGAGGGGGGCAGCCGATTCGACATCGGACAGTTGCGGGTTGAGCAGATGACCGGTCAGGCACCTTGGCAGGGTTTCGCCGGTGAATGACGTGGCTTCAGTGGTTAACATTTTCAATCCTCCATGAGTGAAAACTAGCGTCCAGCTAGTGGGTATGTAGCGGTGTGGCTGAGCGATCGGCGTATGCGGTTTGCCATGTTGGATGGCCGGCTCCGATCCGGGCTCGGGGTAACCTTAGGCAGATATATGCGTCTGTGCAAATAATTAAATGCACTAGTGCAAATTCCGGATCGAAAGGACGGCGCCTTTGGCAGCGCCGGAAGAAGCGTCATTTTTGCGTAGGAGTGACCGAAGGCTGCAATCCCTGGTTTCAGCTCTCGGCCTTTTTGTCCGCCGTCTTCAGCTCTTTCAGCCGCTGATCAATCAGCTGGCATTTGTCGGGAAGATCCGCGCTGGCGGTGCCCAAATCCATCTTCTGCAGCTCGGCGTTAATTTCTTTGGCCTTGGCCGGGTTCTGCTCGGTGAGTTTGGTCACTTCCTTGGCCAGTTGTTCGCGCTTGGCTGTGGCTTCTTCGGGAGTGCAGGCCCAGGCAGGGAGGGCGCAGGCGAGAGTGGTGACGAGGGTGAGTTTCAGCAGGGTTTTCATTGTGAGCCTCAGTCCGGGTTAAGACGGGTTAACCGGTTGAGGGCCGAAGTACGGCAAAAGTTCAGCGGCGCAGTGGTGGATCGACCGGGATTTCGTGGATGCTTAGCCTTCCTCCCCTTTTTCCTGTGCCCAAGGATCGAACATGCTTCCAAAAGTAGTGTTGATGGTACTTTTCCTGTCGCTATCAGCTTGCGGACCTTCTCGTTCAGCATGGATCGACAGCGCCAACAGCCTGGTCGGGCAGCCGATGCCCGATCTCGAAAACAAACCTTGCGATGCTCGCTGTCAGCTCATGCTGTGGTCCCCAAACAATCACGAACACCGCTATGAACGAGTGGTCGAGGGCGATGGCAATCGTTACTACTTCAACTGGCTATTCGATTGCAGTTACTCGGTGTACACCACGGCCGATGGTGTGATCCGGTCGTGGCGGTTCGAGACATCGCGGCCTGAAAGTTGTTATGTGTTCTAGCGCACTATCCCCCGTGGCAGCAGCTGGATGACGTCTTGTCGTCGTATTTGTCGTGGTGCTGCACCCACTCCATGATTTCCTCTTCATTACGGCCCTTCGGCGTCAGGTCGAGATAGTTATAGGCCCCTACCAACATGTCTAGGCCACGAGCATAAGTGGAGTAGGTATGAAAAATTTCGCCCGCTTCATTGCGATAGAACACGCTGAGCCCCGGGAGTTCTTCCTCGGCGCCGTCGGATTTTTCGTAGTTGTAGGTGGCTCTGCCGGCAGCGACATCTTCGGCCCGGGCAGAGACGCCAAAGTCGTAGTTGAAATCGCAGCCTTCTGACGACACCCAATCAAACTTCCAGCCCATGCGCCGTTTGAAAGCCTGGAATTCGGCGAACGGTGCGTGAGAAACCGCGACCACTGCCACGTCATGATGGGCCAGATGCTGGTTGGCGCCGTCGATGTGGTCGGACAGGAACGAGCAGCCGGGGCAACCTTCGTCCCATCCAGCGGCGAACATGAAGTGGTAGATGACCAGTTGGCTGCGGCCGCCAAACAGGTCGGCGAGTTTCAGTTCGCCGTTCGGGCCCTGGAAGTGGTAGTCCTTGTCGATTTTCACCCAGGGCAGGGCGCGGCGTTCGGCGCTAAGTTTGTCCCGCTCCTTTGTGAAGGCTTTTTCGTGGGCCAGGTGTTGTTTGCGTGCGGCGAGCCATTCATCGCGGGACACGACGGGATGATTCTGAACGTTCATCAGGTTTTCTCCTTCGCAAGGCTGGGAGGTGACTTACAGAGCCTAGTCGTTTGACCTGCGTCCAATTCGACATGCCGTCGGTCGGCAGCCGCAAAAAACTCGGCTGAACGGCTGCGCGCGGTGCCGGTCACAACTTAAGAAGGCCCTCTCTCACAGGCTTTGGAGGTTGAATCAGGATGACCACTTACAACTGGGATTTGATTGAACGCTTGCTGCACGAAGTGCAACGCGGTGAGGCCAGTTTCACGCCGCGCCCGTACGCCGAGCAGCATGCGGCGGAGAAAGCGTCGGAAGGCGAAGCGACTGAAAATCTGGATCACCTGAAAGCGGTGGCCGGCGAGTATGAAAAATTACTGCTGGAGCGCGGCTATATCGAGTCTCGACCCGAAGAGCAGGGCGGCACCGGCTCCAATTACATTTTGACGCCGCGTGGCTCGAGCTTGTTGAGCCTGATCGACAGCAGCATTCCGGGTAATGACCATCCGCGGCAGGTGTTGGATGAGCAGGAAGATGCGCTGGATGCGCTGACGTTTGATGAGGTGGCGTCGAAGGCGCAGATTGCCTGAAGACCACCTGAAACCAATGTGGGAGTGAGCCTGCTCGCGATGATGGAGTATCAGACAACGACGATGTCGACTGACACTCCATCATCGCGAGCAGGCTCACTCCCACATTTTGACCTGTGTTGGGCTTAGCCTTGTTGCGCGGCTTTCAGGCATTTCAAATCGTTGAAGTCCTTGCGCACCCCTCCAATCTTTTTCAACAGCCGCTGACGTTGAGGCGGCGTACTCTCGGCCATCAAATCCACAAACAATCCTCGTGCTTGCGCTTCAGTGTTGGCATAGGCCTGACGGTACGCCGGCGTCCATAAACTCTCACGATTCACCAGAAGCGTCTCGATTCTCTGTGGGAATTCCGGACTCTGACGCTGCGCAACGGCCGCACTGAATTGCTTCTGCCAATGCGCTCGGTTGGCGATCCATTGCGTGTTCTGGTCACCCAAGGCGTTCGACCATGTCTCCACCCGTTGTCTCTGAGTCGGGCTGAGCGGGCCCAGCCAGTCATTCAGGCGTTTTTGCATGCGCTCGCTACGTTCCTTGATCTGCTGATCGAGCGTCGGTTTGACGTAATCGTCTTGGCGCTTGCGCTGATCCTTGGCGAAGGCGTCGTTCATTTCAGCGACTTGCTTGTCATCCAGCCCCTGTAACAATTCGATGGCCGAAGGGGTGATTTCCCGGGCGGTCTGTGCGATGGCGTCCTTGGCTTCCTGAGTGCGGGTTTGCAGCGCGTCGTCGGTGACCTGGTTGGTCTCGACCATCGCCTGCAAGCGGTCCAGCCAGTCAAGGTAGCCCGGCAGTTGCGTGGTGCAGTGCCAGCTCAGGTGTTCCTTGAGGCGCTCGTTGAACCAGCCTTTTTGTTCGCCGTTCATGTCCAGGTAATCGCTGAGCGTCCACGGAATGATCACGTCGAGGTTGCGATAGGCCAGGCCCACGCGGCTACAGGCGCCAAGGGCCAGGCTGAGCGTGATGATGAGGGCGAGATACTTTAACCAGCGCGACATGGGCGAATCCTTGCGAAGATCTGGCTTCTTTAATGGATTCTTATGTGAACGCAGAATGGGCCCGGCAGTTCAGCCGATCAATAGAAGGGGCGCTCGGCCTTGAGGGTGACCAACCCGTCGCACTGGCTGTTGTGCCCGGAGTAGGCGGAACAGTCGCTGCCGCTGAGGCTTGAGTCGCTGTAGATCAGGTTGAGGTCGACACCCATGAACGGCCGGGAAAGTTGCACCGACCAATCGGTAAAACTGCCGATATAGCCGCCGTCGACGGACGCTGGCGTGTTGAGTTGGTGGGTGGTGTATTTCATGCTGATCCCGATGCCGAACGGCTGATTGCCGCCCAGGTCGGCGAAGACGGTGCTGTTCTGTTTGTCCGGGTCGTTGCTGAAGGCTGCGCCGAAACGGCTGCCGAGAAAGGTCAGGCCGCCGAAAAACTCCTGGCTGTCGAGGGTGTCCACTTTCGGGTAGCTGTAATGGATCATGCCGACTTCGTACCCGAGGGTATTATCGAAAGGCTGTTTAAAGCCCAGGTAGGAGTCGACTTCAAGGTTGGCCCCAGGGGATAAACCCATGCTCGGCGCCCATTGCCCCGCGTAAAAGCCACTGTCATGGCTCAGGTCGAGACCACCGTGGAACGAACCGGTGCTGGCGGGCTTGACCAGCCCTTGGGCCATGCTGCGGCTGGGGGTGGTGCCGAGTTTGAGATCGAAATCGCCCAATTCACGCTGGAAGATTTGCGCGTTGGCGACCGAACACGACAGCAGGGTGCCGAGCAATAAATGGGAGGGTTTGAGCATGCGTCACTCCATGACCGCGAGGAGCAGGAACAAAAACCTACTGAAACGCTTGATCTAGACGTGTGCAAGCATACCGGCGAATGCTCGGCATTGAAGGCCGTTCGTCGATTTTTGAAATATTGATGTGTTTGGCGGGGTGTTGCGGGGAGGTTCCAGTCCAAGCGCTTCGAAGCTCAAAGCGCTTACGGACCAGGTGACGCGGCGGATCTTTGGGGGAGTGTTACTTCTTGCCCAAAGTGATCTGCTTGGACGGGCCGAACGTCTGGCCGCTCACGCCTTTGGCAATTTGCTGGATCTCGCCGCCGGACTTGAGGAACGCAGCGATCTGGTTGTTGATCGATTCGCTGGTTTCAACGGCTGGAGCTGGCTTTGCTTTGCTGTTGGATGCTTTTACACGCATGGCGGCCATTAACCTGTAGAAAATTAACTTGGCCAGGCATCGTACAGGAAATACTTGACAATTGCTTGGCTAATATCCCCTCAAAATACACATTGCAGGGGCGTCATTAATCACAAGCTATTATTCGAAACACGTTCCTAAGCTGCTGTTTTAAATAAGAACGACGGTAGAAAAACACAGGTTTCATATCCGCTGGCGAGGGTGACGATCGCCCGTTCGGCCTGACGAGCGGCCAAATACCCAAGGCAAAACCCAGGAAAATTAAGGCCTTCAGAAGAATTTCTGGTGTCACCGGGCTGGCCACGGGAACGCCGCACGGAAAAACGGGTAGAATGCCGCCCACGCAATGAGGGTATTGGAAATGGCTTTAGTCGGGCGCTACAACAGTTTGCAAGTGGTTAAACACACTAACTTCGGTTTATATCTTGACGGTGGCGCGGATGGCGAAATCCTCCTGCCTAATCGTTATATTCCCAAAGATATTCCCAGCGAAGATGAAGATTGGCTCAACGTTTTTGTTTATCTGGACAGCGATGACAAACTCATCGCAACTACCGAAAAGCCGAAAGTTCAGGTCGGTGAATTCGCCAGTTTGAAAGTCGTTGAGGTCAACAGCATCGGTGTTTTCCTGGATTGGGGCCTGCCGAAGGATTTGCTGCTGCCGTACTCCGAAGAAAAGCGCCAGATGACGGCCGGTGAATATGTCGTGGTGCACGTCTACCTCGACAAGCACACCCGCCGCATCACCGCGACGGCGCGCCTGGACCGCTACCTCGACAAGACCCCCGCCAGTTACACCCCAGGCCAGGAAGTTGATCTGCTGGTGGCCGAAGCGACCGACATGGGCTTCAAGGCAATCATCAACAACAAGCACTGGGGTCTGATTCACAAGAACGAAATCTTCAAGTTCATGCGCGCCGGCAAGGAAGAGAAGGGCTTTATCAAAGAAGTCCGTGCCGACGGCAAGATCAGCCTGAGCCTGCAACCGGTGGGCGAAGAAGCCGCCACCAGCCTCAACTCGAAGATCCTCGCCAAGTTACGTGAGAACAACGGCACCCTGCCGGTCAGCGACAAGAGCGACCCGACCGTGATCACCAGCCTGTTTGGTGTCAGCAAAGGCAACTTCAAGAAGGCTATCGGTGCGCTGTACAAAAATGGCCAGATCGTCATTCATGCGGATCGCATTGAACTAAGCTGACCTCGCTCCGGCCCCATATAGAACGATTACAGAGGGGCGGGTTATGAAAAAAGGGCTGTTTGCCTACGCGGGCACCTTGCTCGCGTTTCTCGTGCTCGACGGCCTATGGCTGGGCGTGCTGATGGCGCCGACTTATCGGGCGCTGCTCGGTCCGCTGATGCTCGACCAACCGCTGCTGGCCCCGGCAGCGGTGTTCTATCTTCTTTATGTCTTGGGTTGCGTGGTGTTCGTGGTGTTGCCGGCGAAGACCTGGCGGCGAGCTTCGGTGCTGGGCGCGCTATTGGGTCTGGTGGCTTACGGCACGTATGACCTGAGTAACTGGGCAACCTTGAACGGATGGTCGGCGCAGTTGGCGTTGATGGACATGGCCTGGGGCACGTTGGCCACCTGCATTGCCTGCACGGTCGGGTATTGGGTTGCGCGAAAAGTGCAGTGATCCTCGTTGCCTGCAATGACGCAATCGGGAATTTAAAGGTCCCGTCCAGGCGGTATTTTCTGGCCGTTTGGTTAATAATCGACAGCATAACTTTTCGCCCCGACACCGTTTGTTCAGCAAGCAGGCCGGGGCTTTGTTTTTACTGTCGAGTCACTGCCATGTTTGTTGTTGTCGAGGTGTTCCGGTGAGCGCCAGCCGGCGTAGCGCCGATGGGTTTGCCCTGCAAGTGATGGTCGGGCTGTGCCTGATCTGGGGCGTGCAGCAAGTGATGATCAAATGGGCGGCGCCCGACATCGCTCCGGTCATGCAAGCGGCGGGGCGGTCGGGTATTTCCGCGTTGCTTGTAGGACTGTTGATCTGCTGGAAGGGTGGCTGGGACCAAGTCAGCAGCACCTGGCGCGGTGGCTTGTTGGCCGGTGCGTTGTTTGGTCTGGAGTTCTTTTTCATTTCCGAAGGTTTGCAACTGACCACGGCAGCGCATATGTCGGTGTTCCTTTATACCGCGCCGATTTTTACCGCGTTGGGCGTGCACTGGCTGCTGCCGAGCGAACGTCTGAGGCCGGTGCAATGGCTGGGGATTTTCCTCGCCTTCGTCGGGATCGCCATCGCGTTTGCCGGCGGCGTGTCCTGGGACAACCTCGACCACCGCATGTTGATGGGCGATGCGTTGGGCGTACTGGCCGGGGCTTCCTGGGGCGCGACCACGGTGGTGGTGCGTGCCTCGCGACTGTCGGAAGCCCCGGTCACGCTGACCCTGTTTTACCAACTGATCGTCGGTTTCGTTGGGCTGCTGCTGATCGCGATCCTCAGCGGCCAGGTAACCCATGTCAGCCTGACCACCGTCGCGGTGGCCAGCGTGCTGTTCCAGGGATTGGTCGTGTCGTTCTTCAGCTACCTGACGTGGTTCTGGCTGTTGCGCCGTTACCTGGCCGCGAACCTGGCGGTGTTTTCGTTCATGACACCGCTGTTCGGTGTCACATTCGGCGTGGTGTTGCTGGGTGAAGAGTTGAGCCTGAACTTCGTCATCGGTGCCGTGCTGGTGTTGTTGGGCATCACGTTTGTCAGCGCTGAGCAGTGGGTGCGCCGTCGTTTGCGCAAAGCCCTTGGGCAGCAGTGACCGGACGCAACAGCAGACCACCAGCGACAAGCAAGCCGCTACCGGCAACCACCAGTGCTGGCTGCAAACCGCCGCTGAAATGGCTGCTCAGCGCCGCCAGCAACGGCCCGGCGAGTTGACCCACCGCAAAGCAGGCCGTTAGCATCCCGGCGTTGCGTTGAGTAGCGTGGGGCGCCAGTTCCCGGGAACGTTGCATCACCAATTGCATGCAGGCCAGGAACGGCGTGCCGCAAAGAATCACCCCCAGCGCCAGGCCCGAGCCGCTGCCCAACAGGCAGGCAAAGACACCAGCGGCTTGCAGCCACAACGTCACCATCAGCCAGTGGCGGGTGCCATTCGGGGTTTGTCGACGCAGGCTGACCAGCACCACCCCGATAGCCGACGCCAGACCGAAGCACGGCCAGAACAGGTCGGCCTGCCATTGGCCATGGAACTGTGCGCTGGCCATTTGCGAAAGGAACGTGGCGGGGATGATGTAGCCCAAGCCGTACAACCCGTAGATCACACCTAGGCGGCCAATGCCTTGCTGACTCGAAGTGCCCGCGCTCGGTGCGGCAACCACTGCGGCGGTCGATTGCGGCAGAAACGGCAGAATTCCCAGCAACATCGCCAGGGCGACACCGGCATAAACCAGCCACAAGGTGGCAGACGTCTGCCCCAGCAGGTGCGAGCCCAACGCCAACATTCCTGTGATAAAAATCCCCAAACCAGGTCCGGCAAATACCTGGGCGCCCAGTCGTGGGCGGCCGGCTGCCGCTGCCAGTGGCTGGCTCAACGCCGTGATCATCACCAGCACCCAGGCGCTGGCCACGCCGGTACCGAATCGCAGCACCAGGTGCGACCAGAACCCGTTGGCCCAGAACGACGCCAGCGTCAGCAGCACACACAGCCACAACCCACCGAGCAGGCGCCGACGAACTTGTTCGGGACGGCGAGAGAACATGGCATCCACAGCGCCGACGAAGTAGCCGAGGTAGTTGGCGGCCGCAATCAGACCGGCGGCAGTCAGGTCGATCTGACCTTCGCTGAGCAAGTGCGGCATTTGCGGTGTGAGGGCGAAACGCCCGATCCCCATGGCCATCATCAGGGCGATAAAACTGGCGAGTAAGCGAATCAAGGGAGACATGGTCTGAATTCCGGTAAAGGCTCAATGACCGTCAGGCTAGGACTGATTGACTTTCTTTAAAAATGAATAATAGTGAGTAACTTGTTCTGATTTGGAGAAGATCGTGGAGTTCAGCCAGTTACGAATCTTCCAGGCCGTGGCGCAAGAGGGCTCGATCACCCGTGCTGCCGAACGGTTGCACCGGGTGCCGTCTAACCTGTCAACGCGGCTCAAGCAACTTGAAGAGCAGCTCGGTGTAGAGCTTTTCGTCCGCGAGCGTCAGCGTTTGCAACTGTCACCTGCGGGAAAAGTCCTGCTGGACTACACCGCCAAGCTTTTTAACTTGCGCGACGAAGCTCAGGCGGCGGTGCAGGGCGGGCAACCGGCCGGGGACTTCGTGTTGGGCACCATGTACAGCACGGCGGCGATTCATTTGCCGGGACTACTGGCGCGTTATCACCGCACGTATCCGGCGGTGAACCTGCAAGTGCAGTCCGGGCCCAGCGGTGAATTGCTTGAGGGTTTGCTCACCGGTCGTCTCGATGCGGCCTTGGTGGATGGCCCGCTGGAGCTGGCCGGTCTGGACGGTGTGCCGTTATGCGACGAGCGGCTGGTGCTGATCAGTGAGGCCGATCACCCGCCGGTCCGCAGCGCCATGGATGTGGAAGGGCGCTCGGTGTTTACCTTTCGTCAGGGCTGCTCCTACCGCATGCGTCTTGAAGCCTGGTTTGCCCATGACCACGCGGCCATGGGCCGGGCGATGGAGATCGAGTCTTACCCGGGCATGCTGGCGTGTGTGATTGCTGGCTCGGGCGTGGCGCTGATGTCGGAGTCGATGCTGGCAAGCCTGCCGGGCCGTGAAAGCGTGGCGGTGCACCCGCTGGCGGAGCCGTTTGCCCACGCGACGACCTGGTTGATGTGGCGCAAAGGCATGGTCGGGGCCAACCTGAACGCGTGGATTGAACAGCAACAAGCGGTCTATCCATCGGCGCCGATGCAGGCTTCGGCGATTGCTTGAACTATCGGTCAGGTATTTTGATCAATTCAGTAACAGATCATTGCGGATTTGGCCGAGCATTGCGTAGGACTTCAGACTATTATCAGTGCGAAGGGGCTACAGAATTTCAGCCGCTCGGCACTACCCTGAAGGGGGCACCATGAAAGAGAAAATTCAAAACTGGCTGCACGATCTGGGTGTTGCACTCGGTTTGATCGAACCGCCTCTGCAACCTGTTCCTATTCGCACCGACGACGAACAGCGTCGACGCCAGCCGCGCCGTCGGTAAGTCTGACCCGCACTGGCTCAAACCTGGCAAATCCTCTGTGGCGAGGGAGCTTGTTCCCGCTGGGGCGCGTAGCGCCCCTTGGTAGCCTCAGAGTTGTCAGGGAATACTCGGACAGGATTGGCGACTGCTGCGCAGCCGAACGGGAGCAAGCTCCCTCGCCACAGTTCACCACGAGCGTGCGTTTGGCATTCGGACTCAATGCCGTCCAATCTCCACCAAAAACCGACTCAAATCATTCGCCGTCCTGGCATCCTTGAGCATACGGTCTTCTTCCGCCGTAAACGCCGTCAACCCCAGCTCATCCTCCAGATGGAAGATCAGCTCTTCGATATCCTGTTTATCCAATCCCAACTGCGCCAGGCTGGCGTTGTCGTCGAAGTCATCCTGACCCTCCAGCAGGCGGCTGATGAAACGATGCACGGCGGCACGAACGGCAGCTCTTTTCATGGTGGTTCTTCGAGGGCGTTATTGTTGTTCCTGAGCTTGAGTACAGCAGGCTTCAGGTGTGTGAGCGCTGCCACTCGTCAATCATCGTGCGCAAATGCTCCCCGGAAAAACTCCCGAAATGCCCGCCGTGCACCGTACGGATCGGCAACGCGCGCAAGCGCTGCAGGCTGCGAGCGTAGTCGTCGAGATTGGAGTGGTAGGCGTCTTCGATCAGCGGGCCGTCGTAGATGATGTCGCCGCTGAACAGCGTCTCGGTTGCCGCTTCGTACAGGCTGATGCCGCCCGGTGAATGCCCCGGCGTATGCAGAACCTGCAGCACGCGATTGCCCAGATCCAGCACGTCGCCTTCTTCAATCATCCCCGTGGCCGGCGCGGCTTTGACTCGATATTCGGCATAGCACAACGGGCAGTCCGGGTGCGCCTCGAACATCTCGTCGCCGACAAACGCCCGGCTCAAATCGTTTTCGCCGTCGGGTGCCGCCAGGATGTCGGCCTCGGCCGGATGCACCAGGCGCTCGGGAAATTCGTGATGACCGGCAATGTGGTCGAAATGGCAATGACTGGCCACCGCCACCAGCGGCCGCTCGGTGATCCACGGCAACTGCTCGCGCAGGCTCACCAACCCGGAACCGCTGTCCAGCAGCAAGTCCTTGTCGCGGCCCTGAATGTGCCAGAGGTTGCAGCGATAGAAGGGCCGGATGTAAGGCTCGTGAATCAGCCGTATGCCGTCACTGAGCTGTTTGACCTCGAACCACTGATCGCGCGAAACAATCTTCATCAAAGGTTTTCTCCAGACGAAAAAAAACGGGTGTGGCAACCGACGCCACACCCGTCGAAGAAAGCATCAAGTCGTTAGGTTCAGCTTAGGCGGCGCTGGCCATCGTTGCCGGACGAGGGGACAGCAAGCTGACCACCACGAAGCTCACCAGGCCCACGCCGAGGCTGTAGTAGATCGGAGTGTTGGCGTCCATACCGTCCTTGAACATGAACAGCAGCGCAGTGGCAAAGCCCATGCCCATGCTGGCGATAGCGCCGGCGGTGGTTGCGCGTTTCCAGAAGATCGCGCCCATCAGCGGAATCAGCATGCCGCCCACCAACAGGTTGTAAGCCAGGGTCAAGGCACTGATCACATCGTTTACCACCAGCGCGATACCCAGCACGGCGATACCGGTCAGCAGGGTGAACAGGCGATTGATGCCCAGGCTCGACTGTTTGCCGCCGCGCAGTTTCGGCAGCAGGTCTTCGGTCAGAGTGGTGGCGGCGGCGAGCAGGCCGGCGCTGGCGGTGGACATCATTGCTGCCAGGGCAGCCGCGATCACCAAGCCACGGATGCCGTCCGGCAGCGAGACTTTGACGATAGCGGCAAAAGCGTTATTGACGTTGTCCAGGTCCGGGATCAGTACGTGAGCGGCCATGCCGATCAATGCACAGACCAGGCCGTAAATGATGCAGTAGATGCCCGCGGTAGTACCGGCATACTTCGCAACTTTCTCGCTTCGTGCGGTGAACACCCGTTGCCAGATATCCTGGCCTATCAGGATGCCGAAGAAGTAAATCATGAAGTAGGTGATGATGGTGTCCCAGCCAATGCTGGTGAAGCTGAAGCTGGCAGCCGGCAATTGTGCAACCAGTTGATCCCAGCCACCCACTCGGTACAAGCAGATTGGCAGCAGCAGGAACATCAGGCCTACGGTCTGGATACCGAACTGGACGATGTCGGTCAGGGTCAGCGACCACATTCCGCCGATGGCCGAGTAGATCACCACCACGCCACCGCCGAGAATTACCGACATCCAGAACGGAAGGCCGAACAGCACTTGCAGCACGGTGCCGATCGCCAGGATCGAGGTCACGCCGATCATCAGCGCATAGGCCAGCATGATGCTCGCGCTTGCGGTACGAGCCATTGGGTTGTAGCGCTTTTCCAGCACTTGAGTGACGGTGAAAACCTTCAGCTTCAGCAGCGGTTTGGCGAGGAACAGGTTCAGCGCGACGATCCCGCAACCCAGTGCAGCACAGAGCCAGAAACCGGAGATGCCATGAACGTAGCCCAGGCGCACGGTGCCCACGGTGGACGCGCCGCCCAGAACGGTGGCGGCCATGGTGCCCATGTACAGGCTCGGGCCGAGGTTGCGACCGGCGACCAAGTAGTCTTCGTTGGTCTTGGCCTTGCGCATGCCGAAGTAGCCAAGTATCAGCATCGCGGCGGCGTAGATGAGTACGACGAATAAATCCAAAGCCATGATGGCGTGTCTCCGATTGTCTTTTTTATGGTGAGGCGAAAATCAATGTGGCAATCAGTCCGCTTTTTGTGGCGAGGGAGCTTGCTCCCGCTGGGCTGCGAAGCAGCCCCAAATCCTGCAACCGCGTTTCTTCAGGGGAAACACCATTCGCCTGTTTTGCGACTGCTGCGCAGTCGAGCGGGAGCAAGCTCCCTCGCCACAGAGGTCCGTTGACCATCGTTTGTGTTGAATCAGGCGGCTTGTCGCATCGCCGGTTTACTGAGCGCGTCCGTGCCCTTGCTACGTGCATCATTCGGCCCGAACACCGCAGCCGGTTCCGGGAACAGACTCAGCAGCGTCAGGTACACCAGCGATGCCAGGCCGAGGGTGACCGGCAGGCTGATGTCGATGCCGCCAGCCAGATCGCCCAGCACACCCACAAACTGCCCCGGCAGGTTCACAAAGCACAAACCCACCAGCGCACTCGGGATCCAGGCTCCCAGGCCACGCCAGTTCCAGCCGTGGGTGAACCAGTAGCGGCCACCTTTCTCGCCGCGGGTGAACACTTGCAGGTCATCCGGGCAGTAGAAGCCGCGACGCACCACCAGGCCGATGATCATGATCACCATCCACGGGGTGGTGCAGGTGATGATCAGCACGGCGAAGGTCGACACGCTCTGCACCAGGTTCGCGGCGAAGCGCCCGATGAAGATGAAGGCAATCGACATCACACCGATCAGCAACGTCGCCTTGACCCGCGACAGCACCCGAGGGAACACGCTGGACATGTCCAGCCCGGTGCCATACAGCGAAGTAGTGCCGGTGGACATGCCGCCGATCACCGCGATCAGGCACACCGGCAGGAAGAACCAGCTCGGCGAGACCGCCAGCAAACCGCCGACGTAGTTGTTGGCCGCGATGTAGTCCGGTGCCTTGATCGCTACGATGGTGGCGGTGGCCAGGCCGAACAGGAACGGAATGAACGTCGCGATCTGCGAGATCACCACGGCGGCCATGATCCGGCGCTTGGAGGTCTCACGCGGGATGTAGCGCGACCAGTCGCCGAGGAACGCGCCGAAGGAAATCGGGTTGCTCATCGCCACCAGTGCAGCACCGATGAAGGCCGCCCAGAAACCTGGCTGACCCATATTGACGGTGCCGGCGTAATTCACATCGAAAGGCCCGGCGAAGGCGAAGATGCCCAGCAGGAACAACAGGCTGGCGCTCCATACCGCGATTTTGTTGACCCACAGCAGGAAACGAAAGCCATAAATGCAAACTGTCAGCACCAGGATCGCGAACAGCCCGTAGGCCAGGCCCAGGGTCAGGTCGGTTTCCGGCAGACCGATCAGGCGTTTGGCGCCACCGATCAGCGCATCACCCGAACTCCACACCGAGAGCGAGAAGAAGGCGATGGCGGTCAGCAGCGACAGGAACGAACCGACGATCCGCCCGTGCACGCCGAAATGCGCACCGGAAGACACGGCGTTGTTGGTGCCGTTGATCGGGCCGAACAGGCCCATCGGCGCGAGGATCAGCGAGCCCAGCAGCACGCCCAGCACAATCGCCCAGACACCGGCCTGAAAAGACAGGCCGAACAGCACCGGGAAACTGCCGAGCACGGCGGTGGCAAAAGTGTTGGAACCGCCGAAGATCATCCGGAACAAGTCCGTCGGGCCTGCGGTGCGTTCGTTGTCCGGGATCTGTTCGACCCCGTGGGTTTCAATCTGCGTAAGGCTTTGGTCTTTGTTGTTGTTATTCATGATCAGCTCCGATCATAAAGGCGCGCTCATCGTGTGTGAGCGTCACCTGTTTGGCTAAGGGGGTGGCAGCCCTTCCGGCATTGCGGACAAATGTTCGTGGCAGGCCAGCCATAGGCCTTGTTGTTGTCGGCGAAACACAATCGTCTCGCGCTCCTGGCTGAAGTGTTGCTCCCCTTGCATGCGCAGCTCGGTGGCCACGTCATGGATGAAAATCGCCACGTCACCCTGCAGGCTGACGAAGGCGTTGCTCGACGTGCACGCAAGCACCTCGAAGCCATCCTCGGCGCGCCAGGTGTCCCACAACGCCTGATAGGCATCGCGCGACAGCAGGGGCTGTTCGAGGGTGTAGAACACGAAGCTGGCGTCGGCGCTGAACGCGCCGAAGTAGGCTTCGCGATCGTTGCAGGCGAAGGCTGACACCAGATCGGCGGCAGCTTTCAACACCTGATCACGTTCGGTCATGACCGATCCTCAGCGGTGGGCCACGCCCGGCAGTACGCAGAGCATTTCGTACAGCAGGTTGGCGGCCAGCAGCGAGGTGTTGCCGGTGGTGTCATAAGCGGGCGAGACTTCTACCAGATCGCAGCCGATCAGGTCGAGGCCTTGGCAGCCGCGAATGATTTC
Source organism: Pseudomonas sp. SJZ077 (assembly GCF_007993905.1). Lineage (NCBI taxonomy): Bacteria > Pseudomonadati > Pseudomonadota > Gammaproteobacteria > Pseudomonadales > Pseudomonadaceae > Pseudomonas > Pseudomonas sp. SJZ077. The sequence continues at coordinate 97,923 of NZ_VIUJ01000007.1, forward strand.
AATTGCCTGAATGGTCGTCAGACCACCGATTTCCGGGGTGCCGGTGCCTGGCGCCCAAGCCGGGTCGATGCCGTCGATGTCGAAAGTCAGGTACACCGGACCGCCGCCGACTTTCTCGCGCACTTCGGCCATCAGCGGTGCCAGGGATTTGTGCCAGCACTCTTCAGCCTGAACCACACGGAAGCCCTGTTTACGGCTCCAGTTGAAGTCTTCGGAGGTGTAGCCCTGAGCGCGCAAGCCGATTTGCACCACGCGATCGCAGTCGATCAGGCCTTCTTCGGCCGCGCGACGGAAGGTGGTGCCGTGGGCGACTTTCTCGCCAAACATGTGATCGTTCACATCGGCGTGAGCGTCGATGTGCACCAGGCCGACCTTGCCGTGCTTCTTGTGAATGGCACGCAGGATTGGCAGGGTGATGGTGTGGTCGCCGCCCAGGGTCAGCGGGATCACATTGTGTTCGAGGATGGCGTCGTAGGATTCTTCGATGATCCGCACCGCGTCCAGCAGGTTGAACGTATTGATCGCCACGTCGCCGATGTCGGCCACCGACAGCGAATCGAACGGTGCAGCGCCGGTCGCCATGTTGTACGGGCGGATCATCACCGATTCAGCGCGGATTTCGCGAGGTCCGAAGCGGGTGCCGGGGCGCAGCGAGGTGCCGATGTCCAGCGGGACGCCAACAAAGGCAGCATCCAGACCGGCAGCGGTAGGCAAATGGGGGAGTCGCATCATGGTGGCGATGCCGCCGAAGCGCGGCATTTCATTGCCGCCCAGTGGTTGGTGAAGAATCTTTTCCACGGGTAAGGCCTCATCGTCGTTGTTTTATTTATGTCGGTTGCGCCGCTCCGGGGAGGTTCGGGCACCGTTAGGGGCCGATTCTGCGAAATGTAGTGGCCGGGAAGAATCGCTATGGGCAAATACTTAGTTCAGATTTTTCTAAACTAATGGTTGGCACGACGATAGACTTGCGGCCATGTGCCGCACTCCTGTGGCGAGGGAGCTTGCTCCCGCTCGGCTGCGCAGCAGTCGTAAAATCGGCTGATGCGGTCCGTCTGACACTACGAGGTGAATGGTTGTAGGGCCGCTTCGCAACCCAGCGGGAGCAAGCTCCCTCGCCACAAAAGCGCAACACGCATGACCTTGCAAACGGAGCCCCCATGGCCAACGCTTTACCCGACCTGAAACTGTTACGCATCTTCGTCAGCGTGGTGCGTCATCAGGGGTTTGCCAACGCGCAGCAAGAGCTCAACCTCTCGACTTCGGCGATCAGCACCTACATGAGCCAGCTCGAAGCCGCCCTAGGCCTGGTGCTCTGCCATCGCGGTCGCGGCGGTTTCAGCCTGACCAGCAAGGGCGAGCTGTTCCATCAGGAAACCCTGCGTCTGTTGGGCGAGCTTGAAGGCTTCGAGCAGTACGCGGCGGCGTTGAAGGGCGAACTGCGCGGCACTCTCAACCTCGGCGTCATCGACTCCACCGTCAGCGACAAGGCCTTGCCGTTCGCCGAAGCCATCGGCGCCTACAGCCAGGAACACCCGGCCGTGCATTTGCACCTGTCGGTCATGAGCCCCTACGAATTGCAGCTCGGCGTGCAGGACAACCGTCTCGACCTGGCCATCGGTGCGTTTTCCACGCGCATGAGCGGCCTGGTTTACATGCCGCTGTACCGCGAGCAACACTGGTTGTATTGCAGCAGCCGTCATCCGCTGTTCACCGAGCGGCGCATTCCTGAGCAAGTCATCACTCAGCAACGCATGGTCGGCCGTGGTTACTGGAGCCAGGCCGAACTGGCGCGCCACGGTTTCAAGCACAGCGCCGCCACCGTGGAAAGTATGGAGGCGCAGCTGATTCTGGTGCTGTCGGGCGCCTACATCGGTTACCTGCCGGAGCACTACGCCCAGGCTTGGGCGGACAAGGGCGATTTGCGCGTCCTGCTGCCGGCGACGTTTGGTTATCAGGCGCCGTTTTCGATGATCGTGCGTCGTGGCCGCAGCCGCGAGCCGCTGATCCAGACCTTCCGCGATCTGCTCAAAGCGCAACTGAACCAGGCCTGAGAACATGTCCAGAATCCAGTGTCCACGCTGCCTGCGCCCACAAACCCATTGCCTGTGCCCGCTGATCCCGAGCCTCGACAGCCGCACCCGAGTGCTGTTGTTGCAGCATCCCAGCGAAGTGAACCATGCGTTGAACACGGCGAGACTGGCCGCGTTGGGCTTGAAGAATGCCGAGTTGATTGTCGGTGAGGTGTTTGAGGATTTGCCGGTGCTGCTGAATCCTCCGGGGTATCAGGCGCGGTTGTTGTTTCCGGCCGACGATGCGCAGCCATTGCAGGCGTACACCACGAATGAAGAGCCGCTGTTGCTGGTCGTCCCGGACGGCACCTGGCGCAAGGCGCGCAAGATGTTGCACCTCAATCCGTTACTGGCGGCGTTGCCGAGGGTGACGTTGGTGGATGGCGGGGTGTCTCGATATCGACTGCGCAAGGCACCGGGGCCGGGGGCGTTGTCGACGGTGGAAGCGATTGTCCAGGCGTTGCAGACGCTGGAAGCGCCGAGCTCTTTTGAACCCTTGTTGAGACCGTTCGAGGCGTTGATCGAAGGCCAGATTGCGGCGATGGGGGAGGAGACTTACCAGCGTAACCACGGCAGGTGATTACTTGTGGCGAGGGAGCTTGCCCGCTGGAGTGCGAAGCGCTCCCAATTTGTCGACTCAGTACACCTGTTGCGCCTGGTTGAGTGATTTTGGGTCTGCTGCGCAGCCCAGCGGGAGCAAGCTCCCTCGCCACAGAGAATGAGTCAAACCTATCGCTCCCGCATCGCCTCGGTCCGCGCTTTCAACACCGGTTTCAACAGGTAATCCAGCACGCTTTTCTCGCCCGTGATGATATCTACCGTCGCCACCATCCCCGGAATAATCAGCAGCGGTTTCACATCGCCGCCCAAGTGATTCTTGTCGGTCCTCACCTGAATCAGATAAAAGCTGTTGCCCTTGTCATCGGTAATGGTGTCCGCACCAATCAGTTCCAGCTTGGCAGTCAACCCGCCATAAATCGTGTAGTCGTAAGCACTGAACTTGACCATTGCTTTCTGCCCCGGATGCAGGAACGCCACGTCCTGTGGCCGCACCTTGGCTTCGATCAGCAAGTTGTCTTCAATGGGGACGATCTCCACCATGTCGCTGCCCGGCTGGACCACGCCGCCGATGGTATTGACCTTCAGCACCTTGATGATTCCGTGCACCGGCGACACCACGGTGGTGCGGGTCACGCGGTCATCAATGGCGATGCTCGACGCTGTGATTTTCGACAGGTCGGTGCGTTTTTCATTCAGCTCTTTCGCCGCGTCCGAGCGGAAGGATTGCTCCGATTCATCGATCTTGCTTTTGATCTCGTTGATCGCCGATTCCGCCCGGGGAATTGCCAGCGTCGTCGCATTCAAAGAGCCGCGAATTTCCACCGCGCTGCGTTTGAGCCGCAGGATTTCCACCGGTGAAACCGCCCCGGTGCCCACCAGCGGCGCGGACATGTTCATCTCTTGTTGCAGCAAGGCCAGGCTCGAACTGAACTGCCCCTGCTTGGAGCGGAATTCCGCCAGTTCCTGAGTCTTTTGCCGCAGTTGTTCGGTTAGCGTCCGTTGCTCACTGGCCAGTCGACGCTGGCGTTGTTCATACAGCGAGCGTTCGTCCTCGGCCACTTGCGGGGCTTTGGCGATCACCTCAGGCGACAGCTTGAACGGCCGGCCTTCCGCTTCGGCCGACAGACGTTCGACCTGCGCGGTCAACGCATAACGATCCGCCTCGCTCTCGCCCTTGTTCGACAGAAACCGCGTGTCATCCAGGCGCAGCAAGGTGTCGCCCTTGTTCACCATTTGCCCTTCGCGCACGAAGATCTCGGTGACGATGCCGCCCTCCAGGTTCTGGATCACCTGGACCTTGCTCGACGGGATCGCCTTGCCTTCGCCCATGGTGACTTCTTGCAGCACTGCATACTTGGCCCAGACCAGAGCGGTAATCAGCAGCGCCGCGGCCAGCCACACGGTAATCCGCGACCAGCGCGGCGAATCCTGTAGCGAAGCGCCGGCGGTTTCCGGCATGAATTCGCTCTCGGCGGTTTTGCCGAAGCTGCCGAAGTAGCCGCGGTCTTGTGGCGTGTCGGATGATGAACGGGCCATGGGTAGCTCCTAGACAGCCGCAGAGCCGACACGGCCCTTGCGCAGTGCATCGATGACCGCTTCTTTCGGACCGTCGGCAACGATCCGCCCGTTATCCAGCACCAGCAGCCGATCTACCAGGCTGAGCATCGAGGTGCGGTGGGTCACCAGCAGCAAGGTCTTGCCCTGCACCCAGCCGTGGAGTTTTTGCCGCAAGACATCTTCGCTGCTGTTGTCCATGGCGCTGGTGGGTTCGTCGAGCAGCATGATCGGCGGATCCAGCAACAAGGCCCGGGCCAGCAGCACTGCCTGGCGTTGACCGCCGGACAGCAACTGCCCGCGTTCGCCCACGGGCCGGTCAAAACCTTGCGGATGCTGACGCGCCAGCTCGGTGACACCGGTCAGTTCGGCGACTTCGAGCATCCGTGAATCGCTGATGTAACGTGCGCCCAGGGTCAGGTTGTCGCGCAGGCTGCCGGCCAGCAGCGGCAGGTCATGGGCGACGTAACCGATTTGCTGGCGCAGGTCGGCGACATCGAGTTGCCGCAGGTCCAGGCCATCGAGCAGCAACTGGCCTTCTTCCGGCGCATAGAACCCCATCACCAATCGCGCCAGGGTGCTTTTACCCGAGCCGCTGCGACCGATGATGCCGATCCGTTCGCCGGGTTTGACGCTGAAACTGATGTTGGCCAGGGCAGGGGCGTTCTGGCCGTTGTAGTGGAAGGTCACGCCACTGACATCCATCGCGCCTTGCAACTGAGTGCGCTCCAGCGGCCGCTGGTGGGCGTCGCGCTCTTGCGGCAAGGACATCAGCGCATCGGTGCTTTTCATGGTCAGTTGCGCTTGCTGGTAGCGGGTGATCAAACCGGCGATCTGCCCCAAGGGTGCGAGTACGCGGCTGCCGAGCATGTAGGTCGCCACCAGCGCACCAACGCTGAGGTTGCCGGCGATGATGCTGTAGACGCCGGCGACAATGGTCGCCATGCCGGAGAATTGCTGGATGAACAGCGTGCCATTGGTGGCCAGCGCCGACAGATTGCGCGCATGGCTGTCGAGGCGGGTGAGGGCGCCGTGGGTGCTTTCCCATTTGTGCTGGCGCTCGCTTTCGGCGCTGCACGCTTTGAGGGTTTCCAGGCCGCCAAGGGTTTCGATCAGCAGGGCCTGGCGCTCGGCGCCGAGGCTCAGGCTTTTCTGCACGGTGTCGCGCAGGCGCACCTGAATGACCATCGCGAAAATGATCGTAATCGGAAACGCCAACAATGGAATCACCACCAGCCAGCCGCCGAGCAGGCCGATCACCACCAGCATCAACACGGCAAAGGGCAGGTCGATCAGGCTGGTCAGCGTGACGGCAGTGAGGAATTCACGCAGGCCCTGGAAGTCGTGGATGCTCTGGGCGAAACCGCCGATGGTCGCTGGCCGCGCTTTCATCGCCATGCCAGTGATGCGTTCGAACAAGGTCGCGGAAAGAATCACGTCGGTTTTCTTCCCGGCGGTGTCCAGCAAGTGCGCGCGCACCACCCGCAGCACCAGTTCGAAACCGGTGCCGATCAGCAAGCCGATCGACAGCACCCACAAGGTCGACGTGGCCTGGTTCGGCACCACGCGGTCGTAGGTTTGCATCACGAACAGCGGCACCATCAGCCCCAGGAGGTTGATCAGGAAACTCGCCAGAATCGCATCGCTGTACAGCCATTTCGACAGCTTCAAGGTGTCGCGAAACCACGCTTCCACACGCGGCACCAGCGGCGAGCGCAGGTCTTCGAGTTCATGGCGGGGCCGGGCGAACAAGGCCTGGCCGCTGTAATTTTCAGCCAGTTCTTCACGGCTGACCCATTGTTCGCCACCGTCCGCTTCGCTGGGCAGGATCAGCAACCGGCCGTCATCGCCATAGCGTCGCAGGATGGCGGTGCGGCCGTTGTTCAGGATCAGCATCACAGGCAGGTTGAGCGCGGAAATGTCCGCCAGTTCACGGCGCAGCACCCGCGCCTGCAAGCTGGCCCGGGCTGCTGCACGGGGCAGCAGGTCCAGGCTCAAGCGTTGTTTGTTCAGTGGCAGCCCGGCACTCAGGCTGGCGCGACTGACCGTCGCGCCGTGGAGTTTGCAGAGGATCAACAGACCGTCCAGTAGCGGGTCATCGAAGCTCAGGCGCGGATCGACACCGATGTTGCCGGGTTCCATGCTGGTCAAATTGATCGCCCCCAGTGAGCTACTTCAGTTCAGGCAAACGCGCTTCGTTTTTCACTTCGGCCTGGGCGATCGCATCGGCGGGTAGCACCACCCGTTGTTTGCTCAGCAACTGGCCCATGTTCGCCAGCACGCGGTACATCGAATACTCCTCGGTGTAGCGCACTTCGGTGTAGCGGCGATTGGCGTTGTAGAGCTCGTTTTCACTGTCGAGCAAGTCGAGCAGGGTGCGTTGGCCGAGGCCGAACTGGTCCTGATATGCCAGGCGCACACGACGGCTGGTGTCCGCGTATTCGCGGGCAGTCGGGGTTTGTTTCTTGGCATTGACCATGGCGTTCCAGGCCAGGTGGATGTTCTCGTTGAGTTGGCGCAAGGCGTTGTTGCGGATGTCCATCGCCTGGTTGATCTGATGCGCATTGGAGGCCAGGCGCGCCTTGTCGCTGCCGCCGCGGAACAGGTTGTAGTTCATCACCACGCCCACGCGCCACTCGTTGTCGTGGCCTTCATCGCCCTGCACGTTGTTGTTTGCGCCCACTGCCGCTTCGGCATCGAAACGCGGGTAGAACGGCGACTTTGAGACTTCGTACTGGCTCTCGGCCGATTGCACGTCAGCCTGGGCCGATTTCAGGTACGGGTTGTTTTCCACCATGCTCTGCTGGGCTTCCGGCAGAGAGGCAGGCAGTTCGCCGCGGATAGACGGCGGCGTTTCCAGTTCATCGGGCAGGCGCCCTACAACGGCGGCGAAATTCGACTCGGCATCCGCCAGATCGACCTCGGCGGTGTCGAGGTTGTTTTGCGCCAGTGCCCGGCGGGCGCTGGACTGGTCGGAGTCGGCGTTGCTGCCGACGCCACGCTGGGTGCGCAGGCCGATCTGATCGTTGACCCGCAAGTGAGCCTGCAGGTTGTTCGTGGCCAGGGTCACCAGTTCACGGCGCTTGAGCACTTCGAGGTAGACCTCGATGGTGCGCAATGCCAGGTCCTGAGCGGTGCCTTGAGCGTAATAGGCCCGGGAGTTGACGACCCCTTTGGTGCGTTCGACTTCGTTCGCGGTGTTGAAACCGTCGAACAGCATCTGCCGCAGGCGCAGCTCCGATTGGGTGTAGGTGAGGATTTCGGTGTTGTGATTGCCGAACGCCCGGGTGTTGGTGTTATCGCTGTACCCGCGCCCGTAGGCGGCGTTCAGATCAACTGATGGATAAAAGCCCCCCTTGGCGACTTTGACTTGCTCATCCGCGGACAGCCGCGAGTCGACGCGCGAGGCCAGTTCCGGGTGGGTTGCGATGGTGCTCTGGATCGCCTCGGTCACTGACATGGCTTGAGCCTGGGATGTGCAGGCCATGGCCAGCAGAATTGCGCTGCAAAGGGGGGTTAAAACGCGCATGGGTACATCTCCCTGATTCCTGATGGTTCTTTATCAGTCGCCAAATATTTGACGACATTTATAGGCAAAACCGTTTCATGCTTGTAACAACGTAGCTAAGAACATTCTAGAGCGTAGCTAAGAAATTTTTTTCATAGGGGTTATTCCAAAAAAAACTTATGCGCTCTGCAAAATCCAGCACATTGTTCACTCTGAAAGCCCTTGTTTTAGAAGCTCTAGGGAGCATTCGAGGGTTTAAGGAAAGTTCCATCCACTTATCGACATAGGGCGGAGAAGTGCTGGAGGGGAGGGAAGCGAAACGGTTTTGAGGCGACAGTTTTTTGTCGCTCTACAGGTTCAAAATCGTTACGCATCGCACAAAAGGCAATGTGGCTGCGATTGGAATCCCAAGGTTGTTGATTGCATTGGGGTTTTGCCAAAAACGGACTCATTGCCCATGAGCGACATGCTTGGCGAGACTATCGCCGGGGCAGCGGTTTACTCGGATAAACGCACCCCGCAGGCGATCCGCCAGGCAACCTGCTTCAACCATGAGCACGTTCTTCGCACAAACAGGGTGCCGACAGCGGTTGGCAGCGGAGGAAATGCACATGGCAACGCTCATTGGTACCGTCAGTAAAATCATTGGTCAGGTGTTCGCGGAAAGCGGCGGTACCCGGCGTGTGCTGGCCGAGGGCGATCGATTGTTCGCCGGCGACCAATTGATCACCGGCGCCGATGGCGCGGTGGCCGTGCATCTGAAAAATGGCCAGGAACTGACCCTCGGGCGTGGCAGCAGCCTGCAAATGAACTCCCAGTTGCTTGCGAATCAAGCGGCCCATGTGGAAACCGCTGAAGCGGTGACGCCGACTCAAGCGCAACTGACCGATGTCGAGCAACTGCAAAAAGCCATCGCGGCCGGCGATGACCCGACTCAAACCGCTGAAGCCACGGCGGCCGGACCTGCTTCGACCGGCGCACCCGGCGGGGCGGCGGGCGGCGGCCACAGTTTCGTCATGCTCGAAGAAGTGGGCGGGCGGGTCGACCCCACCATTGGCTTCCCCACCGCGGGCTTTAACGGCATTCCCGAATTTCCGCTCGAACGTCTGGCCGGTGATCCGGACAACGGCGACAACGGTGCCGGTTCAGGGGGCACGGGTGTCATTCCCGTTCCTGACGCGCCGAACAACCCGGTCACCCTCGCGGGCCTGTCGGTGGCGGGCGGCGAACTGACCCTCAACGAAGCTAACCTCGCGGACGGTTCTGCCAGCAATCCTGGCGCCTTGATCCAGAACGGCACCTTCACCGTGTCTGCGCCCGACGGGCTGACCAGCTTGAGTATCGGCGGGATCAATGTGATCACGGGTGGGGTGCCTGTCGGCTTCCCGCAGTCGATCACCACGCAACTGGGCAACACCCTGACGATCACCGGCTACAACCCGGCCACCGGCGTGGTCAGTTACAGCTACACCCTGGTCGGCAACGACACCCATTCGGCCGGCGAGGGTGTCAACAACCTCAGCGAACAGTTCATCGTCGTCGCTAATGATTCCAACGGCGATACCGCCACCGGCACGTTGGACGTCAACATCACCGACGATGTGCCCAAAGCGGTCGATGACAGCAACGCCAATACCGCCTCGGAATCCCTGCTGACCCTGACCGGCAGCGTGCTGCCCAACGACTCGCAGGGGGCTGACCGCATTCCCACAGGCCCCAACAGCGGGCCGATCATCGGCGGCACCTTCACCGGGACTTACGGCACGCTGGTGCTCAATCCCAACGGCAGTTACACCTACACGCTGAACACCAGCGACGCCGATTTCAAAGCGCTGCACGGCGGCGGTAGCGGCACCGAAACCTTCACCTACACCCTGACGGATGCCGATGGCGACACCAGCACCGCCAACCTGGTGCTGCAAATCCAAAACAACGATGACCCGGTCACGATCGGCGGCCTCAACGTCGAAGGCGGCGAACTCGTCGTCTACGAGAAAAACCTCAGCGACGGCAGCAGCCCCGACGCGCCCGCGCTGACACAGAGCGGCACCTTCACCATCACCGCGCTCGACGGTGTGCAAACCCTCAGCGTCGGTGGCATCAACGTGGTGGTCGGCGGCGTGTCCGCAGGATTCCCGCAATCGATCGTCACACCACTCGGCAGCACGTTGACCATCACCGGGTTCGACAGCGCGACCGGCGTGGTCAGTTACAGCTACACCCTGGCCGATAACGAAGCGCATCCGACGGCCAACGGTGCCAACGGGATCTCCGAGCAATTCGCCGTCACCGTGGTCGATGACAACGGCACCACCGCCAACGGCAATCTCGACGTCAACATCGTCGATGACCTACCTCAGGCCGTGGATGACAGCAACGCCGGCACCGCTTCGGAAACCCTGCTGACCCTCAACGGCAATGTGCTGACCAACGACACCCAAGGCGCCGACCGCGTGACCGTCGGCGAAAACGCCGGCCCGATCACCCCCGGTACTTTCATCGGGACTTACGGCACGTTGGTGCTGAACGCCAACGGCACGTACACCTACACCCTGAACACCAGCGATGCCGACTTCAAAGCGTTGCACGGCAATGGCAGCGGCACGGAAACCTTCACCTACACCCTCACCGATGCCGACGGCGACACCAGCACCGCCAATCTGGTGCTGAACATCCAAAACAACGATGACCCGGTGACCCTCAACGGCCTCGACGTGGCCGGTGGTGAACTGACTGTCTACGAGAAAAACCTCAGCGACGGCACCAGCCCGAACGCGCCCGCTCTGACCCAGAGCGGCACCTTCACCGTGACCGCCCTCGATGGCCTGCAAACCCTGACGGTCGGCGGCATTTCGGTGGTCAGCGGTGGCGTGGCCGCAGGTTTCCCACAATCGATCGTCACACCGCTCGGCAGCACGCTGACCATCACCGGCTACAACCCGACCACCGGCGTCATCAGCTACAGCTACACCCTGGCGGACAACGAAACTCATCCGAATGCCAACGGTGCCAACAGCCTCACTGAGAATTTCAACGTGGTGGCGACGGACACCGACGGCAGCACTGCGTCGGGCCAGATCAACGTCAACATCGTCGACGACCTGCCCACCGCCAACCCTGATTACGCTTCGGTAGACGAGGGCGCGACCGTCTCGGGCAACGTGCTGGATAACGACATCGGCGGTGCCGATGGTCCGGCGCTCAGCGGTGCCGTGATTGGCGTGCGCGCAGGCTCGGACACCTCGACCTCGGCCATCGGTGGACTGGGCACCAACATCAACGGCACCTACGGTTACCTGACGCTGGATGCCAACGGCAATGCGACCTACCACAGCAATCCCAACGCGGTGAACGGCCCCGGCGCGACCGATGTGTTCACCTATACCGTGCGTGATGCCGATGGTGACGAAAGCACCACCACCATCACCATCGACGTGTCCAACAGCAGCATTGTCGCCTCCACCGATGCCGACGTGACCGTCTACGAAAATGCCCTCGACCTGACCAAGGACGGGCAAGACCTGGCGGCCGGCACGGTCATCGGCAGCGACCCGACCAGCACCGGCGAAACCGCCAAGGGCACGCTGGTCGGCTCGGTCACCGGTGCGACCGGCGCGATCACTTACACGCTGGTGGGCAGCGCCACGGGCAACTATGGCCAGATCCAGCTCAACCCCAACGGCACGTACACCTACACCCTGACCTCGCCTGCGACCACCACGCCGCCTGCCAACGATGGCGCGAATTCGCTGACCGAAAGTTTCACCTACCAGGCCACCGATTCCCTGGGTAACAGCACCACCAGCACCATCGTGGTGAAGATCGTCGATGACGTGCCAAAAGCCTTCAACGATAGCAACACCGGCACAGCGTCGGAGGCCGTGCTGACGCTCAATGGCAATGTCCTGAGCAACGACGTCCAGGGCGCGGACCGTGTCGCCACCGGCCCGAACGCCGGGCCTGTGACCCCAGGCACCTTTACCGGGACTTACGGCACCCTGGTGCTCAACGCCAACGGCACGTACACCTACACGCTGAACACCAATGATGCGGACTTCAAAAACCTGCACGGCGGCGGCACCGGCACTGAAACTTTCGCCTACACCATTACCGATGCCGACGGCGATACCAGCACCGCCAACCTGGTGCTGAACATCCAGAACAACAACGACCCGGTCACGCTCAATGGCCTCGACGTGTACGGCGGTGAACTGACCGTCTACGAGAAAAACCTCAGCGACGGCACCACCCCGAACGCGCCCGCCCTGACCCAGAGCGGCACCTTCACCGTGACCGCGCTGGACGGCCTGCAAACCCTGACCGTCGGCGGCATTGCTCTGGTCACTGGCGGTGTGGCGGCAGGCTTCCCGCAATCGATCGTCACACCGCTGGGCAGCACGCTGACCATCACCGGCTACAACCCGGCCACCGGCGTGGTCAGTTACAGCTACACCCTGGCGGACAACGAAACTCATCCGAACGCCAACGGCGCCAACAGCATCACCGAGAACTTCAACGTGGTGGCGACGGACACCGACGGCAGCACCGCGACGGGTCAGATCAACGTCAACATCGTCGATGATTTGCCGACGGCCAAAGCGGACACGGCGAGCGTGGTCGAAGGCGGCACGGTCAGCGGCAACGTGCTGGACAACGACATCGGCGGTGCAGATGGCCCGGCACTCAGCGGCGCAGTGATTGGCGTGCGCGCAGGCTCGGACACTTCGTCCTCGGCCATCGGCGGCCTGGGCACGAACATCAATGGCACCTACGGTTACCTGACGCTGGATGCCAACGGCAACGCGGTCTATCACAGCAATCCCAACGCCGTGAGCGGTGCCGGCGCCACCGACACGTTTACCTACACCGTGCGCGATGCCGACGGCGATGAAAGCACCACCACCATCACCATCGACGTCTACAACAGCTGCATCAAAGCGGTCAGCGACACCGATGTCACCGTCTACGAGAAAGCCCTGGACCTGACCAAGGACGGGCTGGACCTGGCGGCCGGTACTGTCACGGGCAGCGAGCCCGGCAACACCGGCGAAACGGCCACCGGCACCCTGGTCGGCTCCGTCACCGGCGCGAGTGGCGCCATCACCTACACCCTGGTCGGCAGCGCCACCGGGGCCTACGGGCAAATGCTGCTCAACCCCAACGGTACCTACACCTACACCCTGACGTCGGCGCCGAAAACCTCGCCGAACACCAACGACGGCCCGAATACCCTGATCGAAAGCTTCACCTACAAAGCCACCGATGCGCTGGGCAACAGCACCACCAGCACCATCGTGGTCAACATCGTCGATGACGTGCCCAAGGTCCTCGGCGCGGAGCGTTCGGTGGCGGCTGTGGAGATCGATTCCAACCTGCTGCTGGTGATTGACGTCTCCGGCAGCATGGTTGACCCCTCCGGTGTACCGGGGCTATCGCGCCTCGAACTGGCCAAGCAGGCGATCAGTGCCTTGCTCGACAAATACGACGACCTGGGCGATGTGAAAGTGCAGATCGTCACCTTCAGCAGCAACGCCACCGACAAGACATCGATCTGGGTGGATGTGGCGACCGCCAAGTCGATCATCTCCGGCCTGACTGCCGGCGGTGGCACCAACTACGACGCCGCTGTCGCGACGATGCAAACGGCGTTCAACACCTCGGGCAAACTGACCGGGGCGCAGAACGTCGGCTACTTCTTCTCCGACGGCAAACCCAACGAAGGCGACATCGGCAGCGCAGATGAGGCCGCACTCAAAGCCTTCCTCGACGCCAACAGCATCAAGAACTACGCGATCGGCCTGGGCAGCGGCGTGAGCAACGCCTACCTCGATCCGCTGGCTTATGACGGCAGCACCCACACCAACACCAACGCTGTTGTGGTGACCGATCTCAACCAGCTCAACTCGGTGCTTTCGGGCACGGTGGTCGGCGCGCCGGTGACGGGCACCTTGCTGGAGGGCGGTACGTTCGGCGCCGATGGCGGCTTCATCAAAACCCTCGTGGTCGACGGCACCACCTACACCTACGACCCTAAAGGCAACAGCAATCAGGGTTCGTTGAACTTCAGTGGCGGCGCCAACCACGGCACCTTCAACACGGTGAACAACAGCATCAGCATCGCCACCAACAATGGCGGCACGTTGGTGGTGAACCTCGACACCGGCGAGTACACCTACACCTCGCAAAAAACCACGGCAGTGGTGATTACCGAAAACATCGGCTTCACCGCCAGCGACAACGACGGTGACCTGGCCAGCTCCACACTGACGGTCAAAGTCATCCCGAATGCGGCACCGGTGGCGGTCGATGACCACATCATCACCAACGTGCTCTCGGGCAACATTGTGGTGCCGGGCGAGATGCTGCTGGCCAACGACACCGATGCCGATGGCGATCCGCTGACGGCTTCACCCACCAACTTCAACACCGGCTGGATTTCCAAAGGCGCCGACTTCACCGGCACCGGGGCGATCAGCTTCTCCTCGACCGGCAACAACAACGCCAACCAGGTCCTGGCGAACGTGCGCAACGCCTTTGCGGCGAACGCGACGACCATGACGGCGGTGCTGGTGGTCAGTGGATATCTGGGCGGGGTCACCGCCGGTAACGCCAATGATGAGGACCGGATCACCGTCAACCTCAAACAAGGCGAAACCCTCAACCTGGACCACAACCTGGCGGGCGGTCACATCGCGATGGAGTACTCGCTCAACGGCGGGGCGTGGATCGCCCTCGCGGACGGGCAAACCCTCACCGCGGAGGCGGACGGGACCTATCAGATCCACGTCACCAACATCACCAACACCAGCGGCAGCGGCGTGAACAACGCGGAATACTACAAGCTGACCATGACCCTCGATTACGCCGGGGGCCACGACATCGCCCCGGATGCCCACGGCACCTACACCGCCAACGACAACCACGGCGGCAGCGACAGCGCGGGCGTGACCATCAGTTATCAGGACGGACATACCCTCACCGGCACGGCCGGCGACGATGTGCTGGTGGCGGGCACCGGCAACAACGTCCTCAATGCCGGCGACGGCAACGATGTGCTCACCGCTGGCTCCGGCAACAACGAACTGCATGGCGGCGCTGGCAATGATTTGCTGTTCAGCGGCACCGGCAACGACCTGCTCGACGGCGGCACCGGCACCGACACCGTGAGTTACGCCCACGCCACCGCCGGGGTCACGGTCGACCTGAGCGTGGCCACCGCGCAAAACACCGGCGGCGCCGGCACCGACACGTTGACCGCCATCGAAAACCTCACCGGCTCCAACTTCAACGACTCGCTCACGGGCGACAACCTGAGCAACGTCATCACCGGCGGTTTGGGCGATGACATCCTCAAGGGCGGCGGCGGTGACGACTTCCTGATCGGCGGCTTGGGCAACAACACCCTGACCGGCGGGGCAGGGGCCGACACCTTCCAGTGGCTCAAAGGCAACAGCGGCCACGACCTCGTCACCGACTTCACCCCAGGCACCGACAAACTCGACTTGTCGCAACTGCTGCAAGGCGAAAACGGCACCGCAGCATCGCTGGATGACTATCTGCACTTCAAAGTCATCGGCAGCGGCGCCTCGGTCCTGACCAGCATCGACGTCAGCGCCATGGCCGGCGCGGCACCGAACCAGACCATCGACCTGGCCGGCGTCAACCTGGCCAGCCACTACGGCGTCACGCCGGGAGCGGGCGGGGTGGTGGCGGGCGGGCACGATACCGCGACCATCATCAATGGCATGTTGAATGACCATTCGTTGAAGGTGGACACCGTATGACCTGAAGGCTGACCTCTGAAACGACAAAACCCGCCATTCCTGGGTAAGGAATGGCGGGTTTTTGTTGTCTGTGAGATCGCTTTCGTCGGATCGCCGCCCGGAACAAGCCCGCTCCGACACTTTGATCTTCAGTGAACACAAAACAGGCGAACAACCCGGATCAACTGTAGGAGCGAGGCTGCTCGCGAAGAGGCCCAAAAGACCGCCACAAAACTCACAGCCTGACACGCTGTTGTGGCGAGGGAACTTGCTCCCGCTGGCTTGCGAAGCAGCCCCAAAACCATTCACCGCGATTGTGTCTGATAAACAGCGTTTCGCTGGTTTTACGACTGCTGCGCAGCCGAGCGGGAGCAAGCTCCCTCGCCACAGGAAAGTGTTCGCACCAGGATTTTCGCTAACCCTGCGGAACGAAGTTATCCAGCATCCGATTCACCGCCAATTCCCCCAGCATCACCACCTGCTGAATCCCCAGTACCGTATTGCGATGCGAACCCTCCATCAACCCCGCGAAATTACTCAACATCACACTCGCCGACGCCAGGGTTTCGCAGGCGTTGACCAGCAGCGTTTCGTCATTGGTGTCGGGAGCGATGGAATAGATGGTGCTCGGTTTACGCGGAGTGTCTGCGGGGATGACCGGTTTGAGGTAGTAGTCGAGGGCGCGGTCGGCGGCTTCGTTGAGTTTTTTGGAATCGGTGGATTCGTAGGGGGAAACGTCGTCGGTTTCGGGTGGGTTGGGTGTGATCTTGAACATGGTGAAACTCCTTGATGATTGGAGTCGTCACCCCTCGCTGCTAAACGGAAAGGGTGGCGGCTGTGCGCGGGTTAGCAGACCAGGCATCAAGGAACCCGGCGCACCGAAGTGCCCCACGCACAGTCACCAAAACGCCAATCAGGAGGCAAAAAAGCCGACTGATCAAGAGGTGACATTGCGTGCCTTGATATTGACCGAGCTGCTAAACCCGATCGCTGCATTTGCAACGACACGGAAACGATAGGGCGAGGGGACAAGGCACACAAGCCGGCGGATTCTGGCGCAGTCGTAGGCAGCTACGCAAGGATGTGTAGGCAGAGTGAGTGTCTTGAAATGTCTTTTAAACACCGCCGTTTATTTCCTCCTCCAAATAAATAGCTGCGCCCCCCCTACGAGGTGTCAATCGCCGACGAACGGTAGCAAAACCTGTTATTTCTGACAGTAGCCAGTCTGTACGCAGTGCCGTTAAATCACTTCAGAGCAACAAATACCTGACACGCTGAATACGTACTGAGCGTGAGAGAACGTCGACAAAGTCTTGAGAGGAAGTCAGCAATGCCGATTTCTCAAAACCGGGCTGATCCAACGGATCCAACCCTGGAACAACCGAGGGTGCCTGCCATCCTCAAGGACGAGAACGGCGAAGAGAGTCCGGAGGGGCTGTTGCCGAGAAGTGCAGTGAGTGATGACCTGGTCGTCATCGTTCCGAACTGGAGAACGGCACTCGTCGATCCGTTTCCCTACATCATCTCTATCAGTTGGGTAAAGGAAGGCAGTTCGTTCACCGAAGTGTACAGGGAGGAGTTCACCGACCCAGGGGAGAAGACCTTGAAAGTCCCTCGGGACAAGCTGGATCACGGTATTTATTCCCTGTCGTACCAACTCAGTTACGGCGGGAACGCAGAACTGTCCTTCTCCAAGCGCGTCACGGTCGATAGAGTGCCGCCGGATGATGGTCAGGAGCCAAAGCCGCTGGTGATGCTGGATGTTCCCGGCGATATCACCGATGACTACCTCACACGATTTGGAGAGGTCAGATTACAAGTCCCGCTCTATGTCGATTTAAAGGCCCGGGATCGCGCAATCTATTATTTGACGGACAACCCCAATCCTCTGGATACCGAATCTGGCATTCGTGAGCAGGAGTTCAGTCAACAGGACATTGACCAGCGTCGTCTCATCATTACCGTGTACGCGGCGGATATTCGTGGTCGTGGGCACGGTCAACGCTACTTTTATTACCGGCTACGTGATTGGGCCGGCAACCGTGGGCCACGCTCGACCCTGTTACCGGTTTTTGTCGACTTGACGCCGGCCCCTGGCAATCTCGATCCAGCTCGGGTGCCATTGTCGGTGCGAGGGTTGATCGACCGCGAACACGCTCGCGAAGGGGCGGTCGATCAGAAAGCGGTCACCGTCGAAATCGATGCCTATGACAATCCGGACGCCTCCGACAAGGTTCTGATCCGGTGGAATAGTCATGCTCTCGCCCCCCTGGACGTTGACCCAACCCAATTTCCGCTCAGCCAAACTGTACCGTGGTCGACACTGACGGCTGACGGGCTCGGGCCGATGGATGCGCGTGTTGACTACCGCATCAGTCGTGGCGGGACACCGACGCCGCCTGCTCCAGAAACGCAGGTGCCGGTCAATTTGACGGTCGCCGGTCCGGATCACGCTGACGCTCCCGCGATGTTGAACCTCACGCTGGCGAATCTGGAGATCTATGGCGCTGTTTCGAAACAACTGAACACGCTGCAGACGATAGATCATGGTCAGCCCGCCGACGGGTACTTGCGCTTGTACGACAATCCACAGCCTGGAGAAAAGATCTTCCTGTACTGGGGCGCCATCAGCACGCCAGTCGCTGAATACGAGGTCAAGGATGGCGACAGCGCCGGGCAAAATATTGAGTTCAGTATTCCTTGGACGGCTATCGAGCAAGACATGGAAAATCCGGCGTTACCGGTGTGGTACACCACCGACAACCAGGTAAACGTGCAGTTGGCCCGAGCGACTCCGGTAAACGTGGCAATCATCATCATCAGGAATTTGCCGGAGCCGACGTTCCCTGATGGCGGGCTAAAAGGCCTGCTTGATTGCTGTGCCAGACCTCGATTGTGGGAGCAGGTGCGGGTGCATATCGAGGGTAACGACGCCTTCGACAAAGACGATATTGTCGAGCTTCATTGGCAAGGGTGTTACGGCCCCAATGGCACATCCCCCATCCCGGGGGTCACTGAGTCATTTGAAACAACACTCAGTCTTGAGCAGGCACGCAATGGTTTTGATATATCGGTGACAGACTATGAAAGGTTAGTTGCGCCGATGGTTGATCGCGGATCAGCACTTTGCCGATATTTTTTGAGAAAGAGCAACGGCGGACAAGGTGAGTCGAAGTCTGAGTTTGTGATTATCAATAGAACGATGCCCAGTGGTCAATTGTGCGGGCCGAATAATGATATTTGCGAAGAATCATTCGTGAGTGACGTGCCTAAACATTGATCGATTAAAAGAGCGCAATACTGTCCGCTGTTTAAGTCGGATTATCAGAATTAAAGTCCGCGCGTGGGTGGTCAGTTTCCAAGTGTCCTGACGGGGGCTGGTAGTGTCCTTTGTCAGATAATCAAGCAATTGAAAGGAAGATACAGATGACCAGTTTCAAACCATTGGATCCCGCACAGAATCGCGCGCGTTATCTTGTCGTTCGGCAGAGTATGCCTACAGAGGACGCAGCGCCCCCCTCCCTGCACGCTGATAATCCCCTGTTGCCCGATACCGCGGACGATTTGCCAAATCAGTTGCATTCCAGTCTTCAAGGCGCACAGCTAAAAGTGCTGATCCCCCGATTTGCTCAGGCGGGCGATGAAAACGCTATACCAGGGTTTTTGAACTTGACCTGGAATGGCAGTCGTGTTGGTACCCGATATGATTATGAGACTCCAATTGATCCCGCCATCACTGCGTTTGAATTGCTGTTGCCAGCAGGTCTCACTAATGCATCGGGATCGCATGAGTTAAGTTATATACTGAGTCATGGTGGCAATCCTGATGAAGTTGCGCACGAGGTAATTAATATCGATACGCAGGCTCCCTTGCCGAACGGTGAGGTGACCCTTCCTGCAGAAGTTGAGCGAGACGGCATTACCAAACCTTACCTGGATGCCAACGGTTTTGTTCTTGTTACCGTCCCTCAATACGCCACAAAAAAAATCGGGGATGTAATCGAAGCTTTCTTTGGCATATCTTTGCCAGGAGCTATTTCGATAGGGAATGTGACTGTTACAGATACCGCCGTGCCGGTGACTTTCAACTTGACTGCTGCCCAGGTTGGCACCGAAGAGGGTGAAAAAGAACTCTGGTATACGTTGATGGATCGGAAAGGTAATAAGAGTCTCCCCTCAGCGTACAAGAAAACGAACGTATCGCTGACGGATCCGCCAGAGGGATTATTGCCACCCAACATTCCGCTGTTTGATGATGATACGCTACCTAAACTGGTGGATCTGGCCGATGCGCGGATGCCTTTGGGCATCGGGATATTGGCTGAGTACGATAATTACATCGCGGATCGTGATGAGATCGAAGTGACGGTAGATGGCATTCTATTGCCCGCACAGCGGATCAACGGCTTTCCCTTCTACGTGAATGTTCCCTATAGCGCGCTGGCTAAAGATAGCCTTGGCGAAAAAACAATAACAACCAGTTATCAGATAAAGCGCGGCACGGTTCGTCACCCATTAACGCCACTTACAAAAAATATTGTTGTCGACCTCCGCAGACCGGGGCCCGGTGAAGGGGAGGAGAATCCCAATCCGGACCTTGATCTGGTGACTGTTCAAGGACAAGGAGGTAATGGCCCGAATGTACTGACAGAAGACGACAAAGATCAGACGGTTTCAGTCACTGCGCAGGTTTTTGATGGCGTCAAGGACGGAGACGTTGCGACACTGATCTGGAAGGGTGTTGAGGTGACAGCAGCACAGGGCGGCGTCATTGAACTGGATGGAACGGAAACGGATGATTTGGAATGGACTGTTGAGTGGGAAGTTGTGGATGAAGGAGGAAATGGCAATCCGCTTCCGGTAAGTTACAAACTAACCAATCCGGACCTTAACGAAAATGAGGAGTTTTCGTTGCCTCAGGACGTTGATGTTTATATTCGTCCGGGTGTTGCGCCCGAAGTAAGGTTTCAACATATGGATCCAGATTTGACTCTACTCAATTGCCAATCTTTGCGAGCCGATGCAGTGCTTGGCAAATGTGCTGAAGCACTGGTCGCAGGTGGAGAGCCGGAATTGAAGGGGAAAACATTGGCCTGTACTTATCAAGGGTATAGCGATTCTGCGGGGACTACAGTAAAGCCGGGTACCAAGTACGAATTCAACTATTCTCCGAGCGATCAGGAGGTTGACGACGGTTTTATTATAAAAGTCCGCTACCAGGAGCTTCTTGCAACACAGAGCGCATGGGGGGAAATCAGTTACGTCGTCGAGATCGATGGGCGGGACGTAACTTCCAGTCACTTCGTTAGAGTGCATATGGTAGGGGGGACTGGAACGCCTTGTCCGATTTAAGTGAAAAAGCCCGGAAGGTGTAAAACCTTCCGGTTTTTTTTAGTGAGGGAAGTTATGGAAATATTCGCTATGTGATTTCGGATATTTCCTACATTTTTTTAGGGGGAGTTCCTTTACCTTCCGCGCTCTATTTTTTCACGCAAATGTATTTGCGCACTTTTTATTATGAGTTGGAGGTGGATAAATTATGAAAGTATTTGGCGAGCTCCCCGTCAGGGTTATTCGAAAACGCGCGCTGGGCGTACTGGTGTTCATGCCGGTCTTTTCTTTGTCCGGCACGGGTGCACAGGCGGCAACCATCGTCGACGGAACGACACTGGATATCGACTCATCGACAACGTCGATCGACTATCTGGTGCGTAACAATGGCGTGTTGAACGTCAATGGCGCCAGTACCCGATCGATCACTGTGCAATCTGGCTCAACGTTGAATATCAACGGCGCGAGCATTGTCGGCAGTAGCGGCGCTGAAGGCGTTGTAGTCACCAGCAGTCGAGGCACTATCGATCGGGCCAATGTGACCAGCGAAGACATCGGGCTGGCCGTAAACCGTTCCAGTGTCGCGGCCGGCGGATCGGACGTGACCGTTTCCAATAGCCAGATCAAGGGTGAAGTAGCTGGTGCCCAGGTCACGGGGCTGAGCAAATTGTCGTTGATCAATACGCAAGTCACCGGCTCGGCAGGCGACGGCATTGGTGTGAACATTCTGGGCGGTGAAGTGGATGCCTCTGCCGGGACGCATATCACCGGGCAGGCGACAGGTGTGCGGATGGTCAACGATTCCGCCAATGTAGGTGCTCGTGCCCTTACACTGGATAATGCCATCGTACAGGGTGTCAACGGCTCCGCGGTTCTGGTCGAGAGAGGCACAAATGCCACTATCCGTCTCTCGAACGGTGCCAGTCTGCTTGCCGGAAACAACATCCTGCTTGATGTGCAAGGCGCCTCTACCGCCGCCATGACCGTCGCCAACAGTGCGCTTCAAGGCAACGTGAATATAGATGGCAGCAGCGTAGCGAACCTCACCTTCGATCAGGGCCATTTCACCGGTGATGTCGTGCTCGTCGATGACGCCTCCTCGGCCACGGTCAACCTGCAAAACAATTCACGGTTCACCGGCAGCCTGGATAAGGTCGACGGTGTGACCATCAACAGCGGCTCCAACTGGACCCTGACCCGCAACGACACCGTCGGCGCATTGGCCATGAATGGCGGTACAGTCAGCTTCGGTTCGCCCGATGCCCCGGACACGTTCTACCAGTTGAACGTCGGAACACTTGCGGCCTCAGGCACCGGCGCCAATGTATTTGCGATGAAAGGCAACTTTGCCACCGGCCATCACGATTTCCTGAACGTGACCGGTGTGGCCACTGGGCAGTTCGGTCTGTTGGTTGCGGCCTCTGGGCTGGATGCCGTGTCTCCCGGGCAATTGAACCTCGTGCATACGGCGGCGGGTGATGCGCAATTCTCGCTGATCAGTGGCAGGGCGGACCTGGGAACCTGGTCCTATTCGCTGAAAAGCACGATGGACGAAAGCGGGGCTACCGACTGGTATCTGGACCCTGCTACCGAAACCGTCAGCCCGGGCGCGCGTTCGGTATTGGCCCTGTTCAATACAGCGATCACTGTGGCCACCGGCGAAGACGCATCCCTACGCAGTCGCATGGGTGAGCTTCGATTCAACGGCGGCAAGTCGGGTGCCTGGGTGCGTACTTACGGCAGCCAATACAATGTGGCTGACGGCTCGGGTGTGGCTTATCAGCAAACCCAGCAAGGTTTTTCCCTGGGCGCTGATGCGAGACTGGGTGAGAGCCAATGGTTTATGGGGGTGATGGCGGGGTACAGCAATTCCAGGCTGAATCTTGATTACGGCACTTCCGGCACCGTCGACAGCTACTACGTCGGGCCTTACGCAACTTGGCTCGATGCCGATTCCGGTTACTACTTCGATGCCGCGCTCAAGTTCAACCACTTCCGCAACGAGTCAAAAGTCGGCCTGAGCGACGGTTCCCGTGCCAAAGGCGACTACGACAACTCCGGCCTCGGCGGCTGGGCCGAATTCGGCCGACACATCAAGTTCGGCGATGGCTACTTCATCGAGCCGTTTACCCGATTCTCGTCTGTCGTGATCCAGGGCAAGCATTACAACCTGGACAACGGCATGGACGCCAACGGTGATCGGGCCCGCTCGATGCTGGGCAAGGTCGGCAGCACCTTCGGGCGCAATTTCGACTTCGGCAACGGCAAGGTGGTACAGCCTTATATCAGTGCCGCGGCGGGTTACGAGTTCGCCAAAAATAACAAAGTGCAAGTGAACAACAATGTGTTTAACAACGACCTGTCGGGCTACCGTACCGATTTCGGGGCGGGGTTGGCAGTGGCTTTCTCCGAGGGGATGCAGGCGCACGTTGATTTTGATTATGAAAAGGGCGAGCACATTGAGAAGCCGTGGGGGGTTAACTTTGGGGTGAGGGTTAACTGGTAAGGGAATAGTAGTCTTGCAAGACTGAAACGCCGCTTCTCCTATTGGGTAAGCGGCGTTTTTTATTGACCCGTCTGACCGGCAATCACCTGTCTCGGCAACCACGAATCTCCATCCTCAATCCGCTTCACCTTCAGCAACAACGGTAGCGCCAGGGTAATCGACTGCCCGCCCCGCACCAGCTTCCATCGTAACTGCGCACCTTGTCATGCCACACCCCGAGAAGCGCCGCCCGATGGTTCGAGTCGAGTGGTGACTCCGGAAACGGCGGTGACCCGACACAGCGTTCATCAGGACCAGTCGCGCCTGATCCTGGTTAAGTTCACATCAGTCATGCAGGTGAAGGCGCGTAAATAGATTCGGCGCTTTAACTAGTCTTTAATCACGATTGTGGAAATAAATATTTCCCCTTCGCTTATCACATTCAAAACCTTATTCGCTCTCCCATGATGGAAGAAGTTAATGAGGTGCGCTTTTGTACTCGTCAGGTTTATAAGACTATAAAGGTTGAATACACCATGCCCCGAATCGCCAGCGTTGGTCGACGTCGGATGCGCAACGTTGATCCATATGATCTATATTGTAGAAAGCGTATGTTTGATAACCCTGAGCCGGAGGGCATCCACCCACTTCACAAAGCCAATAATTTCGGGCGGTAGGTAATTTTTGGCCATACACTCGTTGCATGTCATTGAGGGCTTGGCCAGCCGGCAATGCATTGCCGAAGGAGCTCATCCAGGAAACGGCCTGAGCGTGCGTTAAATATGAATCATTAGATCGCAGTTGATATATGTTTCTCACTGATATTGGATAACTTACCAATTGAAGCGATGCGTCTCGAACGAAAATTGTGGCATTGCCGATACTGTTGCCAGTGACTTTGCCCGTTTGTGTCACGGAGGCAACGGCCTCATTACTTGAATAATAATAATAGGGAGTCTTTCCACCTTGAGCCAGGCGAACATCAGTATTGCCAATAGAATCTTGTCCAGTTTTCGGCCAATTTGGGATTTTTACTGAGAGCCCATTTAGGTTCATCTGACTAGTATTAATTGTTAATGGTGTTGCTACTGTGAGGCTACGCGCTGGCGTGGAGGACTGTCCACTGCCATACAACGCTTTAGCGGTGAAGCTGTGAGACGCCACACTCAACCCTGTCACCAGCAAGTACCAGATTCCCGTCGTTGTACTGGCGGTGGGCTCCCCCTTCGATATGGTGCCGTCGAGTACCTGGACCTTCTGACCTTTGCTGGCCGTGCCGGTCAGCGACACACTGGTCTCCAATGTTGTACCGCCATTGGGAATTTCGACCCCGCTTGGCGAGCCTTTGACTGAATCAATGGTCGGTTTGACCTCCACCGCCACGGTAAACGTGAACGGTGGAGCGGACTCTTCGCCTTCGCCATACAGCGCCAGCGCCTTGAGGCTGTAAGCCTTGACGGTCAATGCACTTACCACCTGAGTCCAGACGCCCGAACCATTGGCGGTAGGTTCCCCCAGTGACGTGGTGCCATCAAGCAAGCGGACTTTCTGGTTGGGACTGGCCTTGCCAGTGACGGTCACCGACCGGTCAAAGGTGATGCCGCCCTGGGGGACCGGGCCTTTGGAATCGGTGACCGAGTCAATGGCCGGTTTGAGCGCCGCCGCCACGGTAAACGTGAACGGTGGAGCGGACTCTTCGCCTTCGCCATACAGCGCCAAAGCCTTGAGGCTGTAAGCCTTGACGGTCAATGCACTTACCACCTGAGTCCAGGTGCCGCTGCCATTGGCGGTAGGTTCCCCCAGTGAAGTAGTGCCATCGAGCAAGCGGACTTTCTGGTTGGGGCTGGCCTTGCCAGTGACGGTTACTGATCGGTCAAAGGTGATGCCGCCCTGGGCGACCGGGCCTTTGGAATCGGTGACCGAGTCAATGGTTGGCTTGACCGCCACCGCCACGGTAAACGTGCGCAACGGGGTGGATGCTTCGCCCTCGCCATACAGCGCCAGCGCCTTGAGGCTGTAAGCCTTGACGGTCAATGCACTTACCACCTGAGTCCAGGTGCCGCTGCCATTGGCGGTAGGTTCCCCCAGTGATGTAGTGCCATCGAGCAAGCGGACTTTCTGGTTGGGGCTGGCCTTGCCAGTGACGGTTACTGATCGGTCAAAGGTGATGCCGCCCTGGGCGACCGGGCCTTTGGAATCGGTGACCGAGTCAATGGTTGGCTTG